>JACKFU010000002.1 GCA_020632295.1 Candidatus Peribacteria bacterium
GAATTGTTTAATCAGCTTGCTCGTTCGGAGGTAGGCTCTAACCATCTTAGTGATTCAGAATTGCTTTCAATGATGAGGAGCGACACCAAGCTTGCATTGGTGGCACTCGGAATATGGATGGGCGAAATAAAAATTGGTGATTGGGAGAGAAGGGTTACCGCCAAGGAGTTTCGTGAGGCTTTGCCAGATGTCATTGTTAGCAATCCTCATCTACGAGAGATGGGATTGGACATTTTCTATAATCGGTACTGCTACGGACTTGATCCAGAAAGTTTGATTGCAGAGAACAGCGGAGGAACCGACAGGCTGCCACGCGCATATTGGACTCATTACATGTTGTCCAAAGTACCTGACATGAAGGATGAGATGCTGGAAAGACTCAAGGGCTACAAAAGTAGAACGTACCTGCTTCAAGCTCTTGAGGAAGATGTAGTAGCTTTAGATGCTGCAAAAGCGTTGCTAGAGCTTGATGAAGATCCTGAACGACTACCACAGGAGCTTGAATGTTGCAGAGCAATTATTGCCAAGTTTCCTAAAAGCGAAGAAGCCAAGAAAGCATCCAGTAGAATTGATTCGGTTCTGGCTAAAGCTAGGGGTCTGCGTTTCTCTGACAAGTTCCTTGAAGACCTTCTGTACAATCATCCTGAGTACAGTGACAGAGCTTATGAGATTACGGAATCTGGTGGTTGCTCTGATAACCTCTTGAAAAAAATTGCATTGAATCCACCAAAGCCAGAAATGCAAGGTAAGGCTGCTGAACGTCTATGTACGAGGGATGAGAACGATATTAGTTGGGGTTATTGGAGACACATGGGTGGCGCAAGTGTGGTGTATGCAAATGTGCCTAGCCATAGGAGGACTGCATCTGAAATCTTGCAACAGCAAGCTCCCCGAACTTACTTAGCAAAATCAATGCAGTCTGTTCCAAAGAATGCTGGTGAATTGTTCGATGCTATTCTTAGGCGTGATGAAAAAGATGTAGGTGACAAGAAGCGTCAAGAAGAAGAGTCCAGAGCTAAGGAAGAAGAGAATGGGCGCAGAGTATATGGCAGGCGGTTTAACTACCCCGTTCTTAGTTCTACCGATGTAGCACCGTACTTCCAGACACTCACTGAGTTTATGAATGATGGAGCTGATGAAGAACTTGCAGCGCGACTTGGAAGGTACATTGCTGAAAATGCAGGCAGTGAATACATGGTTGGACACGACAAGCGGAACGGACATTACGCAGATGTCATCGTCCATCCCCATGTAGATGAGGAGACGCGTAAGATAGCTTGGGAGAATGCCAAAGAAGCTGGCTGCCATGGAAACGGAAAAATAGTAGCTGCTCAGTTGCCCGAGTACAGTGTTGAAGCTGCTAGAGCCATCCTCGAAGGTGACTGGAAAGAAGGCTTCAAGATTGTGATGGAGAATATGGGCACACTCGCACCTAACTTACAACTTCAAGCAGGCAGACAAATTTTGCAGCACTCATCTGTTACAAATGAAGACATGGACTTGGTAGTCCAACTTGTTCCTGCGCTAGCAGCGGAAGTCAATAAAAGACCAGCACACGAGGATATTGTTGCAAAAATTCGTGCATCGGTTGCTCAGGTGTAAATCATTTAAGAAAAGGAAAGCTCTTGCAGCAATCTGACCAATATTTTCATCCATTAAAATAAGCAGGCATACTCGTGGCACCACCCTCATACTTCTTCCTCTTCAACAATAAACGGACAGGTTTCTTCGGCATCAGGAGCTAGCATGTTTAAGACTGCTCTAGCATATTGCGATGCTGCAGGGTGATTGCGTATTTCTTCTTGTGCATCTTTTGGCATCTTTGCCATTCCCTTTGCAATTGCTTGTTCCCAGTTGGCATATGCAGTATTAACCTGTTGTTGCAGAGTTGCCAATTGTTCCAGTGTTTGTTTATTGAAATCGGCATCGTCCCCAATGGGAAGCTGGAGTGATGCGACAATCGCAGATATACCTTGTTGGGCGTTACCTATCTGTTGCTTGGTAGCAATTGCCTGTTGATATAATTCTTCCATCAACTTACCCTCCAACATGTATTCATCTGAGAAATCTTCCATGAGTTGATTGTATTCGTTATGCAGTCTGCGGTGCAAGATTGTTTGGTAAAGAATGGCCCTTACTTTATTGCCATGCATCGTTTTTCTGCGTACGATTTCGCCGTATTATTTTCCGCTTTTTCTTATGAATAAAAGAATGATTGCTATTGCAGGTTCTTTACTTCTTCTCGCCGCATGTAGTCATGAAGCACCAGACTACGATGATGCTGATGACGATACAACTATGGAAGAGACCATGGACGATCAGGACGATCAGGATGACATGATGCATGACGATGCTGCTGCCGTTGATATGATGATGCACAGCGACGCACGCATTATTGGAATTGATGCAACAGACTGGGCATTTACCCCAGATGCCATTTCTGCAAAAAAGGGTGAAGAGGTGGTCCTACGCATTACGGGTGTCAGTGGAGTTCACGGCCTTGCTATTCCCGAACTTGGTGTGAACGTAAAGGTTCCTCTTGGGGAAACAGTTGACGTCATGCTTCCAACAGATACCGTTGGTACATTTGGCGCAATTTGCTCCGTTCCTTGCGGAAAAGGACACAAAGATATGCATGTTATGGTTACGATTACTGAATAATAGTAAACAATCACCTATTGCATATCTCTCCACACAATATATGCAATGTATGTAACGTAGCAAAGCAGGAGCACGGCACCTTCCCACTTGCGGATGATGTAGTCGCGCTCCTGCTTCCACCAAACAAACAAGCGTCTGTGGAGTTGCCCGTTGTGCACCAGGAAAAAGAGTAAAATAGCAGAGGCAACAACGACGAGAAGGTCTGCATTAATAGCAGGCTGGAAGGGGAGAGGTTTAATGACTGCAGAAAGTCCAAGGATCCAGAAGATATTAAAGATGTTACTTCCGACAACGTTGCCAACAGCAATATCGGTATTGCCTTTATAAGCAGCCACGCTTGATGCTGCAAGCTCTGGCAAACTTGTTCCAACAGCAACAATAGTTAAACCAACGAGTGCTTCGGAAATACCAAGTGAGAGTGCAATAGCAGTTGCACCATTGACTGCCCAGTTACCGCCAACACCGAGTCCAATAAGTCCTACGATAAACATGACTAATGCAAGCCATATCGGCTTCGTTTCTTTCGTGTGCCCATCTTCTTGTTTTAGGCTGGCGAGCCCAAATGTGTAGTAGATAAATATGATAAAGAAGCCGAGAAATGCGAGTCCATCGCTTCTGCTTAGCTCGGAGAGTTGATATCCATCAACAATACTGTCATTTGCCATGATGAGTAGCGTGAGTGATGCCAGGAGCATCAAGGGGATTTCTTTGAGAACGGTACTTCTCTGTACTGCAAGCGGAGCAATGAGTGCGCTAATACCGAGAATAAGGAGTGTATTAGATATGTTCGAACCGACGATGTTGCCGATGGCGATATCTGCACTTCCTTGGAAGCTGGCGACAATGTTAACAATGAGTTCTGGAGCTGATGTTCCAAATGAGACGACAGTTAACCCAATAACAAGGTCGCTAACTCCAATACGTCTTGCGATGGACGAGGCACCTTCGACTAGCCAATCAGCACCTTTTATGAGGAGAATGAAACCGCCAACAAGTGAGAGAAGAGGAGTAATCATTTTGACCTACGTAGAGCCGTGGGTATCATACAGTCATGTCCGATGAAATCGCAAAGTTGAAAGACATGGCTGCTAGAGCGCAAGCAGATCTCCAGAATGCAAAAATTCGCATGGAAAAAGAGGCAAAGGAGATGCGTACATTTGCTATGCTTGGACTTATCGAGAAGCTTTTACCCACTATAGATAACTTTCAACGTGCGTTTGACCATTTACCCGAAGAGCTGGCAGAGCATGACTGGGTGAAAGGTTTGCAGGCAACCGAACAACAGCTCATGACAGATCTTTCAACCGTTGGCTTGCAGAAGTTAGATGTTCTTGGCGAAGCCATTAACTCCGAGCGACACGAAGTATTACAAGCTGCTCCTGGGGAACACGATACGGTTGTACAGGTACTCGAAGAAGGATATGCGTTTAATGGTCGAGTTATTCGGCCTGCGAAGGTGATCGTTGGGAACGGGGAGTAGCATATAACTTTCCAAGCCGCCGACAGGAATCCTCTTCAAGCTTTAGTAGAATACGCATTTTCTCTTGAGCATCAGCGTGTACTGTGGCAAACGGAGACGTCTTTTGTTTTTCTTTTTTGAGGTTTTTTTCGAATGATTTTGGATCATGACTAGGGTCTCCAAGGAGATTATAGTAATCACGTATTGTTTCGGGTGATAGCTCCATGAGTCCAGAATAGCAATTTTTCTTTACATTTCAAGGCATAAAGAAAAACGGCGTATTAAGCCGTTTAACATCATCCATACGGTAATCAAGCATTTTAGCACCAACGAAGATAATAGAAACGTCGCCGCCTTCAATGAGGCTATCAATGTTATCTTGCAGTAGACCTGGTCCGCAGAGAATTTCAAAGGTGATTTCTTTTTGTCCGTTTGCGATACGTTTTTTATTGATAGAACGAAACAGTGCTTCTGCACGTTTCTTCACATCATTTGCAAAGTCGCGCGAGAAGCGTTCTTCTGGGCAGTGGAGGAGGATGACATTGGCGACATGATGACTATCCGCCCAGTTGACGACTGTCTGCATACGCTCGGGGAAGGAGTAACCTCGAGAGCAGAGCACTGCAACTGGTCCGGAATGTTTGCGCTTCGGTAGACCAGATGCATCTTTGGCAAGTCCTAACTTACAGGCAAGTAGAGGGGTAATTGGTGGCTCGATAACAAGGGTTAAGAGAATAACCCAGAGGCCAATTGCCATAATCATTTCACTGCCGGGCATACCAGTAATTGTTATGGTAATTAGTAGCACGCCGGGGATAACACCCGTCTCACGAACGAAGGAGAGGAAGAGGAGTTCACACCAGCTGAGTCTCTCTTTCCCAAAGACAAATGGGGACAGGGTTAGTAGTACAATAAATGGTCGTAACACAAACATAAACAAGAGCCCTGAGACAATGCCGATGTGTGCATACTGCGCAAGTGTTTCTGGGGGGACCATAGCTCCAAGAAGCATGAAGATGATTGGCTTCATAAAGCCTTCTATGGTTTGTGTGAAGTATTCCTCCACATGCGTGAAGTGTGCACGAATATGAAAGAAGAGTCCGCAGAGAAAGACAGCAAGGTAGCCACTTCCTCCTAGGACGGATGCAAGGAGATAGCAAAAAATGGGTACCGCAATAAACAGGGCTGCATCGGAGCCAGTATCAGTGTGCATCCGTGCTTTCCATTGGTTCCATAGGTGAAGTCCAGCAAATCCAGTAAGACCAACACCAGTGCCGATGATGAGCGCATGGACAATGCGAGTAGCATTGCCAATGCTCAGTAAATTCATGTACGCATCTGCAACGGTTTCGGGAATATGTCCTTCAAAAAAGAATGTCAAAAAGATGCCGACAAGAACCGCGCCAACAACGTCATTAATCGCACTTTCGCTAATGGCAATGTGCTTTACACGAGATTTTTTAAAGATGAGTGTTTGCAGACTAGGAATAATTGCTGCAGGGTCTGTCGATGCAATTGCGGCACCAAGGAGGATGATTGCTGGTATTGGCATAACGATGCCGTAGATCTCCGTTAGAAAGACGAGGAGGTAGGAAAACAGCATTGCATTGATGATGGTGCCAAAAAACGCAAGAGACAGAATGGGTCCGATGAGGCTGCGAAATTTCATGAATGGTGTCTCAAGACCTCCTTCGAAGAGAATGAGGACAGATCCAATAACAATGAGCGTTGTAAGTGTGACGGGATTATCTGTGATAATACTGAGAATATCTCTGCATACCAGACCAAAGATGACAGCAAGGACAAACGAGGGGATCGGTGTTGGTTTTGCAAGTTCATAGATGATGAACCCCAGCGTAAAGATGATAACAATGCCACAGAGAATAAAGAGCGTTTCTCCTTGCTCGCGTGATGCAAAAAACGCGTCACTCGCACTACGGGTAAAGTGACTGGAGAGCACCCAGCTTATTGTGAGCATTACACCGATTAGTGTGTAATTTCGTACGACATTACCAAGCGATTTCAGGGACATTGAGGAAGTTTGAATATAGCTTCTTTGAATACTTTGCCTTTTTCTTCGAAGTTTGTAAATAGATCGTAACTTGGAGATGCGGGGGAAAGAAGGCAAGTGGAAAGAGGAGAGCGGAAAGCTGAAAGCTGAACAGAGAGTTGCACAGCTTCTGTAACTGATTGCACCGCGTGAATAGTTTTTTTATTGATTGCTGCGGCGATCTTTTGGCCTGTTTCCCCCTGCACAATCACGTGTTCAATGGATGAGGAATCAATGGCTGCACCAAGCTGTGTAAAATCACTTCCACGGTCTTGTCCTCCTGCAATAAGGATGTGTACGTTTGGCTCTAGTGCTTTAATAGCTGCGATGGTTGAATCCGGAGTTGTGGAGATAGCGTCATCAATCCAGTGAATCCCTTGATGTACTCCAAGGCTCTGGAGTCTGTGTGGCAAGCCTTCAAAGTGCGCTGCAGCTTTGATGATGGTTGCATCCTCAATGCCGAGGTGCCTTGCTACTTTCGATGCACCGGCAATGTTAAAGAGGTTATGGATTCCCATGAGCTTTGTATCGTGTACAGCAATGGGAGAATCTGCATCGTCATATGGTGTTTTTGTGCCGGGTGATAATGATGCAATATCAGAAGCTCCGTCGTTATGTGCATAGTAAAACACGGTATCATCCGGTGTTTGAAATTTGGTGATGTGCTTTTTTGCGTTTTTGTATTCCTCCAGTGTTCCATGATAATTAAGGTGCTCTGGAAAAAAACTCGTAACAACGGCAATCTGCGGACTTCGACTGAGCTGCATGAGTTGGTAGCTACTCATTTCGAGGACAACAATTGTGTGTTCATCGATTTCATCGATATGAGCAACTGCTGCATCTCCGATGTTTCCAAGGAGTACTGTCTTTCTTCCCGCTTCTTTGAGAATACAATGGATTAGGCTAGCGGTTGTACTTTTACCTTTTGACCCGGTGACGCCGATAACGAGTGCGCGCGGGTCGATAGAGTCCAGGAAGATTTGTGTGGAGTTCGTTAGCAATTGACTGTTAACAGTTACCAATTGACTTGGGGGAATGCCCGGTGATTTTATGAGAACATCAAAGCGATCTAGGTGATGCAGCCACTGGTCTCCACATTGTGTTTCGTAATTCGTGACGGGTAATTCATTGCTTTTGTCTGCAATAACTATTTTGCAATTAGGAGCGTGCTTTTCTAGTGCATCTACCATGGCTTTACCTTCTCTTCCATAGCCAAGAATACAGACTGATTTGCCACTGAGGTCGCAAATATTCATTGTGATTCACGGTACATCTGCATGACTGGCGTGTCATCAAATTCGCCTCGATCTGCAATCATTCCAAATGCTTTTGCAGTTTCCTCTGGTGTACCTACACACTCAAATGGTTTAAAGCCTTCCAAACCAAGGAGTTGTTTGAAGAGGGGAATTGTTGATGTGTCCTCAAAAATATTCTTTTCAAATATCTTTAGTACAGCATCTTTCTTGAGGTGTGCAGCCATGAGTGCAAAGACAAATGTGCACTTTGGACATGTTCCACACCAGCGCTCGTCATGCTTTTCTCCAGCAATCTTCCAGTTACGGTTACAGCTTGTCGTGCAGTGGAAGTATTGCGGGAGCTTGGCAAACTCTCCGGCAATCTCTAGTTCGGTCATCTGTCTGAGTGCGCTGAAGTATTTGAGATCTGGATCGACACAGTTTTTGATATAGGTGGCAAACATGGTTTCAAATTCCGCACTCTTGCTCCACTGGTGGTTAATTTCCTTACCGAGGTACTCGACATTCCCTTCGTTTGCGCTCTTTTCGTTACTCATAGCAATTTCATCGAAGCCTATGAGCTTGGCAATGAATACGCAGAGTGCAGAGAGGTAGGCAGTAATTGGCACATGACCATTGAGTGCACCCTGCTCGTTCATCTCAAAGAGCTTGCGAGGAAGTTTGCGTTTAATGGTGATACAGGGGAGTCCTGTTACAGAAACGCATTCATCGATAAGAGGGTGACTTCCCATGCGAAGTAAGGTGAGATGTTTACGCTCATCTTTCCGAAGCATTTCGATGGTCACGAGTGAGTCTTTGCCGCCGCCAATGGGGATGAGGGTTTTTCCAGTGCTGCTTTTCGAGGGCGGGTTGGGAAACTGGGAAACTGGGGAACTCGGAAAATTTATCAGATTTCTAAAATCAATCTTATTTTCAAAAAAGAATTCTCCAAGGCCGTTTTCGTACACACTGTCCCAGAACGTGGCTTGCTCCCTACTAAGGGTTCCCGATCGAATGTCGATCTTCTTTGGGCAGCAGGTTTTGTAGTAACTGGCACCGCCGGCAAGATGCAGGGAAAAGAGGGCTGATTCGAGTTCCTCTCGGGTTTTTCCATATGTTCCCCGTGGCACTTCAAGCACCTCTGTAAATGCTATATCGTCGTCTAATGTATAACGCAGGCGAATTTCGCCTGTTTCTGGCGTATAGGAATAGGAGTCGAAGACGAAGGTTTCGTAGTGCTTCACCGCTAAATTGTAGCGGAACTTCTTGTATTTCCTGTATAGGAAACTATACTTTTGGTCCGGTCATTTCAGTATAGGAGGAATGCTATGTATGAGGAAATGTGGTTCTATGCCTCTGCTCTCCTCGTTGTAGGAGGGCTCATGTCGTTCGTCATTGGAATCGTCAGTGTATGGAGCCGGCAAGATGTGGGTGCTATGAAGCTATTGGGATTCCTATGGATCCTCATAGTTATTGGCACGCTGTTTACTTGCTCACTTGTGTACATGAAATGGCACGTTGCCCCTGGTTCGCCGGGGGCTTTTTTGTATGTTCGTTACATGTGTGATATTGTTTTGTACTATGGCACCTGATAACATTCGGCATCCTTCGACATCTTCCTTGCCTCGTATAGAGAGCAAGGATGCTCACATACAGGAATGTCTTGATTTGGCACTTGGGGAGATTGGCTTGAATGCAGACATTTTGAACCCCTTGAATGGGCAAGGTTTGTATACTGTGCAGGATGTCCTCGAGAAAACACGTGAAGATCTTCTTGATATTACTAACTTTGGAGATAAAAAATTGAAGCGCCTCTACGCATCACTAGAAAGAATTGGTTTTTTCCGGGAGGGGAGAGGGCCAGATGGCAAGTCAGGATTTTTTCCAAACTACGATCCTCATGGTGCCGGAGGAGAGACTTGAACTCTCACGGGAGTGATCCCACACGATTTTGAGTCGTGCGCGTCTACCGGTTCCGCCACTCCGGCAAGAGAGGGGATGTCTGAATACTAGAATACTCGGAGGACGATAATCAATAAATCGTTACAGTTGTCGTATCGGGGCTACCGACAGAAGCACCACCCGTTGCATTGCTAATCTTGAACTTAAACGTTTCATTCGGGTCATTGTTGCTATCGTCAAGAATTGGGATTGTAATTAATTTTTGTGCTTCTCCTTCTTTGAAGGTGAGTGTTCCGCTCGTTTCTGTAAAGTCTTGCCCAGCCTTTGCAAGAACATTCTGCGTTGCATAGTCGATAGTCACTTCTCCCTTGGCACCTTGTATTCTATCAATGGTCACGATAAGTGACTGCCCTTCGCCAATATCATATGTGTCTTCTGCAAGACGGAATTCACCGTTGCTAAATGCCTTTACCTCATCATCAACAATGGTGAGCGTTGCTGTGCTTAGGCTTCCTAGTGTTGCTCCGCCTGACGGGGAGAGGAGGCGAAGGTTCACCGTCTTGTTTCCATTGATGGTACTATTATTTGTGATATTCACAGTAAATGTCTTTGTTGTTTCTCCAGCTGCGAATGTAACCGATGTTGCAGGTATGGAATCGTAGTTGTTACCGTCTGCAGTTCCGTTCTTTGCTTCGTACTGGACGGATGCACTTCCCGAGCTACCACTTTTGCGTTCGATGGTCACGGTGACCGATCCCATATTTTCTCCAATTTCATATTTCCCCGCAGAAAAGACAAACACACCGTTGCTATTGTCTGGGTCTGCCGATGTTCCAGTGCCTTCATCGTCATCCACAATCGTCAGTGTCGCTGTTACCGGTGTGCCGAGACTTGCTCCACCAGATGGGGTTTCGAGGTGAACCAGAACCGTCTCGTTTCCTTCTGCTTCATTGTCATCCACAATTGGCACCTCGAATGATCCGGATGTTTTTCCTGCTTCAAACGTAAGTGTACCTGTTGTCTCATTGTAGTCATTTCCTTTTGTGGCGCTGTTGTCTTCTGTCTTGTAATGGACTGACACTGTTCCTGCATTTCCTCCGTAGCGAATCACATTAATTGTTGCCGTTCCGTCATTTTCATCTGCTTTGAAGCTTCCTGTAGTAAATCGGAAGTTTCCTGCATCTGTTGATGTTTCGGTAGCAATGCTTGAACTTGATGAGGAAGTTACACGAGTTGAACTGCTACTACTGCTACTCCTACTACTCACACTGATTCCTAGCATACTATTGCGAAGGCGTTGCATCATGACAGCAACTTGCCCTCTTGTGACATAATCATTTGGTCCAAACTTTCCGCTGTCGTATCCGGTAATAATTCCCTGTGCATACATGTCACCAACCGCACTATCAAAATAGGAACCACCTGGCACGTCTGGAAATACTGCTGAACCAAGAGTTGCAGCATTTGTAGAAGCAAACAAGCCAAGGGAGAATCCAAAGAGAATGAGTGATGCGGATGATGGACGTTTCATGAGCAGGGGAGGGAAGAGTAACTCTATTATAAATCTGGTGAGCTGAAGATCAATATCTCCTATACTTCCCTCAGTGTTATGGATCAATTCTCTATCAATATTCCAGAGGAAACGAGTGGCGGGATTTCACTTGAGATACGTATGCAACGTGCACATCTGACAGTGTGCGATTCTCTTTCCATTGGGACAATGCTTATTAAAGAGACGCGAAACTTTATCCGTCAACGTATTTTTGATCCTCAGTATTCCATGCTTATTTGTCAGTGCGCTTCACACGATAACTTTTCTGCAAAACGTTTGGCATTTATCAATTCATTTTCTGTATTACATACTCCATTTGAGCATATGGATACTCACGATTGGCGCAAATACATGCTCTCATTGTTTCGACGAGACATTCGAGATTTCCTCATGTGCACTTTGCATCATATTCAAGAAAACAGTTCTTCTGATATTGCACTTTCCATGGTGTGCACCTTATCTCACGATCTCGTATATCGGGAATCTTCTTGCAACTCATAGTTGATAGTTTTACATTTTCTTCGTCTACTTTCTCACCACTATTGTATGTCTACAATCTCTATTGCACATCTCGATGAATACATTCATTCCAATGGCCTTTTGACGCATTACTTCTACGCACAAAAGTGGAATAACGGTGAGCTGACAAAAGAAGAATTGGCGCTGTACGCCAAAGAATATTTCCACTTGGCAAAAGCAGTTCCCGGTATTGTTTCGCGTGTGAAAGATCGTGCGATTGAGCGTGGCCGAACGGATCTTGTTTCGAGTATTGAAAAAAACATCGAAGAGGAGACAGAGCACATTGAGCTTTGGAAGCGGTTTGCAAGCAGCCTTGGTGTTACAGAGGAAGAGCTTGATGCATATGAACCACACACTCTGACAAAAGAAGCTGTATCTGAACTCGAGGAACTTGCCAGTGGTAGTTTTGAGGATGGAGTAACAGCTATGTACGCTATGGAGCTTACACTTCCGCAGGTATCTCAGACAAAGAAAGATGGTCTCTGCAAGCATTACAATCTGACCTCAGAAGATGCACACGTATACTTCGATGAGCATCTCAACGAAGAGGAGCATTTCTCTGTTTGGCGTAAGGTAGAGGTGGATCCACTACGCTCTCTGCACATTACAAAATCTTCACTTCGTGCTCAGCATAAAGTTCTTGATGGTGTGTGTGAGGTGTGTGGGTTTTGCATTGCTTGCACTCAATAATGGCTACTTCTACACCGTACACACGTTTTCAAACTACTCTGCACAAGGTGCTTACACATCTTGATCTTGAAGACGGATCGAACGAACTCTTCAACGAGCCGCAGTATATTCATAAAAATGATATTACCATTACGCGTGACGATGGTTCTACCCAAGCCTATCATGCATTTCGTGTTCAGTTTAACAATGCTCGTGGGCCGTTTAAGGGAGGTATTCGCTTTCATCAGGATGCAGATGAGGATGAGGTAAAAGCACTGGCAGCACTCATGGCTATTAAAACGGCTGTTGTGAACATTCCCTTCGGTGGTGCCAAGGGCGGTGTCCAAGTGAATCCAAAAGAATTAACGAAAGCTGAGGTGCAGCGTATTGCACGGGAGTATGTAAAAACATTTCAGGATCATCTTGGTCCCGATATCGATTGCCCAGCACCGGACGTAAATACTAACCCTGGCATTATGGCCTGGATGCGTGATGAGTATGAGCAACTAACGCATACCTACAGTCCTGCAATGATTACAGGAAAACCACTAGAGTTTGGTGGTTCTCTTGGCCGTGATACTGCAACAGCACGTGGAGGGTTCTTTATTCTCCAGGAAATGGTCGATCGCTTGGCGTTAGAACCTCGGGAACTCAAGGTTGCTCTTCAGGGGTTTGGTAATGCTGGTGCGCATATGGCGAAGTACCTGCATGAGGCAGGGTATAACATTGTTGCGGTCTCTGACTCGCAAGGAGGCATCTATTCACCTGAGGGACTTGATCCTGTTCGTATTTATAAATACAAACAGAAGACGGGATCTGTGACAGGGGAGTACTGCGAGGGGTCAGTATGCGATATCGATCGTATGAAACTCGATAATGTAAAAACCATCAGCAACGAAGCACTGCTTGAATGCGATTGTGACATTCTTATTCCCGCAGCGCTTGATAATGTCATTACAGAGGAGAATGCAGGCAAGATACAGGCGAAGTATGTCCTTGAGCTTGCCAATGGTCCTACAACCCCTGAGGCGGATGATATTCTTGAAAAGAATGGCGTCCGTGTTATTCCCGATGTTCTGGCAAATGCAGGGGGTGTTACGGTGAGTTATTTCGAATGGTCGCAAGGGCGAAGTGGAGAGCAGTGGACGGCTGACATCGTCGATGAGCGTCTCAAGCGTGTTATCCTTGATGCGTACAAAGCAGTGCGACGTGAAGCACGCCGTCAGGATATGACGTACCGTGAAGCAGCGTTTTCCGTTGGTATTAAGCGTATGATGGATGCGATGCGGTTGCGTGGTTGGATCTAATTGTCTACTCTCAAGTGCAATGAAAGACGTTGCTATCATCGGTCTTGGTTGTGCGGGGTACACTGCAGCGATCTACAGTGCTCGTTACAAACTTGATACGGTTATTATAGGTGAGGTGGAAGGAGGAATGGGAATGAGCGCCGCAGATGTCGGGAACTGGCCGGGTGATATTGATATTGCGGGGCCAGATCTTATGGAGAAGTTTAAGAATCATGCGCTGAGCTTTGAGAATGTTGCCCATGTTTCCGGTCGTGTTGAACATGCAGAGAAAGCAGGGGATCACTTTGTGCTCACCATGCAAAACGGAGATACCCTTGAAGCCAAGGCACTTATTATTGCAACAGGATCAAACAAGAGGCACCTGGATCTTCCTGGAGAGTCAGAACTCTCTGGGAAGGGGGTAACGTACTGCGCAACGTGTGATGCGTTTTTCTACAGAGGCAAGACAGTTGCCGTTATCGGTGGTGGAGATAGTGCTGTCGAGGGCGCAGCCATTGCGGCACAAGTTGCGGCAAAAGTGTACCTCATTCATCGTCGGGATGAGTTCCGTGCAGAGCCGTACTGGGTTGATAAGGTGCATGAGAAAGACAACGTGGAGTTTGTCCTCAATACCAATGTTCTCGAAATTCTTGGAGAAGAGCGTGTGAGTGGCGTGAAGCTTGATACGCCCTATAATGGATCGGACACGTTGGATCTTGATGGGGTCTTTATCGAAGTCGGCTCTATTCCAGCAACAGCACTAGCAGAGCAGCTTGGGTGCAAGCTTGACGATAGAAAGCATCTCAAGGTCGATGATGCATTGCAGACTAATATCAAAGGCGTGTTTGCGGCTGGAGATGTGAGTGGCGGCTCTAATCACTTTGCTCAGTTTGCGACTGCTGCAGGTGAGGGGGCGGTTGCTGCTAATTCAGTTTTTAGCTATCTGCAGGCCGGTGACGGTGGCCACAGTGGGGCTATGGGGTAGCCTATCGAAATCCATTGCTTTTGTAATCTTTTGCCTGGAGCCAGACGTGGAAGGTATAGATATTTGCTTGTTGTAGTGTTTCTACGTAGAGGCGCAACCGCTCCTGAGATTCTTTATGATGAGAACCATCGTCATATTTGAAATTAGCTGCATGTAGCATTAAGCCGTTTATTTTCATCATTTCATCATAAAATTGCTCTGTTGGTATTTCTTGGCAGTAGTTATCAATTTCTTGCCGCAGTTTCTCGGCGCGTGTCTCATATATCGATTTTTCTGACATGATGCAATTATACTGTTTTTTCTTGATATCTGCCTAAAAATCCGTATCCTCTGCCCATATGCCACGAGGTAAACGCACAGTATTTGCAATGTTTTGTGCCAAGTCGGGAAACCGGCTGGGTACCCTGCGCTTTCATAAGCAGGACAAACAGGGCAAGGGCTGGAAAGAGCACGTCGAAGGGTTCAAGAAGTACTGTCCGGTCTGTAAGAGCAGAGAGGACGTTAAGTTCAAAGAAGAGCGACACAGCAAATAAAATCCGGTACAGTGTTTTGCAATGACTAAAGACATGTATCGTCGCTGTGCTTCTATTGCCGTATTTCGGCAATGCGATGATGCCTACGAGATGCTTCTTGTGCATAAACCACGTAAGAACGACGCTTGGCAGCTGCCTCAGGGGGGGTGCGAGGAAGGCGAGAGTGTTACGGAAGCTGCTCTTCGTGAAATACAAGAAGAGGCCGGCATCAAGCCGACTATTATCGATACCAGTGATCATGTATATCAGTATGATTTTCCAAAGAGTTATCGACGATTTCGTCCTGATAACATCTGTGGTCAGCGGGTTGAATATGTCTTTGCGACTGCACCCCAGGATATGGAGGTGACAGTAGACGATGAGGAAATTGATGCCTTTGTCTGGGTAACACACACAGAGCTGCCTAAGTACATTAAGCGCAAAGCCTATCGTGACCTTGTGTTGCAACTGTATCACGATGGTATCTCTCTTCTTTCGTAACCATGCGCATCAGCCATCTTTCATTGCAGAAGTTTCGTAGCTACGACGCGCATGTTATGGATTTTAGCGAGAATAACGTTCATGTTTTACTTGGCCCAAATGGTGTTGGCAAGACAAACATCTTAGAGGCAGTTTCCCTTCTGTCACTGACTAAGTCATGCCATAAAGCAGAGGAGACAGACATTATCGCCTGGGGGGAAGATTTCTATCGAGTTCAAGGAAGGGCGCACTGCGATAATGGCGAAGAAAAGTCGTTTGAAGTTGTCAGCCAAATTTCACCGCGCAAACAGAAGGTTTGCTTTGTAAACGATGTGAAAACGCCTATTGGTGAGATGGTTGGCCAGCTTCCTACTGTTATTTTCCTTCCGCAGGACTTAGAACTTTTCACTGGTTCTCCGGGAAATAGGAGAGCATTTCTCGATCAGCTTCTCTGTCAGGTTTCTCCAGAGTACCTGCAGACACTTATGCAGTACCAGAAGGTACTCAAGCAGCGTAATGCACTGCTGCGCAAAATCTCTGATGGCGTAGCTCGAAGGACCGATCTTGGTGTGTGGGATGAGAAAGCTGCAGAGACAGGTACGATAGTTATGCTCCGTCGACTGGAGCTTATTGAAATGCTGCAATGCACACTTCCAGAGGAACTCAATCGATTGGGAGAAGATTGGGGTGATGCCATACTGAGCTATGAGCGAAAAGGGAGTGAGCGTACGTTTGAAGCTGCAAAGCAAGAAATGCTTGATCTTCTTTCTCATTTTCAGGAGCGCGATATCATTATTCAATCAACGACCATTGGTCCGCACAGAGACGACTGGAAGATTCTCGTTGATGACAGGGATATTGCTACCTTCGCCTCTCGCGGGCAGCAGCGCACTGCAGTGCTTGCTCTTCTTTTTCTTCAAGTGTCCTACCTAGAGTTGCAGCGTGGTGAGAAGCCGATCATTCTCCTCGATGATGTTTTTTCGGAACTTGATGACCATCATCAAACGTCATTGCTTTCTTCGCTTGAGGCGCATCAGGTGATTATTACGTCTACACATGTTCCGACCAATCTCCACGGAGCAAAGGTGTGGGAGATGGAGCCTGCCTTACGGCAGCAGAGGATAGCGGAAAGAGGATAGCGGAAAGAGCTATGCAATTAGTGATGCAGACTTACCTTGAAAGAGGCCGAAGGCGGCGAGCGCAAGGGCGTCCGCTGCATCGTCGGGATGGGGGATTTCGTCGAGTCGAAAGAGCATTTTCACCATTTGTTGCATCTGCTTTTTATCGGCAGATCCATCTCCAGTAATACAACTTTTGAGTTCCGGTGGTGTCGGTTCGATAATGGGAATGCCCGTACGTGCCACTGTTGCAAGTATCACACCGCGTGCCTGCGCTACATCGAGAGCAGTTTTCTCATTGACGGAGAAATAGAGCTTTTCAATAACTGCTAGCTCCGGTTGCATCTCTTTCAGGTAGGCATTCAGGTCGTCTTCAATTTCCCGGAGCCTCTCAGCGAGTGGCAGCCCTGCCTTGGTCTCTATTGTCAGCCACTCAAGGGCACAAGGCTCCTGTATTGTACCATCTGCCAGTCCCATGCCGATTGTGGCGAGTCCCGGATCTATGCCAAGTATGCGCATATGAATGAGGGTACATTATTTGCTTAAAATGTGCTATAATAGAGAGATTTATGCACAAACATAGACATCTTGTGGCATTGCCTCTCTTCCTGGCCCTTATAGGGCTTTCGTGTCTATCTTTGCAGCCGCAAAGCCTTCCTGCCATGTTTGTATCGGGGAGTGAAGAGCGATTCTCGCTGCCCTCTGGTATTTATGGTGTTTTGTATCGTGGATCGTTTGAGGAAAAAGAGGGTGTGCTTTCCCTAGAAGACGGCGATCTGGTGCTTTCAACGGAACGTATCGCTACGGTCTATGCGGGGGATGCTGTCCTTACACTGCTCACAGGTTCTGCATATGTTAGCTATAGCGACGGCAAGCTTACTGTTGCTGGACTGAACGCGCCGGTTGCTGTTTTGTATGGCGACCAGCGTATGATTGTACCGTCTGGCATGCAGTGGTCGACCGATGCTGCAATTGAACCACTTACCAGTGGATTTGCATTGTGGATGCGTGCACGCACTCCACATCGTCTTCCGGATACATTTATGGCGCGTAAAACGCAAGACCTTGCACTCGTGAAGCAGCCGCGTGACGTTTTGGAGCGCGATGATGTTGATGCACGCGAGATTGCTCAGTTGCTTTCGGAGACTACTGCAGACCAAACACCGCTACGTATGCAGCTCTTGCAGAAGCTTGTAACAGACGAATCGCTCTGGATGGCAGCATCGTTCCATCCTGCCTATCAGGAGATTGCCTGGAGCATGTTTGGTCCGGATGTGTCTGTTGAATCACAGCTGACACGACTGTTTCTCCTGCCCTTCAGTGCTCTTACCCAACAGGAGTTTTCTCCGTTTATCTTTGAGCGGTACAAGGCATCTCTCATCGATGTTCTTACGCAGGTCGGAGATCCTGTTTTACTAACGGAACATATCGCGCAGGCACATCTTCCACTTATTTCCATGTATGAATCTCTTGGGTATCCTGTGCGTGCACGGTCGCTTCAGGAGACACTCCTGTACCTCATTGAGGCATCGCCAGAGGTGACGACGGGTATGAAGGAGGCCAAGAAGGATATTTCAGCTATGCAAGCGATTGATGTCAGTTCGTTACCTGAGGTGACGCCACCTGAACCTGAGCCAGAAATTGCAGAAGCATCAAAGGAGCCTACTGTTGTTCTATTGCCGGAGGAGGTGGAATTAGCTGCCTATCGCATGCTTTCTGAGACAAGTGCTCTCTTTACTGTTCAGACAGCGATTACGGCATTTGCTCCGAATCAGGCACGTGTATCAGATATTGTTTTCTCTACAGCTACTAAAGACCATAGTGTCAGCTTTACACTCGATGTCGTTACAGGGACTGTGGCAGATATTGATGTCAATGGTGAGACGAATTTTCCGTATGCACCAACATTTGAAAGCTTCATTGGATGGATCAAATCCGATGCCCTTTAGTTGACCTAGAGGGTAATTCTGCCTAACCTAGGCAGGCTTAGTGGGCGGCTAGCTCAGCTGGTTAGAGCGCGACACTGATAATGTCGAGGTCACAAGTTCAAGTCTTGTGTCGCCCACCATCATTACGAAAGAGAATATGTACTATGACAACATAATTTAAATGATGGTTTTGCTTCGTATACCAGGAACAAAGGTCCTTGGAAGCTTGTGTATTTCGAGCGCGACACTGACCTGTCCACCATAGCCTCGTCGAAGGTGGATAATGTAGAGGCCACAAGTTCAAGTCTTGTGTGGCCCTCCATTCAATTTATGGCTTATGTAAGGCGCTTTATTGTAGTTGACATAATGAAATAATAAATTATTATCTGCCCACTTATGGATACTGCAACATTATCAGATCGGCTAGAAGAGTACTGGAATGATTGGCATCTCGATTTTGATGCTCAAATGATAAATAACAGAAGACATCGCAGTAAGGTTGAAGATCCATTGAGTGGGGTAGATGAGAATGCAGAACGTGTAGTGGAAGTTTTTGATGAATGGCATCCATCTCAAAACACCAATATGACACAAGAGCTAGATGCTTTGGAAGCAAGATGGAAAATTGGCTCTGCTGCATTTGTGGAAGGTGGATATGAAAGAGATAAAGATTATACATGGACTCCATACACGATGAGATCCTGCATAAAATCCAGAATTAACAGTATTATGGAATTAACAGGGAAGAAGGATTTTTCTATTGGCGATGTATATGCACTAATTCGTGATTGCTTTGTACGTTCTATGAAGTACAGAGGAGTGGAATTGGACGAATCGATTGAGAAAAAAAATGGTCTAATCGATGTATCATCTGTAGTTACACTGGAAGAAGGAATTGAGGTATCTGATGAGCAGGAGGAACTGATTTGGAATAACTTGGCAATCATTACCTATGGTTTTTTGGCACAAGCGAACAGAATTATGGTCAACGTACCATTTACCGATGATGATGTAGCGATTGATACAGATCGACAAAATTTACCATTTAGTGGTGGTCTGAAAGAATATGTACAAGCGTGGAGTAGTGGAATGGCTCCTGATATACGACAAGGGGATGGACATTTATGGGCATATGCTAAATATAATAATCGAGTCGTTGGATTTTCAAGTGGCTATATAGGTGATGATTCTCGTCAATATGATTGGGTTAAAGTGGGAGGGTTAGTTGTGAACTGCAACTATCAACGAAGGGGATTGGGGCAAAGATTGCTCCAACGGTTTGAACAGTCAATGCCAGAGCATGTACAAAGACTGAGGGCAGATGCTGTTAAAAGCAGTTTGCCATTTTGGCTTTCACAGGGATTTAAAGACAAAGGAGCTTCGTGGGATTATGCAAATTGTAGGCAAATAGAGAAAGTGATTCGAGAAAAGAGCTAGGCGTAGTTCAGAAAACAGATTGAATCGCCCACCATAAAAAAGACGCCACTCGATACAGAGGAGTGACGTCGTTAGTTCTTCGAATCAATCGACAAGTTTGTATTTTACTGTTGGAGCAGTTTCATCTTTTCTTTGAGTTCAGTTTGCAATCCTGTGCACACATTCCATCTTTCGACAATTTCGCATGCAATGCGGTACTTGCCGTCTTGCATTGCAGAATGAACTGCGCATGTGCAAAGTTTTTCCCATGTCGCAGCCTGGGATTCAGCAGAGATTCCAGTAATGCCCATGGCAACACCGAATTCTGTGACTACTTTCCCTGCATTCGTAGCGTGACCAGCGACCATCTGGGTTATAAGCGCCTTCTTCAGGACGCCAACAGAACCAAATAGATCAGCAATCTTGAAGAGGGCATTGTACGCCCTGAACTCATCTGCATCTCGCCGATCGAGAACATGCATGACGATGTCTCTCATTTTGTCCTGAAGCCAGACTTGTAAGGCTACGGACAATGCGGGATCATGGTCATCAAAGACATCAGAGAGTGCAATGGCTTCCATGTATCCTGCCCAAGTCCCTTTTTGGAGGTAAATCCATTCTAGGAACTCTTTGCGAATGCGAGATTTACTCCAACCGAGAAATTGCAACTGACTGCTGATCCATTCTATAAGAAGACAGTAGTCTGTTCCCAATTTGGTCACTATACGCTCCCGATCGAATTCTGCGATATCAGAGAGATATGGCGTTATCTTACCAAACTCTGCTCTGCGGACATGAAAGACTAGATGCATCGCTTCTAGTTCTCGTCGAACGGGATCAGATGCTTCAAGCATGCGACGCACGATGCGACCAGTCCCCTCCGCTTGCCTAAGCGTCCAGTGATTCAGTGGACGAACTTGGGCGAGCAAGAATGCCTTGTACGCCAGTTCGAATGAATCATTTGAACTCCAGTTAAGAACTTCACGTTCCCAACCGAATTCAAAAACGATTTCCGAATCGTCCTTTTCTCGGCTCTTCTCGAGTTTGGTGTTGTCATGGATGACAACGAATATGCCGCATACGGCATCTCCTTTACTCCAACGCTTTAGTGGTTGACACACACGTTGCGGATTGTGCCAGTCGTAGTAAAAGAACACCATGCCGGATTCCGCTGCATCTTTAATGAGCTTTGTGGCTGCATCAAAGAACTGATTTGCGACGAGCAGATGCAGTCTTTGCTGACGATTCGAAACCTTGTTGATCTCTTCTAATTCTTGTCTACGATTCATCTCTAAACTCCTTGTGCATGAATGACTGGCAAGTAGGGAACAAGCCAGGAAACACAGAAACTCTTATGAGAAACGAAGCACCACTACTAAAAGGTGTCGGTTGATTGTAATGTGAAAGAACTAGATATACTTTATACTTATATTTAAATATGTCAAATTTACGCTTACTTCCACTTCTGCTTCACATACAGCAAGAGCACGGTGTAGAGGATTACTGGAGAAATCGTCATACCGATAGCTCCGAGCATTAGTCCAATTGCACCAAGGTGCATAGATGGGTTGTAAATAAACAGCAGTGCGGGGAGGCTAAGAAGAACGAGGAGAGTGAGGAGTAGTTTTTTCATATCAGTATGATACACTACTTTTCATGATGGAAAACTTATCAATTCTGGCACAGAACAAGGACTTCCTGATGAACGCATATAACATGAATAGTGTGATGGGCTTTCTGCTCATTGTCGCTATAGTCGATGTTGTCTTTCGTGGCTTTGCCATGTGGCGAGCTGCTCGTATGGAAAAGAAGAGCTGGTTTATCGCTCTTCTTGTTATCAATTCCATGGCGATACTGCCGATTATCTTTCTCCTGATGACAAATCAGGAATACAAAAAAAGGAGCCCGAAGGCTCCTTAGCTTATTTCGTGTTTCCTCTCGATGCCTCTTTCCAGTTATCACGGATGCACTGAGCGCGCTCACTTGCATCGACATCTTCGCATGCACTGCGTACTTTCTTGTCTTGGCTGTTAATGAGGCGACGAGCACTGCGGCGCGTCATATCGTGCTTGCGGAGTCTGTTCATATCAAACCCGCGAATACGACGTGTTTCGTTACTTTCGTAGTTTTGCTGCTGCAAAAGCTGCCTGCGTTCTCGCTGCGTGTTACCACGTTCATAGGAGTCTTTTGCTTGACGAAGACGAAGGCGCTCTACACGGTTATTGATAAATACACAGCGATCTTTTTCTCGGCCCGCAAGCGAAGTGCAGCGTGCACGAGATGCATCGATAGGGTTATCGTAGGTAAGAGCAAATACTGGCGCAGTACTACAGAGGTAGGCAACTGCTACAGATCCTGCAAAGAGTTTATGAAATTGCTTCATACAAAAAGGGGAAGGTTGAACCTAAGTATACAAGAGGAAATATGAAAGAGGAAAGAGATTCTTATATGTCGTAGATTTCAGTGACGCTTTTTCCTGTTTTTACATGTTCAATGACTACAGCAAGGAGTGGGGCAATTGGCAGGATGGTGAGCCCAGGAAATGCATTCTCGTCTGTTGGAATACTGTCTGTTACGATGACTTCTTTAAATCCTGCTTCACGAAGCTTATCGATTGCTGGGTAAGAAAAGACAGGGTGTGTAGCAATAGCGTACACATCGGGGTCTGCTCCGGCTTTTAGTAAGGCTTCTTTCGCGGCTACAAGGCTTCCGCCCGTATCGATCATATCGTCATAAAGAATACAGGTGTGACCACGAATATCACCAACAAGCTCCAGTACTTCTGATTTGTTATGCTCAGGACGTGTTTTATGCATGATGGCAAGTTCTGCACCAATGCGATCTGCAAACTTCTTTGCACGTTTAGCGCCTCCTGCGTCTGGAGAGACGACAACAGGGCTCTTCAGTTGCTTCTGCTTTATGTATTTACTAAAAATAGTCATCGCTTCAAGGCAGTCAACAGGAATAGAGAAGAACCCCTGAATTTGGTCAGAGTGAAGGTTTAGCGTAATCACATGATCTGCGCCGGATTCCTCAAGGAGGTGCGCGACAAGCTTTGCAGAGATGGGCTCGCGATACTCGGCAACACGATCCTGTCTTGCATAGGGGAAGAACGGCGTGATGACATGAACGCTTTTTGCAAAGGACAGTTTTGCTGCTTGGCACATAAGGAAGAGCTCCATTAAATCTTCGTTTACATTCTGGGTTGCTGTTTGGAGGATAAAGACGTCTTTGCCTCGTACAGAGTCATCAAAACGCACGTAGCGTTCGCCACTGCTAAATGTCTTTAGGGTGACGTGACTTAGTTCCATATCAAGTTCCTTGGCGATTCTTTCGGCAAGTTCTCGATGGGAGGATCCAGCAAAGAGCTTCATAGTGTCTATAGTATAGCATATTTCTGGTACACTGTCTGTATGCATCTACGATTCACGCATTGCCTTGGGTTTCCAGTCATGGAAGAGGGGGGAGACCAGATTCTTGGCATGGTGACTGGAGTACTTATTTTGCCGGATACAGGCAAAATTGAAGGGTTATTTGTACAGACAAATGGGCTACTTGGCGCTCAGACACTCTTCTGCAGTTCATTGGATATTACCAGGTGGGGGACTCGCGTATATATCAATTCTGATACTGCGCTTGCACCCGCAGAAGACCGTATTCGACTACAGCCACTTTTGGAAGATTCCCGTACAGTTCTTGGCCAGAAGATCAAGACCGAAGCCGAAACGTATCTTGGTCGCTGTAGCGATGTTCAATTCAATACAGATACGATGCATATAGAGTGGCTCTTTCCGAAAAAGTGGTTTCGCTGGGGTGTTGCTCTTCCTATTTCCGATGTTCTTGAGGTGACACCTCAGAGCATTATTGTGAGAGATCCTATGAGAAAAGAAAGCGTTGCACAAAAAAACACCTCGGAGAGCCGAGGTGTTTCTTCTTTAGTGCCGTCTTCAGATTAGTTAGAAATGTTCTGTCCAAGACTATCAACAAATCCAACAATTGCTTGTGCAAGCAGGATAACAACGAGACCAAGGATGGCGTAGAAAATAGTTTTCTTTGCCTTGTCCTTTTCTCCTTCTTCACCCTGAGAGATAACGAGGCGGATACCGGCAATCACGATAATAACAACAGCGATAAGTGCCATGAAGCTGAGAATAAACGTCAAGGCATCAAGAATGCCCTGTCGGATTGCATCCGTGTCAGAACCAACACCACCAATATCTGGTGTTTCGCCGAACAGTTCAGCACCCACTGTTGGTGCAGCAAGGAATGCCATAACAGCGTATGCTGCGCGAAGTGAAAAGTTGTTTACTTTGGTAAGCATGATATGTAAATGGGGAATTTACTCTATTGTTACTGAATACCATGCTATCACGCAAGGGCAATGAGGCTTGACTACTTTATTCTTCTGTCGGTTCATTACTAACAATTCCTACAGATATCAGGAGGAGGGCAGGAAGCGAGAACCAAAGATCTTGGTTTAAGATCATTACCTGCATGAGTTTACTCTTGTTGAGAAGTGCACTAATTGTTTCCATTTTTTCAACACTTGGGTCAAGAATATTGACATCAGCAACAAAGATAAACAGAGAGATGAGCAGGAGTCCAGCTGTTGCAAATCCAAATACTGCCGTGAGTACTGCATTCACCGGTCCGCCGGGGTCTTTGCTGTAATCAATCTCCAGCCCACTACGAACAGCAATAAAAATGATGAGTGCAACAAAGACAATAAGCTTTACGGCTGTGAGTATGTCTCCATCGACATTTAGGCCAATAACACTAAGAAGCGGGCGAGAATCTCCGGTAACACGTTCAATGACATTGCCAATACCTTCAACAGCGAGAATAGCTATGTAGGTTGAAATGATTATTTTGACTGCTTCATGCTTCCCTATAATAAAGCTATAGGTAATGACCAGACCAAAGAAGACGACAATGAAGAGATCCCAGGTAGGTGTAACAGTCATAGCAAGAGTAAGGTTGTCTTTATAGTACACGATAGAAAAATCTCTTTCCACTTTCCACTTTGCTCTTTCCACTTTACTCTTTCTTCATGCGTCACGGTTTTTTGCTTATCAACAAACCAGAAGGCCCAACAAGCCATGATATTGTTAGCATGGTTCGTCGTATGCTTCCTGAGAAGAAGATAGGACACCTTGGCACACTTGACCCTGCAGCCGGTGGCCTGCTTGTTCTTGCAGTAGGGGCTAAGGCACTGAAAGTGGTTGAACTATTTTCGGATCTTTCAAAAGAGTACGAAGCAGATATTCGGTTTGGTGCAGTGAGTGCAACGTACGATCGTGAGGGGCCTATTGAAGAGGTTTCCATCAAGCCAGGTGTCGTACTGCCGGATGATAACGCTGTATTGCAAATGTTGCGTACACGATTTGTTGGTACCATTGAACAAGTGCCTCCAGCAGCGAGCGCTGTCAAAATTGGTGGAGAGCGTGCGTATCGTAAAATGCGCCAGGGAAAGCCTGTCGATCTTCCAGCGCGTGAAGTGCATATTGATGATTGCTCGTTATTATCCTATGCATATCCAGACCTAAAGCTCTCTGTTGCTTGTGGCAGTGGAACATATATTCGTTCTCTTGCGCATGACCTTGGACAAGCACTGCATGTTGGCGGATACCTTACTGCCCTCAAGCGTACCCGAGTAGGCGATTGGTCTCTTGACGATGCGGTTCAGCCGGATGATGTGCAGTGGGGACATGTCATTCCTCTCAAAGAGATATTAAAGAATATGCCATCCGTTACGCTTTCGAGTGACCAGTGGAAAGCGGTATCTCATGGACAATGCATCGATGGCACATGCACATCGAATACCATTGCTTGGCATGAGCATCTTCCAGTAGCAATCTTAGAGCAGAAAGAACCAGGACTCATGAAAGCAAGAAAAGTGTTGTAGCACCATCGTAAAATCCGTAGACTCTCGGCGGCGGGTCGGTAGCTCAGTGGTAGAGCAGTTGGCTCTTAACCAATTGGCCGTGGGTTCAAATCCCACCCGACCCACCAATTGATTCCAGTAACCGGGAAGCTTCTGCATTATCTGGCTCAAGTGATAGGACGCTTTGTAGCGCATATACAGATTCTTGGAGCTTATCTTGTGTATCGTATGCATAGGCAAGGTAGAGGTATGCCTGTACGTAATCTGGTGCCCGGCGTAGTGTTTCTTTGAGTTCAGCAATTCCTGCCTCTACTTTCCCTGTCTCTATGAGTGCAAGGCCGTAATTTGCTCTGCCAAATGGGAAGTCCGGTGCGATTTCAACAGATTTCTCAAGGTGGGGGAGTGCTGCTTCGAAGTGATCGTTTTCCATGTCATAGATACCAAGCAGTGCATGGGCGATATGCGTCTGCGGGGCACGTTCTACTACGTAGATAAACAGTGTTTCTGTCGATTGCCAGCGCAAGGATTGTTGCATGCTTAGCACACTGAGTATGGCAATAATCACAGTGCCAAGCGGGAGGATTACTCTCTTCTTTGGCAGAGAGAGTAGTCCAACACAAAACATCAACATGAGTCCAATAGACGGCAGGTAAGCATATCGATCTGAAGCGTAGACCACTTTCCATCCTGCACCATGGGTGAAGTTTGCAAGATTCGGAAGCAGCGTAATGCCGTACCACAGAATGCCAAAACTTACTGCTTTCTCAATGGATCTTGCAGCTATGGCGATAACTCCGAGTAGCGCGATGACCGCAAAGGGTGCGATGAATTCCATCGAGAGTGGTTCGATGGGAAGATGTTGCTGATAGAGGGGCATGAACTCTGTTGGTATGAGCAGCTTCTGTACATAAAATGCTGTACTCTTCCCTGCGAGCAGGAATGTTTCTCCATAGCTGATGGAATAGACAGCAAGACTTTTTTTGAAGAGGCCTATACCGAGAAAGACAAATGAGAGTACTCCATAGGGAATTTTTTGCATCGTTGCAGATCTGTCGTTTGGGTAGCCCTGCAGGTCATCAATGATCATGAGAACTAAGGGAAGTGTTGCCGTTACTACTTTGCTCATGAGCGCAAGGGCAAAGCAGAGAATGCTTCCGTAGTACAGTGCTCGTGATTCGTGCTCTCGAGAGCGGCAATAGAGGAGTAGTGTACTTAAGAAGAAAAAAGCACTGAGTACGTCTTTGCGAGCTGCAACCCACATGACTGTTTCAGTATTCAGCGGATGAATGGCAAAGAGCAGGGCTGTGAGCATGGCGAGCATATCGCGGCTCGTTAGTCGCTTGAGTAGCAGGAAAACGAGTATTGCATTGAAGATGTGCAGCAAGAGATTCCTTATGTGATAGATTGCAGGGTTCTCTTTGCCGATGAAGTAGTCCAGCTTATAGCTAAGCAATGTAATTGGTATATAGAGCTCAGGATCATAACTAGAAAATATTCCATGAATGGATTCAGGGGTCATTTCTGTAACCAGTGGGTTTTCGTAAGAAAGCAGTCGATCGTCAATTGGAATAAAGCCCGCTTGCGGCGCATAGCGGTACACCACAAGGGTTACTATGATAATAAGGCAGACAAAGAGCCAGTGTTTTTGTAGTAGCATTATCCTAATGCCTAACACTCTAACACTCTAACTCCCTAGTTCACACTCTCCATGCAATGCTTCTGGATAGTTCTCCAGTCGAAGGGGAACTTATTGGTTTCCAGTGCACGGACAATTGCTGCAAAGGCGTTCCACATGTTTTTTTCTTCATACAAAAATCCATTCCCTGCTTCTTGGACAGGATTATAGTCTTCGAGAGCTTTGGTCGAAGGAGCGATGGGGACGACACCATAGCTCAACGCAAGTGGCAATTCCTCGCACTCTTTTGGGTCCTCGAAGAAGAGTGCGATATCGGCTGCGGCATACATTTTGCGTATTGCTACTTCTTCGTTGGGCAAGATGGCAATCTTATGGGGGTATGTCCTAGCCAGCTCCGTAAACAGGCTTCCATAGTGGCTAGATCCTTTTCCGAGAATGAGTAGCTCAATATCCATCTGCAGAAGCCCTGGAAGTACTGCTTCCATCAAGGCGCCGCCGAGCTTTTCATTCATGCCACCAGGAATGCAGACCACTGGCCTTTTTAGCTCTGCTGGCCAGCCAAGCTCTTCTTGGAGACTTTGCTTATTCTTCCCTTTTTTCTCAAGGGTGCTGCTGGTGTATCTCTGTGCGATTTTTTGGTCAGTTGCAGGTGTCATAAGTGTTTTTTTGTTTTCCTGTTATTATAGCGGAAAAAAGAGTTTTTTGGTAGAGAGCATATGTGGAAATTTCCCCTATTTGTTGGATAAATATATTAGTGTACCCTACCACTATGTCCCATATGGTTCTTATTGATGGCCATCACCTGATGTATCGGGCATACTGGGCTATTCCACGTACGCTCAAGACCCGTTCTGGCGAGCAGAGCAATACCACGTTTGGCATGGCTTCTATGCTCCTTGCCATCCTTGCAAAAGAGGAACCAGACCATCTTGTTATTTGCTTTGATGCTGGTGATAAGACTTTTCGTCATGAGGAACATACGGAGTACAAGGAAGGGAGAGCTGAGACTCCTGATGATTTTTATGTGCAAATCCCTCGTGTTATGGAGCTTGTCGATGTACTTGGATTGACACAAGTCAGTGATCCTCGTTATGAGGCGGATGATTTTCTCTGTACATATGCAAAGGCCGGGGAGAATGCGGGTATGCAGGTGACAGTCATTACTGGCGATAAAGACGCACTTCAACTGGCAACGGAGAAGACGCGCATTGCTATTCCTCATAAAGGATACCAGCAAGCGGAGTATCTTGGGCCCCAGGAGATCGAGGCAAAATATGGCATTCGACCAGATCAAGTAGCGTCGTATAAGGGTCTCTGTGGCGATAGCTCTGACAACCTTCCTGGTGTCCTTGGTATCGGACCGAAAACAGCTGCCACACTGCTCCAGGAGTACGGCACACTGCAGAATGTGTATGACCATATTGATACCATCAAACCTACTGTGGCTGAGAAGCTTACACATGACAGAGAGCAGGCGTTTTTCTGTGAACGGATGGCGGAACTTGTCTCCGATATCACTCTTCCAGTATCGCTACATGATACAGCACTGCGAGCTATAGATCCGAAACCCATTCTTGATTTTTTTACCACAATGGAATTTACCTTACTGACAAAACGCTTACTAACCTTTCTTAAGACACCGTACGGACAGGCACACTTTTTAGCACACGAACATGTAGTGGCAGCACCGAAGGATTCGCAACTCTCTCTCTTTGAATAAGTCGTGCACAAAAGGTATTCATATATTTTTTTGTGTGTATTTTTGGAATTTTTTAAAACAAGTAGCCCTTATTCAAGATAAAAAATTTGATTATATTTTTTGTTCATAAATGCATGGTGTGTACACCTTTGGTATTCAATGCCTCTTGCGCGGCTTCCACATGCGACCGTAGACTTCGTGGGCTTTAATTCCAAATATCCCTTATGCCAAAAGAGAGAGTGCTCGCCAGCCTTGATATCGGAAGTTCTAAAATTCGAACAGTCGTGGCTGTTGCAGATAGCGAAGATCGTCACGGCATGCCTAATGTTATTGGTATAGGACTTTCACCATCGCTTGGTATGCGCAAGGGACACGTGATTGATGTGGAAGAACTGATTCATAACATTATCTCCTCTATTGAAGACGCAGAGCGTATGGCCGGCGTACCTATTAACCATGTATACGTTGGTATGTCTGGTTCCCATATCGAAGCATTCGATAGCAGAGGAGTCATTGCTATTTCTGGTGCAGATATTACTGTTGATGATGTCGCTCGCGTACTTGATGCTGCGCAAGCAGTAAGCATTCCTCAAAACAGGCGTATCTTGCATATTGAGCCGAAGGCGTACGCTGTCGATGAGCAACGTGGCATCAAAAATCCTGTTGGTATGACAGGTATTCGTCTTGAGGTTGATGCGCATATCATCACGGGGCATGTGCAACATGTGAAGAATATTGAAAAGTGCATCGATCAGGCTGGTGTTGATATCGATGATCTTGTTCCATCAACTATTGCCGCATCTGAGGCGGTGCTTACAAAGCGCCAGAAGGAATTGGGTGTCGCTCTTATAGATGTTGGTGCTGGCTGCACGAGCATTGCCGTTTTTGAGGAGGGGACAATTTTGCATAGTGTGTGTCTGCCGATTGGTGGAGAGAGTGTGACCAACGATATTGCGATTGGCCTTCGTACATCTGTTGATACTGCAGAAAAGATTAAAATTGAATTTGGATCTGTTCTTCCCGAGGAGATCCCAGAGCGAGAGATGATCGATCTCTCCAGCGTTTCTAAAGTGGATACACAAACGGTAAGCAAGCGCTATATGGCAGAGATTATGCAGGCGCGCTACTATGAGATTTTCTCTTTGGTAAACGAAGAACTCAAAAAGATTGGTCGCGCAGGAATGCTGCCAGCGGGGGCACTTTTGACAGGTGCAGCTGTCAAAGCGCCCGGCGTACTTGATCTTGCACGAGATACCCTAGGCCTTCCAGTACAGATGGGCTTTCCTGTTGATATTGGTGGCGTTGTTGAGAAGGTTGATGATCCAGCATATGCGACTGCTCTCGGTACGCTTGTCTGGGGTGCACGAGAAGGAGATAGCGCGCAGCGCATCGGTGGTGTCCAAATGAAACGTGTTATGAGTCAGGCAGGTTCTTGGTTTAAGAGTTTGCTTCCATAATTTCCCTAGTCATTCCCCCTTATCCCCATGTCCGATACGCTTCGTTCCCTCTTCTCCGGAAGTAAGCCCCAAGGGTCTTCCCACGGTGATGACGGTTCCTCATCCACGACCTCCCATGAGGTTCGTCCGGATGTTACTCCTGGTGCAGATATACGTGTGCTTGGTACCGGTGGCGGTGGTAGCAATGCCATTCGTCGTATGATTGATGCAAAAATTCAAGGTGTTGAGTTTATTGCGGTCAATACAGATGTTCAGGCGCTCTACCACAATCCTGCTTCTAAAAAGTTGACGATTGGCCGTGGTGTTACACGTGGTCTTGGTGCTGGGGCAAATCCAGACATTGGCAAGAAGGCAGCAGAAGAAAGTATGGAGGAGATTAAAAAAGCGCTTGATGGTGCCGATATGCTCTTTGTTACGGCAGGACTTGGAGGAGGGACGGGGTCGGGGAGTGCGCACGTCATTGCAGATATTGCACGTAGCATGGATATTCTCACCGTTGGTGTTGTCACCAAGCCGTTTAGCTTTGAAGGTCTCAAGCGAAAGAAGCAAGCAGAGGAGGCACTCGAGAATCTTAAGGGTAAAGTAGATACGCTCATTACCATTCCAAATGATAAGATTCTCTCTCTCATCGATAAGACAACGCCACTAACCGAGGCGTTCCAGGTTGTCGATGAAGTCCTCCAACATGCTATTGAAGGCATTTCCAACCTCATTACTGTTCACGGTCTTGTTAACGTGGACTTTGCAGACGTGAAGTCTATTATGCAAGATGCTGGAACAGCATTGATGGGTATTGGGTATGGTACGGGTGATAGCCGTGCGGCAGAAGCTGCTCGCGCTGCTGTTGATAGTCCGCTCCTTGAGCTTTCTATTTCTGGTGCGAAGGGCATTCTCTTTAATATCACTGGTGGAAATGATCTCAGTATGTACGAGGTTGATGAAGCGGCTCGTATTATCACGGAGGCTGCCGACAGCGATGCAAACATTATCTTCGGCGCGGTGATTGATGAAAATGCAACTGGTGAAGTGAAGTGTACGGTCATTGCTGCAGGGTTTGATGAGCAGGAGATGCGTAAGTATCCAACAATTGGTACAAAGAGTTCCGAATCTCTTACAAAAAAAACATTTGGTATGCCATCACACAGTGAACAGATGACACACCGAAGAGAGCCTGTAGAAGAGGTGGCAACATCGCGAGTCGATTTCAACGAAGAAGAGCTCGAGGTGCCTGCGTTCATGCGCAAGCCGCTCAGTAAATAACTACGATATCACACTATCTTAAGGGCACCCGGTGGGGGTGCTCTTTTGTATGATGCCCCGTAGAACCAAATCCACCTCTGGTTTCAGCACCGTGGTCATTCACTTCTTCCCACTTAGCTTGTTCTACTTTAACAAACATACCCTGAGCAATGCGTTCGCCACGTTCAACAACCACTGGTTCACTTGAAATATTTTGCACTTGAACAAGCAGCTCATCCTCAGGTCCATGATAATCCTGGTCGATGACACCAATACTATGCGGGCAGACGAGTGCTTTTTTGCGAGGGAGAGATGACCGAGGGATAACCAAGAGTGCATACCCTTCAGGTACCTGTACAATCACGTTTCCTGGCACAAGGCCAATAGCGCCCGGTTCGATGACCGTTGTTTGCCTCGTCACTAAATCAAATCCTACTGCACCCGCACTTTCGTGTTTGGGGAGGGGGAGTGCCGGGTCGATACGTTGAATACGAACCTTCATGTTGTGCACATGAAGATAGTGATAAATTTATCGAATCGCAAATGCATTTATGCAGCTTCACTTTTTTCGCTTTTTTGAAAAGCTTTGTCGTACGAATATTGTGATAGCATGCCTCTGTGCAAAAATTCTTTCACCACATTCAATGACGTTCCAACTTTCTTGGGATTTTTGTCAGAGACAGTGCGAGTGAGCCAGCCTTTTGCCGTGGCGTCATGTTGTGCAATTTCTTCTTCGAAATACTTATTTAACTTGCTTTGCATATCAGTTCTAAAGTTTTTTTGTGCTTCCGTAAGGTTTGCCTCTTCAAGGTTTCGGTCTATTTCGAAGATATTAGCGAGATAGTTATTGGCTTTTGTTGGATGCTCAAAGATACCGCGTGTTGATGTTCGGAGAATAACGCGGATTCCACCTAATCCAATAAGATGTGCGTCCGAAACATTTCCATAAAAGTCATCGTCGGCTTTTCCTGCATCAATACTCGTATCTGACGTCATAATAGTGTGGCGGTATTGGTTGTATTTACTTGCAAAGATAGAAACAGATTTTCCATCCTTACTTACTGTCTGAGCAGATAATACTTTGGCAACGAGCCTATCGAGTGTCATCTTTGGTCCAAATTTCTTTTGAATCTCTTTATCACTACCAAATGTTTCTCGGATGTCTTTTTCGACTATATCAATTGTTTTTGCCAGGATACCACCGTATTCAAAACGTTCTGGATTATTTGTTTTTTGCCATGCCTCAAGCTTTTTACGGTTCACCTTTAAGAACGTTGGTGTCCAGGCGGGGTGTACAATACCGATGTTGCCTAACTGGTCATGAATATCAATGGGGATGTATTTTCTTGCGTCCGGATTTTTTCGTAGGTGGCTCAGAAATACTGTTGTAATCCAGGTACCACTTTCGCCGATCTTTCCTTTGCGCATTGCTATATCAAGTGCGGTATGAGCACCCCAATAGTTATAATTATCAAGCTCTTGTTCTAAGAGTTCTACAATTGGTTCAATGGCATCTGCAGTACCTATCAAGTTTTCCATGCGACTTTTTTGGCTATCCTGACCACTTCCTGAATCCGTAGAAAGTGTACGCATCAAATATTCTTGATGTGCTGTTTTTGTCCAACCATTTGGAATGGGAATAGAAATGCCAAATGCTGTTTTGGATTGAGGATCGAAATCGTACAGCCATCCGTGCTCTGCAAGATATTCAAGTGCACCATTGAATTTATTCGCATTCCCTTGGTGTTGGCGTAGTGTCCGTATTGCTTCTTGAAATGGTGTGTTGTTTTGCTCCATCAATTCTTTTTGCTGCTTCTTTTCCTCTTCGTTTTTACTTTCACGTAGAACAGATAATTCTGCGTATACCTCGTTTCCGAGAGGTAAGAATCGTAGTGTAGAGCTTAGCTGTGTTGCCAGCGCTGCAGAGACACGCTCTGAACGTTTCGTCCAAGCATTTTTTGTAGCTTCCATATATTTTTTCCCTGCATTAACCATGTCCATAATCGAAATGAGTTTTATGTTACTTATCTTAGATCGTATGCTTTCTATGAGCGTAGCGCCATTTGACTCTTGAGGATGGTCTTTCGCCAGTAGTGCGCTCAGGTCTATATCTTTGCTGTCAAGCTCGTCTTCTATTGCATTTGCAAGGATATTAGCTCCTTTTAGAATATTTCCTTGTTTTTGTCTCTGCATACTGTTTCGTACTTTACGTTGTATTTCTTCTCGCTCCTCTTTGGGTTTTTTAATCCATTCTTCTGAGGAAATATTTTGCATATCTTCCTCCAGACTTACAGTGCAGTCTTCTTCTGTCTGCTTTAGAAATGTATTAATCGCGTCAATGTATCCTTTTGGCTCTAAATGCCCGTCATCCCACTCTTTTTGCTTTGCAAGTAATCTTTCAATAAGAAATAGCTTTACTTCAATGCCTTCATGCCAACTTTTTATATCATTGAGTACTTTTTGTAATTCAGGATCTTTGCCTGTTTGAATTTCTTTAATGAGGTTTTGCACTCTCTTGCGTAATTCATGTACACGATCTTTTGTAGATTCTCGCGTAAGAAGAGTATCTAAGATATCGTTTTGCGTAGCATTGATGTCAGCATTAACCTCGTTCGTAATATGTAATATGTCGTTTTCTGCTGTGTTATTCTCATCGTTGCTGCTTTCTGTTTCTTCCGTACTGTCATCATTACTTGCGAAGTACAGCAAACGGCTCTCCTGCAGAGCAGGGAAGTGCTTTTTTGCAAAGTGCCGATACCAGTATCGACCCAGCATGCTAGATTTTACAGATTCTAATAATAGTGTCAAGTATGTGTTCTTTTCCGTTCTCTGACTCTGGAAGGAGGAGAGAGAGTACTTCGTGGATGTGGTAGGGATTAATGTCCCCAGTTTGAATCTTTACCTCTCCGCCGTTGGCTTTATCAATATGGAGTTCAGAGAAGTTATCATTTCGAAATATCCAGAATCCCTTGCATTTTCTCCATTCATAGAATGTATCTTCTAGCGCAAATCCCTGCTTCCAGATTCGGATACTCTTTTGCTCTGGCACAGTTGCCTGTGAACGGATGTAGAGTGCTGAGAGCAGTATAATTAGCCCCGTAAAGGTCCATGCTGTAGTTACAATGCTGTAGATAATCATGATAACAACTGCGATTCCTGCCATGATGTACCACAGTGGACCACGTTCAATATGTGCGTGCTGTAGAGCTTTCCATGTCAGGATTGGTTCTTCTGGTGGGAGGGTAGATGTTGTCATGTGAATTTTTATGTAATCGTTTAATTATAGCAGAAAAACGCATTTTTGAGGACTGGAGAAGAGTTGTGTTTATTTGTAATTGTTTTGTAATAAAAATTTACACAAGCTATTCAGGTGTTCAATCTGGCATTACTTTTAGGCAGGTATATCAACTTCAGGTTGTGGTGCGGTAACATTGTCATCATACGGCTCCAGCTCCTCCTCTTCATCGTCATGTTCTCCTTCACATGAATAGATTGCAGCATCTACATATCCGCCCGATGTTGTAACTTTCAAATGTGAATCGTGTCCCATCAATGTTTCTTGTGTAAAGGTATCAGTAAGTCTACTGTTGCCTTTTACAGGCACAGCAGATGTTTGATGTGTACCCCATCCTCGTTTTCTTCCTACTTCATGTGCAATATGTTTCATTGCACGATTACCCATAAAATCCTCTCTGTCATATTCGTCTATCACAGTCCTATGGTTAAGGACAACTGACGTTTCACGGGTTGTGCAACCATGACGGAAGGAATAGCCCTGAAACACCCCGCCATCACCTATTACAAAAAATTTATTGTTTTCAGTTGCCTGCATCCAATTCTTAGCTTTCGCTTTCTCATCGTCAGCATTAGCAAGATAAACCCTTGCCTCTGCTCCTGCATCTTCTTTGCGTTTCCATACCTCTTGCCAATAGCGCATTTCATTTGTCACACTTTTAGGTTCCTGGCCACCTGGCAAAATCAAATATTCTCTGAGAGCAGGAACATCATCACCTCGTTTAAGTTGCATGTATTGGTGCAGAGTTCTGGCTAAATTAGCTTTAGATCGGCTATCGTTTTGGCTTTGAAGCCAGCAATATGTTGCATCCAGTTCATCATCTGGTTCTGTAAACAGCCATTTTGTAAAACCCTTTTCAGCCATGCGCTCCATAAGCGCAAGGTCAAATTTTTTTCCATTGGAGAGATTCTGATCTTTCTCCTCTGCTAACTCAGATTTCAGATAGATCACATGTTTGCCCTCTGCAAGCTGTTCCACATATTCTAGTGGATGATCCCATGCAGGGTCGTCATCTGTTTCAGGAGTCATTACTTCCTCCAAGTCTCGTAATTTTTGCATTAGTAAATCGTGTGCCTCTTTTTCGGAAAGCGCATTTGCAGATAAATCACTATTATATCCATTATTTGCATCACTACTATCTAATTTTGCATTTCTTGATGTGATCATCATATTTATTATCTCGTCTTCCATTTCCATATTATCCCACTTATTAATAATTTTAGTTGCATATGGTCGCATATGATCGTATCTGCCTGCTAGATCAATAAGTTTATCCATAATGTCCTGACGTGGTGAGTCTGTAGTCAGCCATCCAATCTTATGAAAGAGTCCTATGTTCGCTATGAGGTTGCATTGAATGCAATGTATAAGACTTAAGTGTAGTAAATTCATTAACACGTTTCGTGGTTTTGTATTTTGAAGTCTCTCCTCAATAGCTATAAGTTTAACGAGGTTATGCCAGCAATATTCTAGTGAGTCTGCGTTTTCTGTAGTTGCCAATTCGGATATACCATAACTCCATTTTTCATCTACCTCCTCATACACATGGTAAATAAGGTCAGCTCTCTGAGCATCATTGAGTTGAATACTTGGATCAGAAAAATTTTCGAGAGTCCAATTGAGCAGATATGGGTCGTAACGATCGCAGAAGCAGTTCATGATTGATTTTCCTCCTGCTCGAACTGTTGCACTAGTTCCCTCATCCCAAGCTCTGTAATCATTTGTAAGCTCAGAACCAGGATTTTGTAATACCTCTTTATCTGTATCATAGTGCTGAATCCAATTGGCTACTCTGCTCGGCAGGCACAAGGTGATAGGTGGCCTGTCTCCACTTTGTATTTCTAATTTAGTTTCACCACTATCTTCACTGTGTTCACTATCATCAGATACGTCACCCAGTTTTTCCCTGAATGTGTGAATCATTTCGTCTGGTTTTCCTGATTCTGGCTTATGTTTTCTGTCTTTTTTCTCTTTGTCGCCTTCATCTTCAGGAAAGCCGTCTAGAGTTCCAGTTGACATAATTATATTATAACATATGCTATCTAATATAGCAATTCTTCGTGGTGGGCTGTAATTAAGCGAGTTAGAACTACTTCCGCAACATTCGTCTTATCCATGAACAGGAATCACTGTGCCATATTTTCTATCAATGCTTTCGATGAAAACGTGGCTACCTTTTTGGCGTAGTGCAATGTATCCATGTTTGAGCAATGCGCTTACCAACTTCTTCCCTGATACGACAGGAAGCTTTGGCATATCAAATGTCTACCTCAATCTGTTCAAGAGAGATAAATTTTGTTTGTGGGATTGGTTGTTTTTTTGACTTTTCCACCTCTAAGCAGAGCTCAATAGCTTCAGGTAAACGCTTGTGAAGCGTTGCAAGAGATTTCGCTTGAGTGTGACAACCCCTCAATGAGGGGACATGCGCAATGTACATACCGCTTTTATCTTGCGTGATGATGACAGGGAAGTTGTAGGACATGAGGTCAGTATAGCACACAACATTGTGATCTGCTTTACTGAGTTATTATATAGCTTCCAGTGCAATGTCATCTCCAACTGTAGCAAGCACAAATTTACGAATGCTATCTCGTGCATTTACAACATCTTCTTCATTTGATGCTGACACAGTTAAAATTCCATCTTTAGAGGAAAAGAAAAATGATTGCTCGGTATCTGCTTGCTCAAGGCGAGAAAAGACAGATTCTAGATCTACCTCTTCAGTTAATGGAAAATCAAGTTTAGCTTCCACAATTCTTATTGTACTCGTCATAGATATAACATCAATATTTTGGTATGTTTCTTGGGCCCTTCGACTCGATTTCGCCTTGCGAAATCTCGCTCAGGGTCATTCTTCTCCGCTCAATCCACAAGTAATCGAACTCGTGGTTTACCATGAGCGAAGCGAACGAAGTGAGCGGAGTCGAATGGTGGGCGATACTGGACTTGAACCAGTGACCTCTGCAATGTCAATGCAACGCTCTAGCCAGCTGAGCTAATCGCCCGAAGGTGTAAAAGATATCCAGCCTGAGAAGAAGATTAGCATGGGAAGCGAAGCTGGAAGCTGCCTGCCCGCCGTAGCCTCTGCGTAGCAGAGCGTAGGCGGGAGCTAATCGCCCGATTCAGCCCAAAAAGACTACCAATATCTTTCCAGTCCAACAAGAGGGCAGGGGGAGTTCTTTTTCGGTATAGAACGGGTTTTTTGTTTAGCTACCGCTCAGAAAACAACAGCTTCATATTTTGTTATTCGTGAAACCTATTCATGAGTTATCCACTTATTCTAGATTTCTTCTATGTACAGAGGCAGTTTTCGCACACAGACCACACGTATGAAGAACTGGAATTATGCCAGTGATGCAGTCTACTTTGTGACAATCTGTACGCATGGGCGTAGTGCGTGGTTTGGTGATGTAGTAGATGCAGCGATTGATCATACAACACTAGGATTGGTTGCGTCTCATTTATGGTTAGAGATTCCAATGCATTTTCAAAATGTTCAATGCGATGAATTTATTGTTATGCCAGATCATATCCATGGAATCTTAAAATTTGATCTTCCGTCATCCGTAGAGACGCGCCATGGCGCGTCTCTACGGATTAATCAGTTTGGTTCATTACAACAACATTCGTTGTCGTTAGTTATAAATATGTATAAAGGTGCGGTTACTCGTTGGTGTCGGCGTAATGCCATGGAGGATTTTCGTTGGCAGTCTCGATTTCATGAGCGCCATATTCGCTCTACATCTGAACTACGGAGGGTTCGAACCTATGTACGCAATAATCCTATACATCATTCACTTTTTGACGATGCTTGATCTTCTCTTCCCGAATAATCCTTTGCGCAAAGAGGATTGGGATAGTATCCCCATTGCACCATACATTGCGTTGCAACGAGAGTTAACCAGCATGGGACTTGGTTCGCTCGACCGATTGCTCTCCGCAACGCGATATCACGATTCTGCTATACTGCAACGTACAATATCACTGTACAAGTACCAGAAAATGTTTGGGCTGAGTAACCCCTTGGCCATGCTCATTGTGCAGGCGAGTCTTCCGTATGTTCATGACGACATCATGCTGGTGCCGGTTCCCTTGCATTTCTCTCGGTATGTTTCTCGCGGGTTTAATCAAGCGGTGCTTCTTGCTCGTCGTATCAGTGCGATGACAGGGCTACCCATGAAGCGTCTTCTTCGACGTACAAAAAACACAGGGCACCAAGCATGGCGCAGTCGTTATGAACGTATGGAATCCATACGTGATTCCTTTGCACTCTCGTACTTTGTTCACACTGTACCAATGCATGTTGTTCTGATTGATGACATTGCCACAACTGGTGCAACACTCGATGCTTGTGCAGATGTCCTCAAGCGTTCGGGTGTTCAACGTGTCGATGCATGGGTAATTGCACGTGCGTAATATTAACATTCATACGTAAGAAAAATTTTTTGAATCACACGCAACACGAAGTGGGTGTGGAAAACTTTTCAGTTATCCACCCTACGGGTACGATGCAACTCCTTATGACGTTTTTGATTTCTGCCCTGGCATTTTTTGTTCTCCTCTCACTCCTCATTCTCATTCATGAGTTCGGACACTACAGTGCAGCGAAATTTTTTAAAGTGGTAGTTGAAGAATTTGGCTTTGGTTTGCCACCAAAACTAAAAACAATCTTCACAAATAATGGGACAGAATTTACCGTAAACTGGATTCCATTTGGGGGATTCGTTCGTCTAAAAGGGGAGAACGCCATGACAGAAAAACAACGTCGTGCGAAAGGAAGTTTTGGTGCAGCACCCGTATATGCACGCACAGTTATTTTGCTTGCCGGCGTGCTTATGAACTTACTCCTTGCTCTCGTTATTTTAACGATTGGATTTTCTGTCGGACAGTGGATACCAACATACGTTTCGTTCGATGATATGGTGCGTGCAGGAGAGAGCAACGAGATTCATCTTGTTCTTGGTGTCATGATTGATGAAGTTATAAGCGGTGGGGAAGCAGCAAAAGTTGGCATTCCTGAGAAGGTAGTAATTCGCAATATCAATGGGCATCCCATTACACGCGTCGAAGAAATACCGACGTTACAAGAAGGAAAATCTCGTGTGACGTATGCATTGTCTCGCGTTGAACATGGGGGTGTTGCTGAGGAGATTGAGGAGTTTTCAGTTCATCTTACTGATGGCAAGTCAGGTATTGTTATTGTTCCATTCCCACTGGAGCTTTCCGCCCCTAAGAGGGACGTTGCTACTGCGTTTAGTCTTGCACTGCGTGAGTCGAAGGTGATGATGGTGCAAACCATCATCGGTATTGGCAAACTTTTTGGTTCCCTTGCTCGCACGGGACGCGTGCCAGAAGGAATTGCAGGCATTGTTGGTATTGCACAGCTGACTCATGGTGCCGTGCAGGAAGGATTTATGCATTACCTTCGACTTGTTGCGCTCCTGAGCTTAAGTCTTGCCGCTCTTAATGTCTTGCCGTTTCCTGCCCTTGATGGTGGTCGTCTGATTTTTGTGCTCGCTGAGGGCATAAGCAGAAGACCTGTCAACAGAAAGCTTGAAGTTACTACGAATGCCGTTGGGTTTGTTTTTCTTCTTTTGCTTATTATCCTTATTACCTTTAATGACATCGTCCGCCTGTTTTGATATGTGGCTTGATATTCTGAAACGAATTGAGCCGCAACTCCAGCGGACGGCGTTTATCACGTGGTTTCGCAATACAGCGATTCTCAGTAAAGAAGAGGGGACACTTGTTGTTGGCTTACCACTTTCAACAGTGCTCGATCGTCATATTGAGCGGTATCAGGGCATGGTGCTCGAAGCAGCTAAAGAGATGGATAACAGTATTGCGCAGCTTGTGTATAAAGTAGATGGACGATTGCAGGATCATCCAGAAGCGTGTGTGAATTTGCTTGAGCATTTTCCAGAACAGAAGAAGAGAAAGCTACCGAATAAGCAAGAGGTACGGCTTGCTGAGGGTATTACGAGTAAAATCTTAAACCCGCGATACACCATGGAGAATTTTGTCGTGGGTACGCGTAATCGTTTGGCACACGCCGCCTGTTCTGCGGTTGTGGAGCAACCGGGCGGTAAATACAATCCACTGTTTATTTACGGAGGCGTTGGCTTGGGAAAAACCCATCTTCTCCAAGCGGTTGGAAATGCCATTTTGCAGAAGTCTCCACGAGCAACTGTTGTCTATACAACATCAGAAGACTTTACCAATCAAGTCGTCGAAGCAATTCGCACACAGAAGATGGAGCAGGTTAGAAAGCGCTACCGTCAGGTGGATGTATTGATTGTTGATGATATTCAGTTCTTTGCCAGTAAAGAACGTTGCCAAGAAGAGTTCTTTCACACGTTTAATGCGCTCTACGAAGGCAGTAAGCAGCTTATCATCTCATCCGATCGTCCGCCGGATGAACTGCACCTCGAAGACCGTCTTATTTCTCGCTTCGAGCGTGGCATGATTGCCGATGTCTCTGAGCCCGACTACGAAACACGCCTTGCAATCTTGCAGGAGAAGGCGTCTGAGTACGAGTTCTTTATCGACCTCTCAGTCTTACAGTTCATTGCAGAGCATACGACGAAGAATGTACGAGAATTAGAAGGTATTCTTATGCAAGCGGTTGCGCAGTACGAGCTTGAGCGCAGAATGCCGACGATTAAGTCGATTGCAGAAATTATGAGCAAGCTCAATAAAGATCCACACGTTGATGAAGAGACCGTAGGCTTTGAGAAGCCTGAGAAGCGCAAGGCAACGATGCAGGATGTCATGGAAGCTGTCAGCAAGTATTACAGTGTTTCCATTGATGATCTCATCGGCAGCTCTCGAGTCCACGAAGTGCTCATGCCACGTCAGATGGCTATGTATATCGGGAAAAGATTTTTGAACGTCAGTTTTGTTCGTCTGGGTGAAACGTTTGGTAACCGCGACCATACGACTGTTATGAATGCGTGTGGCAAAATTGAGAAATCCATGAACAAGAATAGTAACATTCTTCGGGAAGTGCACACACTTACAGCAGAACTTGGCCTTCGATAAGAGAGCTGAAAGCTAAGAGCTGAGAGCTGAGATGGAAATGAATTTCGTAGCATGTCGATTTTTTTCTGATATTCTTTTGTTATGAACAATATTTCTGCCGCCAGTGACCTGTACAATATGCGTCACAGCCTAGCGCATGTACTTGCGCAGGCAGTGCTGAAACTCTGGCCCGATACACAAATTACCATTGGTCCACCAGTCGATACGGGGTGCTATTATGATTTCCTCTTCAGCACACCTATCTCTGATGCTGACTTTAAAGCGATCGAAAAGGAGATGCGTAGTATCATTAATAAAGGTCAGACCTTCGCTGTCGATACGCTGTCGATTGAAGAGGCACTCAAATTTTGGAAAGGAAAGAGGCAGAAATTTAAGGTAGAACTCATTGAAGACTTGCAAAAAAAAGGTGAGATAGAAGTGACGAACTATCGCAATCTTGATGCGGAGGGGAATGAGATGTTTGTCGATCTCTGTAAGGGGGGACATGTTGAGAACCTCAAAGAAATCCCAGCGGATGGATTTAAAATTATGAGTCTGGCAGGTGCCTACTGGAGAGGAGATGAGAAACGCGAGCAGCTGACGCGTGTGTATATTGCCGCATTCCCGTCCAAGCAGGAATTACAGGACTACTTAACTATGCTTGAGGAAGCGAAGAAACGCGATCACCGTAAGCTTGGAAAAGAGCTGGATCTCTTCACGTTCAGTGACATGGTTGGCCCTGGACTTCCCCTTTGGACTGCCAAAGGAACGGTTATTGTCGATGAAGTAGAGCGCCTGGCTCGTGAGACCGAGCAGGAGGGAGGTTACCTGCGTGTACGTACGCCGCACATTGCAAAGGGAAAGCTTTATGAACAAACGGGGCACTTGGCACACTATAAAGAATCGATGTTTCCCCCAATGCAGCTTGATGGTGAGGCCGAGGAGTACTACTTAAAACCTATGAATTGCCCGCATCACCATCAAATATTTGCATCACAGCCTAGGAGTTATCGTGACCTTCCTATGCGTCTTGCTGAGTATGGTCATTGTTATCGGTATGAAGATAGTGGTGCACTCTTTGGTTTAATGCGTGTTCGATCGCTTTGTATGAACGATGCGCATTTGTACTGCACCGAAGATCAATTCGAGGAGGAGTTTATCGCTGTTGCCAATATGTACCTAAAGTACTTTGAATTATTTGGTATTGAGAAGTATGTCATGCGCCTTTCGCTTCATGACCCTGCTGAACTTGGCAAAAAATATGTGAATCAGCCAGAACTTTGGCTGAAGACAGAGGAAATGGTACGTAGTGCAATGAAAAAAACAGGTTGTGCCTACGTTGAGGTAGAAAACGAAGCTGCATTCTATGGGCCCAAAATCGATGTCCAAGTCTGGAGTGCCATTGGGCGAGAGTTTACCTTAGCGACAAATCAAGTCGATTTTGATGTGCCAGGCAAAGTTGGATTGTCGTATACAACTGCAGATGGTTCGGAGAAGGCTCCGCTTTGCATTCACCGTGCACCACTTGGCACTCATGAGAGATTTGTCGGCTTCCTTATCGAACATTTTGCAGGACACTTCCCCTTGTGGCTTTCTCCTGTGCAGGTTGCACTATTGCCCGTTGCCGATGCACATGGTGATTATGCACAGACAGTGGACAAAGCCCTAAAGGAGAAGGGCATCCGTACACAGCTCATGAATGCTTCTGACTCGCTTGGTAAGCGTATTCGTGAAGGGGAAAAAAGCAAGATTCCGTACCTGCTTGTTCTTGGTGACAAAGAGAAAGATGCTACAGCAGTTACTGTGAGAAATATCATTTCTAAAGAGCAGGTCGAAGTCTCTCTTGAAGAGTTTATGGAGAAGACTGTTGCCGATATTACACGTAGATCACTTCAGCCATCGATTGGTTCGTGATACGATTACTGTATGTTCGAAGCAGTTTCTTTTGGCCCCGTCATTATTTGGACACGTCTTATCTTCCTTCTTCTTGGGACGTGGCTTACAGTGGAATTTTTCCTGCGCCTTGCAGAAAGTGCAAATTTGTCACTGCAGCATTTTAAAGAAAAGTCAGTGCACTATGTTCTTGCTTTTGCACTCTGTGGGAGATTCTTTGCGATTGTTGCCCAGTATCGCGTCTTCGTTCGTGATCCGCTCCGATTCTTTGTTCTCTGGGATGGAAGCTTTAGCTTTATAGGTGCCGCAGTTGGTATAGCGATCGTATTGTACTTTCATACTCGTATGCACCGATCAACTTTTTTACAATGGTTAGATGTATTGCTCCCTGCGGCGATATTTGGATCTGCATTCGACTGGTTCGGTAAGTTTGCCGCAGGGCAATCCTATGGAAAGCCGACTGACATGCCATGGGGTATTACGTATGACACTATGGGCGTGCGTTACACGGTTCCCATTCATCCTGTGCAACTGTACTACGCATTTACGTTTTTGCTTCTTACGTTCGTTCTTCTGGTTATTCGTAAGAGTAGTCATCGCGCAGGAGCCGAGACCTTCTTTGGTATCTTCTTCGCCAGTATCGCTACTATATTTTTCGAGTATTTCCGTGGAGACTTTTCTATCCCTGTGTTTGCAACAAAGATGGATTTTTTTGTTCTGCTCATGCTCTTTATGAGCCTCGGTGTCTTTGCAGCAGTTGAGCTAAAACTTACCCAGAAAGCATTACTTGTGTATGAAGGCATACTCATTGTTGTCTTTGGGGGATATGCTATTGCTCGGCAATGGTTACCATTCGCAACATTTGAGTTACGGTTCAGTCAATTTCTCGCAGTACTTTCTTTCTTGGCGTCAGTGGTGTACGTTGTGGTGCATCGTCGTAAGTACCCACATCTCTAATGATTCGTATGATCACTCTCTTCCAGCAGCTTGCAGAACCTTGGCTCATCTTTCTCGCAGAAGATCCTGCCCTTCGTATCTTGCAAGGAGCTATGCTTTTCCTTGGTGTTGTTGTTATTTTTCTCGTATTTTTTACCACGCGTGACATCCTCCTAAGGACCCACTCGTTTTGGTACATGTTTATTTCCATTCTTCTTGTTGCCGCATTGCCGGTTGCAGGATTCCTCTTGTATCTCCTCATTCGCCCTGCACGTACGATTAAAGAACGTGAGTTGGAATTTCTCCTTGTTGAACTTCTTGCTGGCTCGAAGGTTTCTTCACATCGTGAAACAGTAGATACATCTGCAGGCGTTATCGCCAAAAAGCCAGCTCCTAAAAAGAAGAAGTCTCCTAAAAAACAAGAAGATATTTCCTTATAGTATTATCTTATGAAAGCATTTGTTACCTATCTTTTTTGGCCCAACCCTTCTGCTCCATCCTATGAGAATCCAAAGGTGATTCTGCTTTTTCTTATTTGTGGCGCACTTATTGTTGGTTCGTTTGCTGTGAAGCGCTGGCGTAAAAGGCTTACGAATGCTGTTACCAAGAGACTTACGAAGAGTTACAGCCCAGCAATGCTGTGGTTTGGTATCGTTGGGGCATTTCTTCTCGTTTGTCGTGTAGAGGGAATTAGTTATCTCTCCATGCGACTCTGGTGGGGTTTGTGGTTTCTTGGCGCTATCGCTTTCGCAACTCTTCAGTGGAAACTCTTTCGATCCAGGCACTACGAAATTATTCCGCAAGCGCGTTCTCAGGAGGATGCCAAGGAGAAGTATCTTCCAAAGAAGAAAAAACGGTAGTACCCTTATAGCACCATGCGTTCCCTTACTCACAAGAACGTCACGTGGCACGATGATCCTGCTCCAACAGAGCAGGTGCTTGCTGAGCTTCAGAAGACATATGGGTTCCACGAGCTTGACGTTGAGGACTGTCTTTCGGAGCATGAGCGTCCTAAGGTAGAAGAGTATGATTCCTATCTTTTTTTGGTATTCCACATTCCATACCGAGCACGAAAGACTGGTCGAATTATTAAGGAAGAGGTGAATATTTTCATGGGGCAGGATTTTTTTGTCACTTTGCACAGGGGGAAAATTCCTATCCTCGATCGCCTTTGGACCGATCTTGAAGAGTCAACTGAGCTTCGACAGGAGTATTTACAGCATGGAACAGGGTTTTTCTTGTATGAGCTCATGCGTCATTTCTTCGAAGATGTCTTTCCTCTCGTTGATAGCATTCGTAAAGAGCTTCGTCGTATGGAGGAGGTGCTGTTTGAGTCGGATGAGGAAATTGATCTTCTGCGCGATATCATGAACGTGAAGCGTAATATCATTTCAATGCGTTCGATTCTCCTTCCACAACGTACATTGATTGCGACGCTTGAACACAAAAACAAGAAGTTTGTTCCCGATGAGTTAGCACTCTATTTTGATGACATTCTCGATGCCATTGAGCGTCAATGGGCGTTACTTGATACCGCAAAAGAGATGATTGATGCACTGCAAGATACTCATGAGTCTTGGTTGAGCCATAAAACGAATGCCATTATCCAGGTGCTTACGATTTTCTCGGTGGTCATGTTGCCGCTCACTTTTATTACTGGGCTTTACGGAATGAACGTTATCCTTCCACTTGGCGATGACCCCATGGCGTTTTTTGTTGTTGCTGGTGTCATGAGTGCATTGGTGGTTGCTATGCTTTGGTATTTCTCGAAGAAACATTGGCTCTAAAACTCGTTGAGTAAGTCTGCTGTTCAATCTTCTTGACACTACTGCAAGTTTCAAAGACCATACTCCTCCTATGCCTCTTAAACATTTTACAGAGACGTTCTTGGTTGTTTTACTTGGTGCAGTTCTTGCGTTGACTGGTTTACTCACGTCTACACTACCCGCACTGCCCGATGGGGCATTGCCATGGGCTACACTTTTTGTTCTCAGCGTTATCTATCCGCTTTCGCTACATAGTTTGTTTCAGAAGCGTCGTGCCGATAATTTCTTTCGTAACTTGCATTGGTTGCCATCGCTTATGCTACTTCTGTGGCTTCTTTTACAGGGGCTAGCGCTCGGCAGCTCTGTTACACCTGAAACGATGCAGTTCTATACATGGGGCTTTTCTCTTTTGCCAGTGCTTATGGGGTTTGTTGCACTAGTACTCTTCATTCTCAAGGTTATTCGCCGTCGCATTCCACGTTTAACGTTTCTCGCTCTTATCATCGTTCCGTTTACAGCGCTGGGCATTGCAAGTGCGCAGGGTGGTCACTACGAGCATGAACTTGCCGCTTTGCTATGGCAGGGTAATTTTTGGAAGGTTGATGACACTGGTATTCTTGCGGGGTTGCTCGATAGGAATGGTTCTGGAAAGAACTTAGAGCCTTCAGAGGATCCTCAGGAAGAGGAGTGGCGCGAACGTATACGACAACAGGAAGAGCGCGAACAGCGCATTGCTGAACAAAAGAGTAGTAGCGAAAAAAGCAGTCATATACGTAGTTCATCATCCAGTGCGGATTCAATGATGATTGGTAGCGTTAGTAGTAAGCCAAGTAAGCTACCGAGCTCAGGTTTTAACTGGAGTATTATCATCAGCCTATTCATTGTTGTCTATGCTGCAGCATTACATGACAGGACGCGCAAAAGAGTTTAGAGTTGGTGCATGACAGCAACAATTCAATCAATTCATGCCAGACAGATACTTGATTCGCGAGGTAATCCGACAATTGAGGTAGATCTCGTACTTGATGATGGAACATTTGGTCGGAGTGCTGTCCCTTCTGGTGCGTCTACTGGCACACACGAAGCGCACGAGCTTCGCGATGGAGACAAGGGAGTGTATATGGGGATGTCTGTCATAAACGCTATTGAAAATGTTAACGGAGTCATCGCTCGAGCATTGAAGGGGCGACCCGTTTCCGATCAACGGACTATCGATCAGTGTATGATTGACCTCGATGGAACACCAAATAAGTCTTTGCTTGGTGCCAACGCTATTCTCGGTGTTTCTATGGCTACTTGTCGTGCTCGAGCAGGTGCAGAACATAAGCCGCTGTGGCAATCTCTTGCTGAGCAATTTGATGTAGGAGATTCCCATCTCCTTCCAACGCCGATGATGAATCTGATTAACGGAGGCAAGCACGCGGACTCTGGTTTGAGTTTTCAGGAGTGCATGATTATTCCGACTGGCTTTAGCAGATTTTCGGATGCCCTTCGTGCTGGGTCGGAAATATTCCATCACCTTAACAAACTTTTGAAGCACGCTGGCTATACTGTATCTGTTGGTGATGAAGGTGGGTTTGCACCGCAAGTACAGAGCGCGGAGGAGGCGTTTGATTTCCTTCTCAATGCCATTGATATTGCAGGATATACCGGCAAGGTAAAGCTTGCTATCGATGCAGCTGCATCAGAGTTCTACTCTAATGGTTCCTATACAGTGGATGCCAAGAAGTTGTCTTCTGAAGAATTGACGACGTATTACCAAGAACTCTGTAAGAAGTACCCGCTTATCTCTATCGAAGACAGTCACAGTGAAGATGACTGGGATGGATTTGCTTCTCTTACTGCTGCAATTGGGGTAGATCATCAGCTTGTTGGTGATGACCTTCTTGTCACAAACGTACAGCGCATTCAGAAAGCGATTCATGAGAATTCTGTGAATTCTGTGCTTATCAAGCTTAATCAGATTGGTTCTGTCTCCGAGACGGTTGATGCAATCTCTCTTGCTCAAAAAAGTGGATGGACTGCTGTTGTCTCGCATCGAAGTGGCGAAACAGAAGACACCTTTATTGCTCATCTTGCCGTAGGGCTTAAGACAGGACAGATAAAGACGGGGTCTCTCTCTCGTACCGATCGTATCTGTAAGTATAATCAGCTGCTTCGTATCGAGGAGCAGATGGGGGAGAAGGCGGAGTATCGAAGTCCGTTTTAGTGTAGACTTGCAGTTTCAAGCACTGTAATGCGCTGGTCGTGCTTTGCAAGCATCGCATCGAGTCGATTGATATTGCTTGAAAGATTATTGATGATTAATGTGTTCTCCTCGCTTAGGATATCTAATCGTCGCATAATTTCTCCAAAGTCACCTTTTGTAGCGAACTTCTCAAGATCCTTCTTTGTAGCAAATCTCTCCAGATCTTTTTTCGTAGCAAATCTCTCCAGATCTTTTTTCGTAGCAAATCTCTCCAGATCTTTTTTCGTAGCAAACCTCTCAAGATCATTCTTTGTAGCAAATCTCTCAAGATCCTTTTCTGTAGTAAATCCCTCGATATCTTTCTTCGTTACCATATGGTGTTCAATGCGCCATATGTCTTCTTTTGTTGCCGGTGCAGATGGGTCTGGTACCATGGATTTCTGAGTATAGATTGCTACCTTCTGCGAAACAATCTTGACAGTATATCTTTCGTATCCGACGCATAGATATTGGCTTTTAGTAGCGGAAAAATAAGTTCTATGGTTCTAGAGAACGCCTGTGCAGGTTTGCCCAGAAGAATTGGTCGGGGCGACTGGACTCGAACCAGCGACCGCACGACCCCCAGCCGTGCATTCTACCAACTGAACTACGCCCCGAATGGACATAGGGTACGTTCCTTTTTTATCTGCATCAATATTGCCTTGCCCCTTTTTCTATGCCAAAATCCGCTCTTAAGCTTTATTTTAAGAAATTGTCAAATTATACAAATTGTGTTATAATAATACGTTAACTCATGCCACTCAATAAAGACCAGATCTCGGCAGCAGTAAGCATAGTAGAGGGTGCTCAGAAGCTCCTGATTGTGCCACATGCGAACGTCGACCCTGATGGTCTTGGTTCTGCACTAGCGTGTAGCATGCTCTTTACGCAGCTTGGGAAAGAGGTGACAGTGATCTGTCCCGATACAAAGCCCGAAAACCTGCAGTTTCTTCCGGGGTACGAAAAGCTCCAGGAGAGCATTGAGGGGTCTCAACACTTTGTGATTACAGTCAATCTTGATGGTGGTGTGGAGGTAGATAAGCTTCGATACACTGTTGAGGATAATAAGGTTAATATTATTGTAATGCCGAAAGCAGGACGCATTGTTCCGCAGCAGGTTTCGTTTGGAGATGTTGGGCCGGCATTCGATCTGATTATCGTTGTTGATACTGCAGATCTCCCCCTCATGGGACAGTTTTACATGGAGAATATCGATCTGTTTTCTTCGGTTCCTGTTCTGAATATCGATCATCATATCAGCAATACGCACTTTGGACAGATGCATCTCATAGATACGACGGCAGCAAGTGCAACAGAGGTGCTCTACGATTTTTTTACGCATGTGCCGAGCTACAAGGAGAAGATAACACCGGATATTGCAACGCTCCTGCTTACAGGACTTATTACTGATACACGTAGTTTTCAGAATCCCAATACAACACCGCGAAGTTTAGAAGTTGCAGCAGAGCTCCTTGAGCGTGGTGCCCGCCAGCAGGAGATTGTGCAACACATTTATAAAACGAAACCCCTTTCGACATTAAAAATTTGGGGTCGTGCTCTTAATCGCATTCAAATTGATAGCAAGGCAGGCATTGTGTGGTCTGCTATATCGAAGGAAGACCTAGCAGAAATGGAGGCGTCTCCTAAAGAAACAGCCGGTATTCTTGATGAACTTATTTCGACGATTCCGAATGCAGACATTCATGTGCTCTTTACAGAGACTGACGAAGGCTTAAAGGCGAGTATGCGGTCGTCTGCTTCGGTTGATTCCAGTGCACTAGCAGGCAAGCTCTTTGGTGGAGGTGGGCATCCACGGGCATCAGGATTCCGCGTGAAAGGGTTTGATAATTTTGAACTCGCTGTCCTCGATTGTGTACAGAAGCTCAAAGAAGGAATGAGCAAACAACGAGAGTCTGCACAGTCTGGCCCTGTAAATTCGCAGGCTCAAATTCCTGCCATTGCTGTAGATCATGTGCAAAAACAACCTTTCGATGCCCCATTGCCTAAATCTGTTCACGGTGTTGATGTAGTCGATTCTCTCTCAGATGCCAGTGATATCGGCAGGGGGACAGATGTCACATCTGGTCTTACAGAAGAGTAAACACACGTTTTCTGTTTGTTGACCTCTCTATCTCTGATAGACTGCAGTTGGCTTTTGCTTAATCCTATGCGCCTTGTTCAGGTTGCCAAATCTCTCGGCATGACTGGTCAACAGCTTCGAAAGGAGCTGGAACAAGTTGATTTTGGTGTTAAGCCAACAGATCGTGAGATTCCTGACAGTCTTGCACAGGGTATAGTTCGTTATTTTGCAAAACAGAAGGGGATTGATATCGATATCGAAGCTCTCTTTGGTTCGCTCGTTTCCGAAGAGACACGTGCAGAACCTTCTGTATCAGAAGTGCCGCAGGAGTCTGAGCAAGAGGAAAAAGAGGAGCGAAAGACGGCAGGTGTGAATGTCCTACGTAAACTTACGCTTGAGGATGTGTCTGAGGAAGCAATTAAAAAACAGGAGGAGTCACTGAAGCCTGCTAAAAAGAAGAAAAAGAAGCCAGCCGGAACTCCTAGGGTTGAAAAAAAGGAAGTCGCCACTACGCATCAGCAGCAAATTAAGAAGAAGGAAGGTACGGTGGTTCTACCGAATCAAATTACTGTTAAAGAGTTTGCAGAAAAGACAGGAGTGCAGGTGCCGAAAGTGGTACAAGTACTCATGAGTAATGGCGTGATGGCAACAGTAAACCAAAATATCGATTATGATACAGCAGCAATCATTGCCGCTGAACTTGGTGTAACGGTCCAAAAGGGAGAATCGAAAGCAGATGCAGAGGCTATTTTGTCGCGTAACCTTGATGATTTGCTTAGTGATGAGCCCGAGAATCTCGTTCCTCGTCCCCCTGTTGTTGCGGTGATGGGACATGTTGACCATGGAAAGACTTCTATTCTCGATGCGATTCGTGAGACGGATGTTGTCAAAGGTGAGGCAGGTGGCATTACACAGCATATTGGTGCGTATCAAATTGACCACAACGGCGATAGTATTACGTTTATCGATACACCAGGACACGAAGCATTTGCTGCGATGCGCGCGCGCGGTGCTCAGGCAACTGACATTGTTGTCTTAGTCGTTGCAGCAGATGAAGGAGTAAAGCCAACTACAATTGAAGCGATTGCTCATGCAAAAGATGCGGAAGTTCCTATTGTTGTTGCTATTAACAAAATGGATAAGCCGAATGCAGATCCTGAGAGGGTAATGGGCGAGCTTGCTGGTCATGGCCTGCAGGCAGATACATGGGGTGGTACTACACCAACAATCAAGTGTAGCGCGCATTCCAAGCAGGGGATTGATGAGTTACTTGATACGCTCATTCTTCTGGGACAGGAGGCGGGGCTTAAGGCGAATCCAAATCGTCTAGGTATTGCAACTGTTGTTGAAAGCCACCTAGACCAATCTCTTGGTCCGCTTGCAACAGTTATCGTAAATGGTGGCACACTCAAGGTGGCCGATGCATTTGTCTGCGGAGAAACATTCGGGAAAATTCGTACCATGACGGATGTTCACGGTACAAAATGCACAACAGTTGGGCCATCTGGTGCGGTACGTGTCTCGGGACTTTCTACCGTTGCTCAGGTTGGAGATATATTGCAGGTTGTTCCATCGGAGCAGGCTGCAAAGCGCCTTCTTGACGAGGTGATTGAGCATGGTGCTGCCAAGAAGAAGCGTAGTTTTGCAGATCTCGTTTCGCGTCTCTCTGAGGGAAAACTGAAGCAACTCAAAGTAGTCCTCAAGGCAGATACACAAGGATCACTTGATGCTATTCAAGATGCACTTGCCAAGAAAACAACAGATGAAGTTACGGTAAAGGTTATTCATGCCGCTATTGGCGGGGTAACGGAAACCGATGTCATGATGGCGTCAGCGAGTGATGGCATTGTCATTGCTTTCCATGCACCCGTACCGGCATCCTCTGTCCGCGCATCGGAGCGCGAGGGCGTTAAAGTGCAGGAGTATGATATTATCTACAACCTTCTCGAAGACGTAGACGGATTGCTATCTGGTCTAGTTGTTCCCGAAGAAGAGGAGAAGATTTTTGGTCACCTAGAAGTTAAAGCCGTCTTTATGACCAAGAAGACAGAGCAGGTTGTTGGCGGAAGGGTGAGTGATGGTGTTATTAAGCGACTTCCATTCCGTATTAAGCGCGGAGACCAAGAGGTTGGTACTGGTCGCGTGACATCAATTAAAAAGGTGGATAAAGACATTAAAGAGGCAGCAGAGGGAACAGAGTGTGGACTTCGCACCGATAGTACTACTCTTATCCAAGAAGGGGATATCCTCGAGGTTTTCCTTAAGGAGCTGAAGAAGAAGCAGTAAAGTCTTTCTGTATATCTTCGTGGTCGTGGTTTGCCTGTGCAAAGATGGGGACAATTCCTTTGTCTTGGTGTCTAGATGTTGATTGAATGCCTTTGAGAACATACGCAGCATTTGCTGCATTCTGACCAAGGAACAGACGTGCAATATGTTCTGGTACAGCATTCTCCTTATTTTTTGAGGGGTGTGTTAGTTCTGCAATTGTTTGTTCTGTCACTGTTTTTCCATGAAACCCTTCGCTGTCTAGTACGCGAACAAGATGGTTAAATGTCGCTGATTTGTTTTTTGCAAGGTTCTGTAGTTGCTTCATGGCATCTCCATCTATTCCTGCACGTGATAGTTCTGAAAATTGTTTACTACTAAGAAATGCATATTTTGATCCATTGCGCAGAAGTAAGATAGTGGCACCAGCAAGCGCTAGGGTTAAGAACGATGGCATTTGTTTTTTAAACGCAGATGATACCAGTCCAAAGAGGGCCAGGCCGCCAAGGGCAAGTGTTACAGCAAATCGTGTAGATCCCCGTACTGCATAAGGATTTCTACAATGTGCTTCTACACAGCTTTGTGTGCCAATCTTTGTGTTATATCGTGCATTGAATCGCTGTTCTGATTCTGTACGATGAAGAGTGGTGAGTGGTGCCAGAGCACGTTTATAAGCCTCAAAAATATCTTTTCGTTCGGATGGTACATTATCTCCGGTGCGCACATCATCAGAGAGCCAGCTAAGGTCTTGCTCTATTGCAAAGCGCCATCCCATCTGGCTTTCATCGAGCATTCCATCTCTAAACAGAGGCATGTATGCACTTTTTTTGGTGAGCCTTGCCACTCCTGAGAGCCGGTCACGAATAGTTTTTAATCGCTCTTGTTCACCTTCCATATCAAGATTTTCGGGGAGGGTAGGGAGGGTATTTATCTGCTCGGGTGGCAGTACGTTCTGGATAATGCCAATAACATCAGCGGTGCTACGAGGAGTACTGGCTGCCTTCTGCAATTCTTCTAAATGTTTTGCTGCCATATCGAAATCTTCTGTGTTCCCGGTTTCCATGTAGCGTGCAGCTGCTAGCATGCCGGAAGCTCCTTTTGCTTCTAGTAATACCTCTTCTCGTGTCGTTTCCTTTCTCGAAGAGATCTCCCGTGGCCCAGAGCCGATGCTTTCATGGGCGTCACTCATCGGGAGAAGGTTATGGTGTTTGGCTGCGCAATGCCTCGAGACGTTTGCTAAATGTGCTATTTAATTCAATGCCTTTTTTAAACTCTTCAAACGAGGCACCGTCGATCTCTTTTTGGACTTCAGGGTTGTTGTATACGTTCTTAAGTTGCAGATCGATATCTTTTTGGTCGAGTGTCCCTGCTGCTTTTTCAGTTTCTAGTGCATGGAGAATGTTCTTCAGCTCTTGATTTGTCGTTTTTGATGTCTCACTTAGAGCATCTTGGATTTTCTTTGCAGTTTCTTTCGATTGAGCACTATCACTCTGTCCCAGTCGTGTAATTGGCGTTCCATCACTAAGTTTTCCAGTGAGGCTCCGGAGCTTGTCATCTAGTCCCAAGAGTGACATGCTGCCGCCGTCAGCTGCTCCACCTGGGAAGATAGGTATCGAAAGCGGGAGCTTGAGAGCAGTCTTTCCAATGGATTCACCAAAGCTCTTAATGCCAGAAGTTGCGTTGACGTAGACCTCATCAATCTTGAGCGCCATCCAGAACCCAGCCCAAATAACTATAAATGCCATGAGGAGTATGAGCACTTGCCAGAGAGTATTAATGTTTGTTAGGAATGGTCCTGTTGTTTTACAGAATCCTGCAGCCTTCACGAGGACGATTTCATCGCAGGGAACATTCATAAATTCAGTCAAGATCATAAAGCCGACTGCAAACGGAACTGCAACTGCCGTTGGAAGGAATGCAGCTTTTACATAATGTTGAAAAATCTTCATGGTATCGAATTGCCCCATTTTGTCTCCTATGACAAATCCGATAAACATAAATGGCATGAACGATATCGTGAACCACATGATGGGTATACGTATCAGGAACACGACAAACATTGCCGCTAGCGGCAAAAAGAGCATGGTCATCAGTACCAAGATAAACAGAATATGCATCAGGAAGAGAAGCGTTTCTTGTAGTCGGTCTTCCGGCGTCCCAGCTCCACCAGTTGTTCCGGGATTTAAGACCCGTGTAAGGTTTGGAAGCTGCGCATAGTTTATAACAAGTCCATTGAGCATGCCGTATGCAGTGTTCGTTTGTGCATCCCACGCTTTTGTGCTGTAACAGATAATTCCTATTTTTATAAATCCACTTGGTGGATTTGCACAGTTTTTAAAGTAGCGTACTTCGTCAATGACGCGGCAGTCTATCCCTTCATAGTCCTTACAGGGAATATCACCACTCTGACTTAATCCCGCAGGAATTTGGTAAATCGTCGCTGTAAGCACATTTGCAACATCGAGAATGACTCGTGGGAAGAACCACGAGAAGTTTACGAGAATAACAGCAAGAATGAATCGTTTAAACTTTTGCTGAACCAGTTCCTTTTGTCCGGTCACTACCGTGTAGATTCCCGCAAAGATGAGCATAAATGCAAAGATGACATTTACGATATCTCTCGAGTACTTCCAGATATCCTGTAGCGCCTTGGTTTCATTCAACGAGAGGATAAAGAGGGGATCTAAAAACCACTGCAGAAAGTTGAATATCAGAAACGCAAGCATTTGCATTGCCGTTGCAATCATAACAACGATGTTTGTTGTTGCGGTAAACACATTTCCAGATGGCGTAGTCGTTTGTGCAAAGACATGTATAGATGTCACCCCAGTTAGCCCATCTGTATACAGACAGGTGATCATTGCCAAGATGCTTACAAGTGCCGCAGAAAGTTTTTTGTTTCGAAGCATTCAGATGATTTTACCAAATTTTGAGGTTTTTTTCAATATTGGCTATGAATCGGCTGTTCTTTAAAGTTATCTTAGAACACAAAATTGCTCCATTGATGAGTATAAAATTTGAACACAATATTTCAATTTTTTAGTTAGAAACATTACTTTTTGGCTTATTTAAAGCAAAATATACGAATATATTTTGTATACAAATGATTGATCACTTTTCTTGCACTATATACCTATTCATGAGTACAGTTTGTGAACACATGTCTTCCTCTATCTTAAAAGCACTATTTTCCTCTCAAACGAGAGTGAAACTTCTCTCGACATTTCTTCTGCACCCGGAGGAAGAGTTCTTTATTCGTGAACTTACACGGCTTCTTAACGAACAGATTAACTCCATTCGTCGAGAACTGGAGAATTTACGCCGTATCGGCCTCGTGCGTGCTCGTCACAGAAACCGCAAGAAGTATTACCGTATAGATGAAGAATTTCCACTGTATCCGGAACTTCGCAGTATCTTTGCGAAAGAAATTCAGGCAGATAGCCCTGTGGTTGCCGGCATTAAGAAGCTACCACATGTCGACCTTATTGTTCTTGCCGGAACCTTTGTTGGCACCGAGAGTAAGGTCGATCTTCTCGTGGTTGGCGATGTTAAGAAAGAGATGCTTGAAGCACTTCTCCTGCAGGATCCTAGACTAAAAAACGTAAAATATTCCATCTTTGCCCAGGGAGATTTTCTCTATCGCTTAAGCCTCAAAGATCGCTTTATTGCCGATATAATCAACGATCCACGCCATTTGGTAGTACATAACCAAATAAGTAAGCAGATGGAAGAAGCAAGGAAATAATAGGGTATTAGAGTATTAGGGTGTTAGAGTTTTAGGTTTGTGAGAGTCCTAACACTCTAACGCTCTAAAACACTAAATTTCTTAAAAATCCCTTGTACTCTTCACATTTAGCCCTATACTGCCCCTGCAATGCCATCAGGTCTTGTTTCCGATGCATCGGCTTCCTTTGTAAAACCCCGTCCGGAGGTGCGTCCAGGGTACACGGTTCGTGTCCATGAGCGTATCCAGGAGGGTGGAAAAGAGCGTGTGCAGATCTTCGAAGGTCTCGTTATTTCCGTTCATAAAGGAGCAACGCCAGCAGATAGCACTATCACTGTTCGTCGTATTGCATCTGGTGTTGGCGTTGAGAAGGTATTCTCACTCCATAGCCCAAAAATCGACAAGATTGAAGTAAAGAAGGTTGCCCGTGTTCGCAGAGCAAAGCTCTTCTTCCTTCGTGGTCGTCGTGGTAAGGCAGCTCGTCTTTCTGAGCGCTTCACCACAGCAGAGGAGTTTGCGGTTGCTGCAGCACCAGAGCCAGAGCCAGAGGTTGTAGAAGAAGAGCTCGTAGCAGAAAGTACAGAAGAAGTAGAAGGCGTAGAGGTGGCAGAGGGTACAGAAACAGAAGGTGCAGAGGTGGCAGAAGAACCAGCAAAAGAAGAGGACAAAAAAGAGGAGTAGTCAGGTATACTGCAGAGTGTATGCAATGTCTTCTTATTGGTAATTTCGGTGTGGGAAACTTGGGTGATGAAGCTCTGAAGCACTATTTTATTGAGGCATTTCCGACAATTGATTGGACTATAGTTTCTGCTCATCCCAAAGCGCAAAACGAGGTTTCCCGTCTTCCGGCAGGACTTCGGTCGCTGCTGCGTTTTCGGTGGATACAAACACTCAGTGCCTACCGTTGCTGTGATGCAGTTGTCTATGGTGGTGGGTCACTCTTTACCGATGTAGAATCGGTGTCAGCTTGCATACTCTGGTGGATACACAGTGTACCTGCTCGACTTTTTAGAAAACCTATTCACCTGGCATTTCAGGGAATTGGTCCGTTTAGAACAAGGGCAGGGGAGTGGTGTGCACGGTCTGTTTTGTGTTTAGCTTCATCAATTTCTGTTCGCGACAACGCATCAAAAATGCGCGCTGAACTCCTTACAAAGAGTACAAAAATAGTTCAATCATCAGATCCAGTAATTGCTCTTATTAAAAAGCAAAAAGTAGATATACGAACAGAAAATGTACTCGTATTAATACCACGAAAAAATTCATCTGAAAAGTTTACTAAAGTAGCACAAAATACAGCAAAGTCTAGGGTGTGGGATAAGATCCACGTGATTTCGATGGAACCTGATAATCCGTCAGAACAACAATATGTCAAATCACTGATTGAGACACTCGGTGGTTCCGTTTCTTTACATAATGTACAAACTCTGTCGGAATTACTTTCACACATTGCACCGGCTGCTCAGGTTGTTTCCGAGCGCTACCACGGTGCACTTCCTGCTATACTTTTTGGAAAGAAGGTTGACATTATTTCTCAAAAACCCGGTGATAAGTTAGACGGATTACGGGAGGCACAATTATCGGTAAATCTCATCGAAGATGGCAAGGCGTTGTTGCAAGAAAGCCTTGGCCTTCATTAAGATGCTTTCGCATGAATATCCGCAATTTCTGTATTATAGCGCATATCGACCACGGCAAGTCTACTCTTGCTGACCGTATGATTGAGATGACGGGGACACTTCAGAAGCGAGAGATGAAGGAGCAGCTCCTTGATACGATGGATTTAGAGCGCGAGCGCGGCATTACCATTAAATTGCAACCAGTAAGAATGTATTTTAATGAACATCAGCTGAACCTGATTGATACGCCTGGCCACACAGATTTTCGTTATGAAGTCAGTAGATCGCTTGCGGCATGTGAAGGAGCTATTTTGCTCGTTGATGCTTCCCAAGGTATTCAGGCGCAAACACTTGCGGTGCTTTACATGGCGATGGAACATGATCTTACGATTATTCCAGTTCTCAATAAAATTGACCTCCCGGCAGCAGACCCAGAACGTGTCTCGGATGAGGTTGTGAAGCTTTTGGGGTGTGATCGCAATGCTATCCTAAGGATTTCAGCTAAGGATGGAACGGGTGTGAACGATGTCCTTCAGGCAGTAATCGATCGCATACCATGTCCTACATCCACTCAACATTCCTCTTCCGATGTTGCTCGTGCCCTTATCTTTGATGCTGTGATGGATCCGTATCGCGGTACCGTTGCCTATGTCCGTATGATGAATGGGTCTATTAAGAAGGGGCAGAAGATTTACCTCCTTGGAACGAAGACGGCACACGAAGCAATTGATATTGGACACTTCGCGCCAAAGTATGTTTCAGATGGCAAGCTATCTGAAGGGGAAATTGGGTACATCGTTACTGGAGGAAAAGATGTAAACCATGTGCGAACCGGAGATACGATTGCTTCAAATGAGGGGGTGAGTCCGCTTCCTGGATACAAAGTTGTGCAGCCAATGGTGTATGCAGGTGTCTATCCGTCTGAGGCAGATGGTTACCCTGATCTTCGTGATGCGCTTGAAAAGCTCAGTCTTAACGATGCTGCCCTTGTCACAGAGCCTGAGCGTAATGCAGCTCTCGGCAACGGGTTTCGCTGTGGTTTCCTCGGACTTTTGCACATGGATATTATCCAGGAGCGTCTTGAACGAGAATATGATTGTGATCTTGTCATCACTGCACCTAGCGTTCGTTATGAAGTAAAGCTTTCTGTGAAAAATCCTGCCGAGATTGTTCGATCCAGCCTCTTAAAAGAAGATGAGCCAGACACAGCAATTATCAGTAATCCAGCTGATTTTCCAGATCCAACGTATATTGAGGAAGTGCGCGAGCCATGGGTAAAGCTTGAGGTGGTCTGTCGTAACGAAGACATTGGTGCAGCTATGAAACTCGTCACCGATCGACGGGGTATACAGCAGTCGATGGAATATCTCGATGAGGAACGCGTTGTTCTGCATTTTGAAGTTCCTCTCCAGGGAATTGTTCTCGATTTCTTCGATAAGCTAAAATCTTCAACCGCTGGTTATGGCTCTATGAGCTATGACCCAATTGGGAACCGTGTTGGTGATCTTGTTAAACTACAGATCCTTCTCCTCGGTGAACCTGCGGATGCACTGAGTACGATAGTCCATCGATCTGAGGCACACAGTGTTGGAGCGATTGTGTGCAAGAAGCTCAAAGAAGTTCTGCCCAAAGCGCAGTATCAAATTCCTATTCAGGCAGCTATTGGCGCCAAAGTGGTTGCTCGCGAAACACTGTCTGCTTTTAGAAAAGATGTAACAGGATATTTGTATGGTGGAGACGTTACCAGAAAGCAGAAGCTCCTCAAAAAACAGAAGAAAGGAAAGAAACGCCTGAAGCAGATGGGGAAAGTGACCCTCACCCAAGATGCATTCCTATCAGTGCTCAAGCGGGATTAGTCTTCCTCTTGCTTTGATTGTTCAATGAGAATTTTTCTCACTGAACCGATGAACGGCTCGAAGACAGTTTGTAATATAGAAGCGGTAAGTGGTTGCAACTTTTCGAACTCTGGTGTTTTTTGTCTCGATTCAAAAAACCGCTGCAGCACAAATGTTGCAAGTTGCAAAACGCTACCATCGATATTGCGTTCATCTATCATGAGTTTGAGGAGAATTTTATCTGGGGTTACCGATAGGACCATTTGCATACGCGTTATCCAATCGACAAGTGTACGGTTTGTTTCTGCATCCATATCGTTTGCTTTTGTTAATGCCATGCTTTCATCAACCATTTCACGAGCATCTTTATTCGTGGTTTCTTTTAAGTACTCCTGTACAACAGCCAGACTTTCCTCGTCAATTAATGAGATGATAGCGAGAATAAAAATACTCGGACAGTCCCGTGCTACTAGTCGAGAAATAAGCGCGAAGAGATGTGAATCTTGCTGACTTCCTAAAAACTTCATAATGACTTGTACGACCCGATCATCTTTTTTCTTACTTTTCTTTTCTTCTTTACGAATCTGTTGCATTGCAGCTGCCGCTGCTGCAAACCGTGCTTTTGCATCTTCAGAAAGCCCTTCAGAGACACTGCCCTGGCCCTCGTCGGGTATGCCGATATCGAGTCCTCCGAGTTCTGACATTGGCTAGAACAATATAGAAAAATGAGTCCTATGCCAAGGCACAGGACTCAAAAGGTGCAGAGGGAGGGATATGCTCCCCCGATCTTTCCGTCATGTACAACGACGGAACGCATTTCCTTTCTATGCTATCCTCCGCATATTCTTAGGCTGCAGCGGCTTCAATATTTACAAAGGTTGCTTTTTCGCGCTTGCCGTTAAATTTCAACATGCGCTTCTGAGAGAAGCTGACTACACCATCTGTGTCTGCATGGATGGTCCAATCCTTACCGAGGTGGGTGTTTTTTCCAGGTCGGTACCAGAAGCCCTTCTGGCGGACGATAATTTCGCCAGCATTGACCTTTTGGCCGCCAAAGCGCTTCACGCCTCGTCTTTTGGCGACGCTATCTCTGCCGTTACTGGTTGAGCCACCGGCCTTTTTATGAGCCATATCGGGGGTATTTTAGGGGTTATTTTGCTGTATGCAAGCTAAATTTCATCATTGTTGGCTTGCCATGAGCGAGTCAGCCTTGGCTGACGAGTCGAATGGTTGCGGGGGCCGGATTTGAACCGGCGACCTCGAGGTTATGAGCCTCGCGAGCTACCAGGCTGCTCCACCCCGCGATGTTATGGTATTTTAAAGCCCCATCTTCAGTTCATCAATCTTTTCTCGATGAAAAAGGTAGATTTGCCAGTGTTGTAGCACAGGCATTTGTCGCAGGAGCTCAAAGTAGGCAGCTTCTTGCTGATCTGACGGTTCAGTGTTCGATAGTGTGAGGAGCAGGTCGTCCTCTGGCTCCTTTGCGATAATGAGTGTTTGTTCCCCAGGGCGCACAAGCCCGAGGTTTTCCTTGGCGTACTTATCTTTGTACTGGCTTGATTTATAATACTCAAGATCAAGGTATCCTTGATCGATTTGGTCACGCAACTGATTGTTTTGTATGCGCATGTCTTCCAATGTTTTCTCGAAAAGAAGATTTCTATAAAATGATAATGCTAGGCCAAATGCCATGAACCCAACAACAGTAAGGCCAATCACAATAGTGAGCTGTTTGGAGAGGGGTTCGAGGTTAGAGTAAGACATTAATAGAATTATACACATATTTCTACTAGCATAAGACTATGAAGATTTACTGTAGTGGCATTGGCGGCATTGGACTTTCTGCATATGCAGCACTTCAGCATTCGCTCGGCCATGCTGTCTACGGCAGCGATAGGACTCTGTCACCTCTTACGGATGACTTGGCATCACAAGGAATCGTTATTTCTGATACGCAAGATGGGTCGTTTATTCCCGAAGATACAAACTTATTTGTGTATTCTGAGGCAATTGACAGTACTGCACCCGAACGCATGCGCGCAATGGAACTTGGCATACAACAGATGAGTTACTTTCAGGCACTTGGCGAACTTTCGAAAGGCTACACTGTTATTGCAATTTGTGGAACTCATGGGAAATCAACGACGACTGCAATGGCTGCAAAAGCACTGATTGATGCAGGTCTCAACCCTACTGTAGTGGTGGGTACGAAGGTTCCTCAACTTGAGGGGCGTAACTGGCGCAAAGGGAATTCTGATTTCTTTATCTTAGAAGCATGCGAATATCGCGGATCGTTTTTGCACCTCCATCCATCTATCGTCCTATTGACGAATATTGAATGGGATCACATTGATGCATACCCTACAGAAGAGGCATACAAAAAAGCGTATGCAGATTTTATCGCTCTTCTTCCGACGAGCGGTATTGTCATTGGCCATTCCCCAGAAGAATTGTTGGTTACTGGATGTGGGAAGCAGTTTGTGAATGTGGATTCTCTTTCAGATATTCGTCTTTCTATTCCTGGAGAGCACATGGTGCGAAATGCCAAGCTTGTTGTTGCCCTGGGAGAACACCTTGGCGTTTCAGTGCGCGATCCCCTTGCGTCGTTTACCGGAACCTGGCGTCGCTTTGAGCTCAAAGGGATGCATGAATCCGGAGCTCTGATTATTGATGATTACGCACACCATCCCACCGAGATTCTCGCAACGATTGCTTCTGCGTATGAGAAGTACCCAGATCGACGCATTGTCTGTTTATTCCAACCACATATGCACGGAAGAGTTATTGCCCTTTACCAGGATTTTGTTCAGGCATTCCATGGCACAACCGTGTGGCTTACAAACGTGTACGAAGCACGAACTGAAGAAGTGACTGAACAGGTAGACATTCAGCAACTTGCAGAGGATATTGGAGAAAACTGTACGTATGTAGGCGACCTGCAATCTGCAGAGGAATTCTGTTGTAAAAATTTACAACAGAATGATGTCCTCTTAGTGATTGGCGCAGGGGACTGCACAACTCTTGCAGGCAATCTTGTCGCTGCCTAATACGCTTCTCCGGTTTGCTCTGCAGTGTCTTCGATGTAAATCTCTGATGCATTGGCGACCATCTTTGCAAGTTCTGCACGGTTGATTGGGGCATCTGGTCGGAAGTTTCCACCAGCATCAATCAGCCCGTCGAGTGCTGCAGTTTCGATAGCATTGGCATATGGATGAGCGGGATGCACATCGCCAAATGTTTTTCCATCAGCCCAGATGGTTGGAACCTGAAGAACACGCAAAAATGTTGCAATCACTTCTGCACGGGTTGCAGGTCGAGAAGGATCAACGCGTCGGTCGCGCCACACTTCCCAATGACGCTCTTCTGCTGAGGCGAAGTACTGTTCAAACCACTGGCCATTTGCACGCTTGTTTTCCACGTCGTGACGTGACTTACTCTCATCAATGCCAGCAATCTTGTGGGCAACTTTGGCAAGCTGAGCAATGGTGACGTTGTCACCAGGTCCAAATTTTCCGTTTAGGATGCCATTTGCATCTTGGTATCCGGTAAGGACTTTCGTCTTTGCTGCCTGATAGACATACGTAGCAAACCAGTCTGTGATTGGCACATCGTTGAATACAACAGTTTTTCCATCAATAGAAACGGAAACAAAGTTGAGTGCTTTTTCGTTTGTATCTTCTACTTTTAGGTTGTCGCAAACGACATTCACGCTAAGAGTAATACGACTATCTTTTACGAGTCTATCTGATTGAGGGGGGATATCTCTACAACCATCGATTTTATCGAAGTACACTGCGTACTGTCCTTCGGGTACACCTTCGTATGACAAAGGAGTTGCACCACGTTTTTCTATGCCGTTTGGCCCTGTAAGACGAAAGCGCAACCCTGCAGGAGTACTGTTAACGGCAACGATTCCTGCTCGTGTATATGTGTATGTTACTTTGACGAGGTAGTTATCTTGACCGTCAAGTGGTATCGCCATCTGAGGACCGCTTATTGTTTTTACGAGTTCTCCATTCAGAAGGAGTTCTGACTCTGCCGTAGCTCCATCGGGGAGTGTTGTTACAAACGAATAGTTTCCCGCGGGAAGCCCTGCAAATGTATATTCGTGTTCGGTGCCCTCTGTTCGTTCGTTTCCGGGGCGAATGAGTGTCCACTTTCCTACGACATCGGGTGTTTGCTTTGGTCCAACGAGAATGAACCGGATACTGCCAACACCTTTGAGTTCTTGAGCGTTTACGGGAGAACTAAGGAAGCTAAAGAAGCTAAGGAAGCTAAAGAAGCTAAGGAGAATGAGTGATCGTTTGTGCATGCGCACATCTTATAGCACAACTGTTATCACATCCACTTCTTTGTTCCGATCGTCACTTGTGTGATGAGTGTGGCACCAAGGAGTGCGCCTAGAACAAACAGGAGGTCGTACATTCCGCCAGTCTGTGGAAGGTACGCAACGCCAATTCCTACAACAGAGCTCCATGCTTCTGGGTAAAGATTCATGTCGTTTTCCTCAGAGGTTGCGTGAGCGAGAAGTACGATGCGGTCACCGGGAACGAGATGGTCTTTTGCGATGACATCAAAGCTTGTGGTCCAGGTCTTTCCTGCATAAATCTTTGGGATATTCCATTCAATTTGGTTACCGTTCAGTATGCCTCCATCGAGGAGTGGAGAGGAAATTTCAATCATCTCAGGACTGAATCGGTCTGTCAGCATTACGGTGTTCAGTGTCTCTCGTGTTACGTTTCGTACCGAGAGCGTGATGCGTACACGACCGCCAGGAAGTACTTCGCTCATCGATGCTGTCTGCATCAGCCGCTGTGCAGGTGTGTCTGTATGTGATGCAGAAGGAGTGCTCGTTTTTTGGCGTGATTGTGCTGTTGCAAGAGGTTGCGAAGTGCGACCGGAGGTTGCTACACGCTGATTTCCACAGTTGATTTTGGAGTAAAACGTCAAGGTTTTTCCTGCATATAGAGGACGTTGCTGCGATTTCTCAGCTGTGCAATCTCGTTCAAGCCCCCAGGTTACTCTGTAACCAATTGCAGGCATGTTCGCAAAGCTTGCTGGTGTCTTGCCACTAAAAACGTTGCCGTTGATGTCTTCCATTTCAAATGCGACACCTTCGGGGTCAGAGAGTACTTTTACGATGCCCTGGAATGTATAGGTGACGGTAATACGGTATGATGTCCCATCTTTCACATCGAATGTGATGTTATTGATGTCCGTTTCCTGTCGTTTTACACCACTTTCGTAGAGTGCGATGTGAACATATGCATTTGCCGGTGGACGGATAGAAAACCGGTAGGTCCCAGCATCTATGTTGCTCAATATCTTTGTTTTAAGGCTACTTACATAGTCTCCACCATTTGGAAAGGTAACAGACCATTCACCAAACGTTGCATTTGCACTTTCTTGCTCGATATAGACTGATGCATTGCCTGCCTGAGCAGCTGGTGCACTGGCAAACCCAGCGAGAGCGATAAGGGTAAGAAAGAGGCCGGTGGAAAGACTGGTTTGACGCATAAAGTACGTCATTAAACCACTAACTCTGTATATTGTCAATAGCTGATTTTAGCCCCAATTCCCATATTCTGTGAAGATATTGCAAATCTAGGTTGAGAATTTGCTCTTGATCGCGCACTACCTTGAGCATAGCGTGCTCCGATGTTTTTCCGATAATGTGCGCCTCTATTCCTTGCTCTCGTATGTTCGATGTTATGTGACCTGCATTCTGGGCACTGACTTCAAGCAGGAATCCGCCAGATTCACTGAAGAGCAGGGTGTCTGTTGGAAGATCGGAACCGAGAGATTCTACATCGAGTTCAATGCCAATCTGTCCGCCGAGCCGTCTGCATGGGAGAGTCATTTCGAAAGCAGCAAGGAGTAGTCCTCCATTAGAAATATCGTGGCAGGAGAGCACGTGCCCATTGCGTATCGCATTGAGTACTTCGTTCATCATAATGGTTTCTTGTGCAACATCTGGTTTAGGGACTGAACTTCCAACCAGTGCATCGTCGAGGATTTGGTAGTATGCAGATCCACCTAGTTCATGTTTACGCTTTCCTATCAGCACAAGCACAGAGTTGTTCTCTTTTAGTTGCATGGTTACTGCCTTTCTGGCATCTGGTAATACTCCCGCACACGAGACGATTGCCGTTGGGTCAATCGAAGAGCCGTCGGGTTTTCCGTTATACAGCGATACGTTTCCAGAAATAACTGGGACAGGTTGCCCATCAAACGTTATCCCTTTTCCGGCATCGGCAATGCCGCGCACTCCCTCAGATAATTCTGCGAGTTGCTCGGGGATTTCGGGGTTACCGTAGTTTAAACAATCGGTGAGTGCGCGTGGGGTTGCCCCCACAGCAACAACGTTGCGCATTGCCTCAACAGCGGCATTCACTCCTTGCCAGTACGCATCGATGCGCCCGTATCGGCCGTTGCCATCTCCGGCAACAGCGACACCGCGCCACTTGTCTTCCTCCGAAAGTTCCCAGCCGGGGTGCGTTCCATCAAGCACATAACTTTGGAGGTCTTGCAGTGGTGCAAAAACGGCAGCGTCTGCTTCACCTGCTTCAATAATGGTATTGCCAATAATGTTTTTATCGAAGTGCAGGAAGGCAGGTGATTTGCTGGCATGATTGGGATGAGCGATCATGGATGTACATACTTCTTCGATACTTGTTTGTAATTTGTGATTCGTGATTCGTAATTCGGATCCGGTACAGACGATTTCTGGATCTGGCTGCGAATTATGCGTTATCGTTGTGGGACGTTCGTAGAGTAGTCCACAGGTGAGTGCCTCAGCTGTTGCTTTGCAGACAACCTCTCCTTTGTGCGTTAGGGTGTAGATACCGTCCGTTGTCACTTTTCCAATTAAACTTGCACGTGCATGTGTGGCAACACTTGGCAGATCCCACGTTTCGTTGAAGTGCTTGAGGATACGCTCAGTTAGATCTGGGTGGCATGTGAAGCACAGTCTCTCTTGTGTTTCTGCACAGGCAATTACTTCTGCTGGTAGATCATCTATTGCTGTATGAACGGCATCTAGGTTTACCTCTGCTCCAAACCCATGCTCCGTCATTTGCTCGACAGATGCACACACAACTCCGCCTGCCCCAAGGTCTTTACAAGAAATCTTGTCGAGTTTCCCCTCGGCAACCAGCCAGTCAAAGAGTGCATAGCATGATGCAAGAAGGTGCCTCTCGAGGAAGGGGTTTGGCTCTTGGACAGCACCACTGTTTTGCTCGCGCTTTTCTTCTTCCATCGATGCCGAAGCAAACGCTGCTCCGCCGAAGCCCGACCGATCGGTTGGTTTTCCAACAAGAATAATATCGTAGCCCACTTCTCCTGCTTCTTCCGGGGCAAAGCTATGAATAATTTCATCTTCGCGCACAATACCAAGTGCAACAGCATTCACGAGGCAGTTATTGTTATAGGAGCTATCAAACACGGTATCTCCTCCCATGTTTGGAATGCCAAGCGGGTTTCCGTATCCGCCAATGCCGCGAATCACTTCCGAGGCAATTGCTCTACTCTCTTCTGTTTTCAAATCACCAAGTCGTAGCATGTCCATGGCACCAATTACGCGAGCACCCATGCAGACCACATCACGTACGGTTCCACCGACGCCGGTTGCAGCTCCTTCGTAGGGAACAATTTGGCTCGGGTGGTTGTGACTCTCGTGTGTAACAACAAGTCCCCAGCGCTTTCCGCTCGGGCCGTCTGTTATGGCGACAATGCCACTGTCTTCTTTTGGTCCGAGAATAATGTGTTTACCCTCTGTCACAAAATTCTTTAAAAACCGTCGAGACGATTTGTAACTACAGTGTTCACTTCCTTGAATTCCCCAAATAATCGCTTCGGTGAGTGTTGGATCACGCCCAAGAAGATCAACAATTTTCTTTGCCTCCTCCACAGTCAGTCCTATTTGATACTCTTTAAGTATCGAAGAAATCTCATCGTCCTGTGCGCTTGAAAAGGGAAGTGTTGGGGTCATTGATGCGCTTATACTAAATTGAAAATGGATAATTGAACATTGAAAATTCTGCTATTATTTGTCTATGAGAGCTCGTGATCTCTTCGACCAGTTTCGGCAGGGAAGGATCCTCGGTGGTGCGTTGGTTCTTGCTGTTATGCAATTTGGCGCATCGCTCATGGGCCTTATTCGCGATCGGATGCTCGCATCAACGTTTCCGGGACTCGATACCGTCGATGTGTACATCGCGTCATTTCGTCCGTCAGATCTCTGTTTTCAGATGATGATCATGGCAGGGTTTTCCGTAGCGCTTGTTCCGCTACTCGCTACGTACCATGCAGATAAGAAGACGAAGCAGATGCAGGAGTTGCTTAATGCGGTTATAGGCATTGCGTCTCTTACGTTTGGTGTATTTGCCATTATTCTTAGTATTGTACTCCCGTGGGTTGCCCCGTTTCTTGTCGGGTTTGAAGGGGAAAGTTTAGAGCTCTATATCAACTTTGCCCGTCTGGCACTTGTAACGAACTTTCTCTTTGTCTTTGGAAATGCATTCGGACAATACCTCATTACTATTCAGCGGTACTGGATCTATGGGCTAACTCCCATGCTCTATACGCTTGGTACTATTCTTGGAACGGTGTATCTCACACCGGTCTATGGTGCGTATGGACCGATGATTGGGACACTTGCTGGAGCAGTGGTGTATGTAATGTTACGAGGAGCCTCTGTATATAGTCAGGTTTCAGGTTTCAGGTTTCAGTTTTCAGGCTTGTTTCATTCTGACCTCAAAGAGTTCTATCGCTTGATGTGGCCGCGCATGCTTGCTCTTGGTACGTTGCAGTTGGAGTTATTACTGTTTGATACTGTCGCGTCTGGCCTTGATGCTGGATCTGTCACTATCAACGCCTACACCAGAAACTTTCAAGCGGTTGCTGTTGGAGTCGCTGGTATTGCTCTTGCACAATCTGCATTTTCACTTCTTAGCCAGGCAGCTTCGAAAAAAGAAAAAAAGCGGTACTACATTTATTTGCGAAAGGGGATTTCCATTCTTCTCTTCCTAACAATTCCAGGGTCTATCACTCTCGTGCTCATTGCGCCGATTGCTGCAAAGCTTGTTTCCCTTTCGCACGTCCTGCCTATTTTTACGTTGTGCCTTATTGCATATGCTATTTCGATTCCTTTTGAGAGTATCAACCATCTTTTGCTTCGGGCATTCTATGCGACACGGCACACCATTACCCCTGCTATCTTTAGTGTTTCCAATGGCATTGTTGCCATTGTTGTTGCCTGGGTGTTTGCGCCAAGTATTGGCGTCCTTGCTATCCCCGTCGGCTTTACTATTGGCCAGGTACTTCAAATGATTGGCCTCGGTATTCTGCTTCCGAGGCGGGTGACTACTTCTTTTTCGCCTGCGTGAAATCAAGCTCCACGGGTGTTTCGCGGTCGAAGATGAGAACGTTGACTGAAATCTTTCCCTTGTTGATATCGACACCATCGACGGTACCTTCGTAGTTCTTAAATGGACCGTCGACAATAATAACCAGGTCACCAACCTGGAAGTCGCTCTTGAACTTGGCTTCCTGTTCTCCAACACGACGCTCGATAACACCAAATTCCTCTGGAGTAACGGGAACGGGAATATTGCCACTTCCAACAAATCCAGTGACGTTTGGAGTGTTACGAACGAGGTACCAACTTTCATCTGTAACAATCATGTCGATAAGAACATAGCCGGGAAAGAGCTTCTTCTCTTCTTCTTGTGGCTCACCCTTACGGAACGTTAGTTGCTTCTCCTTTGGAACTTGTACATCAAAGATGTAATCGCCCATACCAAAACTCTCAATACGTTGCTTGAGGCTTTCTGCAACAGCATCTTCATATCCGCTATACGTGTGGACCACGTACCAATTTCTGCCGGCGTTTGGATCTTGTTTTCCCATGGGACTAGAGAGATAGAGTTTTAGAGTGTTAGTAGGTTAGGGAAAGGAGGAATGTCACCACCTGCGCGAGTGCGTAGTCGATAGCGCCGAATGCAATGGCAGATGCTGCTGTAAAACCGATCGTGATAACACTGAGTCGCACTGCCTGGTGGCGCGTTGGCCAACGGACCTGGTGGAGCTCAGCGATTGCTTCTTGAATGTAGGTTGAGATATTCATTGTCTTCTTCGTAAAAAACCCCTCCCGGGGATAAGTAAAGGTATTATACCTTCAGTTGAGGGTTTCGCAAGGAAAAGATGGAGAAATAGAAGGTCATAAATCGTAGATAGGAGGCTCTAGAGCATGAATTTTGCTGATGGGAAGGGCAATAACCCATACCCGTCCCATAATAGCATCCTCTTCAACGAAAGGAATGGGGTCGCCGTTGCTGTCGCGGAAACTCCTACTATCCAGGCTACCGGTTCGGTTGTCGCCGAGTAGAAAGTACTGACCTTCGGGGACGGTGTAGCTTATACGACTCGTGTTTCCTGAACTTGGGGGAGACTGGAAAGTGCGTCCACGATTGGCAGCATTAAGGTATTCTTCTTCTAAAAGCACAGTTGCTCCTTTGCTTCCAGCTTGGATAAACACCTCTCCATCTTCGATGGTGACAGTATCTCCTGGCATACCGATGACACGTTTGACGTACGGCTTATCTGGTGATGTTGGTGGTCGAAATACGACGACATCTCCTCGCTTAGGCGAGCCAAGGCGATAGGCAAGCTTATTGATGATGATGTATTCCTTGTGTTCCAACGTTGAGAGCATGGAACTTCCTTCTACCTGAAATGGAGACACCAAAAACGTTCTGATAACGGCGACCACTCCTACAATAATGACAATATTTAACCCTACGTCAAAGAGGTGAAACCAAAGCCCGTGTTGTTTTGCTGTATTCATCTTGCACAGTATACGGTTTTTTTCATTTACTGCTATACTACTCTTACTCATGTTTGGGCAGCGCCTTTTTAATCGGCATATTGATGATGATGAAGAGATCTTGCTTGTTGTCCATCAGCATTGGCTTGTTGGCATGAAAGAACTTTTTTGGCCGCTTATTGGTTTTTTAGCAGCATGGGGGTTTGTGCTATTTGCTCCGTTTCCAGTTATTTATTACATGGCTGCCATTATTTCTGCTGGCATCATGGTTTGGGGCCTGCGTAATTTTTATGATTACTATCTTGATGCCTGGATTATTACGGACCAAGGCATTATTGATGTAGAGTGGCATGGCTGGTTCCATCGCCAGAGTACACGGGTACTCTATAGCGATATACAGGGAGTGAGTTATGAGATAGAGGGAGTTCTTGGTACATTGATGCGCTATGGAACCATTAGCGTTGAGAAGATATCAACGGGAAGTCTCTTTTCATTGTCATACGTTAAACATCCTCGTGCGGTAGAAGCTGTTATTCTTAAGCAAATGGAAGGGTACTTGCATGCACGCAATCTCTCAGATGCCAAGCATGTTCAAGAGCTCTTGTCAGCAATTGTTGCTAGAGAGGTAAGCTTGGAACAATTTGAAGACGAAGATGAAGACGAAGATGATGATACCGATGAGCAATAATGGACATATTGGGAAATATCATTGGCGTTTTGTTTCTCTTTTTTGCGATCATGTATCTCAGAAAAAAGAAAACGTTACGTGGATATGCAAAGAAACGCATTGAAACATTGTGGAGCAATGTCGATACACATGAGTATCCTGCACAAAAGGTACTGGAGGCAGACAAAGTGTTGCACGCAGCATTTAAGGAGCTTGGGTGTAAAGGCGATCTTGGTTCGCTTCTTAAGCGGCATGGTTCCAGACTGCCAAACCTTGATGATGTATGGATGGCACATAAGCTGAGAAATAGGATTGCTCATGACGCAGGCATTCAGGTTTCCGAGAAAGATGCAGCGAGGGCTGTTCAGGCCTTTCGTCGAGCTGTATATTCGTTTCTATGAAACCGGTGCTCGCTATCTTTGGCCTAGGAAATCATGGAAAAGCATATGAAGGAACGCGGCATAATGCTGGGTTTATGGCGCTTGAGAAGTTGGCGAAGGAATTTGGAGAAGGGGACTGGCAGGACAAGCAGAAATTTGATGGTGATATTCTCGAGGCACGTATTGGCATAGCCCCCATTCTCCTTGTCAAACCAAAGACATATATGAACTTATCTGCCGATTGTGTTCGCAAGGTGGTTGATTTTTATAAGCTCGATCCGACGACACAAATTGTTATCCTTTCCGACGATATTGACATTCCTCTTGGAGAACTGCGTTTCCGTGCTTCCGGTGGGCCAGGAACTCATAATGGATTAAAATCTCTTGTTGATGTCTACGGGGAGGCATTCCCTCGTATTCGCATTGGCCTAGGGGAGCCACCTAAGAAAACGGACTTGAGCAGTTGGGTCCTGAGTAAAATGACTACAGAGGAACGTATAGCGTTACAGGAGAGTTTTGAAGAACTCCCGAGCATGATCCGCGAGTTTATTTTTTAGAAGAGGAACCGTTTTCCTAGGAATCCGCCAAGACCGAGTCCTGTAAGCATTGTTGTCACCCACACGAGGATGGGGAGGGTTGCACCTGCAGCATTCTCGCTTGCGACTTGCGTGATATTCTTTTGGTTGTCACTTACCCCACTAATGAAGGCGCCAAGCCCTGTTTGTGGTGGTGTTGGCACAACGATGACGTGGTCATCAGTGCGTGTCAGCGCTCCACCGCGGACGGTAGCAATGTTGCGGATAGTGGTTCCACGAGGGAGTCCTTCCTTTAGGCGTACTCGGTAGCGTACCACTGTTGTTGAGTTGGCACGGAGTGTGCCCAAGTCCCATCGGAGAGTACCACCTGCATCTGCACCACCACCTGGATCGGAGATGGTCATATATGTCTCTGGGTAGTCATCGGTAAGCACGGTATTTGGAAGATCTTCATTACCGGTGTTTCGAATAGTGATGGTGTACGATACCAGTGATCCAGCAAGTGCTTCTGTACGATCGGCAGTCTTATCAATAGTCAGCTCAGGTGCGCCATATTGTGGTGGAGGTGGATTATCACAACGATTGACGACACGTGTTGTTTCGGAGTCAGTATCACCGTCACTCACAGCAACACGGAGCCTTAGGGTATCACCATCTCGTGTGCCGCTTTCTACACGGACACGGAGCCGTAATGTCTTGCTGCTGTTACGACTGATGCTGATATTGTCCCATTCAACACGGTCAGTGCTACGCTCACGTCCACCATCGGAAGAACTCTGATAGTCGGTATTGCTATCGAGTAGTGCAATTACATCTACTCTTTCACTAGAATCAGACGAATTTGTGAGACGGATATCGTATTCCACATAGTCTTCACGGCAGAGGTCTACGGGGTCTGGGTCGCCATTGACACTAATGCGGATATCTCCGTCACTGTTGTTATTATCGACAACAGTTGTACGGTCGTCGTCACAGTCGTAGTTTTCTACACAAGCTTCGTTATCAATTCGATCACCATCATCTGCATTGTCATCAACGTCGACTTTGACCGTGAGTGTTTTGCTCTGGCCGGCATTAAGATCAATGCTCCATGTGACACGACTGCCGCTTCGACTTCCGCCATCGCTTGAGGAAACGTAGTCAACATTGCCTGGCAAGTCGTCGATAACTTCGACATCGGTTGCATCAACATTACCAACGTTCTTTACCGTAATTTCGTATGTGAGACGTTCGCCTGGCCGCACCTCAGTTTCGTTATCAGTTTTACTGATAGTGAAGTCCTTCTCTTCAGTTGTAGTACCTACCTGCTGGTTTTTGAAGGTTACTGTTACACAATTGCTGCCCTCTGGTACAACTACTTGCCCGTTTGAAGGTGTTACACTGAGTTGCTTCCATCCACTTGGAATCGTTTCTGTAACCGTATGGGTACCAACAGGAACGTTTGTGAATTTCGCGTTTCCAGTACTATCGTTGTAGATGGTCTGTACGTTTCCATCGAGTGCAAAGGCGAATTGTGTTACTGGTGTCAACGTAGCACCATTTGTGTTGAACGTTTCTTTCTTTACATCGATACAACCAAGCTGCTCCTGCTCTACAATGACTTTCGTTGTATCATCGTCATCTGGTCCACCTACAATCTCTACGAAGTTGAGTAGGTAGGTTCCATCTGGGGCGTTTTGGTTTACCTGAACAGTCACATTTCGTGTCTCCGTCGCATGCGCTCCTACATCCAGTTTCCACTCAACAGCACCGTTACTAAAGGTTCCGTTGTGGCTTGCGCTGACGAAACTAACAAAGGATGGCAAGGTATCGATAACTACTACATCGCTTGCATATGTCGATGAGATATTGGCGATATCAATATCGTAGGTTAGCTGCTGACCAGGCTGTACTGTTGAACGATGGTCTGTTTTTGCAATGGTCAGCACAGGCTTTTGTTCTTCGATAATTGTTGTCGTATCGTCATCACAGGTGCTTGTTCCCTCAATACAGACTTCATTGCGAACGATATCACCATCGTCTCCACTTGCGACTTTTGCTGTAATGGTTAGCGTCTTTGTATCGTTTGCTTGTACATCAATCGTCCATGTGACACTGTGGTTGCTTTGGTTGTATGTACCGTTAGCGCTTGTAGAAAGGAATGTTACTTCACTTGGTAGATCGTCGACAACGACCACATTTGTAGCATTAGTTTGAGAGATGTTTCGTACATCGATTTCGTAGGTAAGCGTGTCACCGACTTTTGCTGTTGTACGATTATCTGTTTTGCTAATGAGCAGTTTAGCGTCACAAAGGATTGTTGTATCAACTGCGTTACTCCACTCAGGGTTTACTCCACCATGGTTACTCCAGATGTCTGCAATATTGATAATGGCACGGCCACACAATGCGCTATCGAGTACTTTAAAGGTCATCGTAAACGTTCGTGATTGGTTTGTAGCCAGGTCAAACTCACCACAGATGACTTCGTTTGTTTGGCTTTGATACCTGCAAAGGCTATCGTCTGAACGGATGTATTGCAGATTGGCAGGAACAGGATCGATTACACGGTTTTTCGTTACGGAGTAGCCGAGGTTATTTTCTACGGTAACGGTGTACGTAATTTCATCGCCATGCTTTGCCGTTGCTGGACCGTCTTTATGAATATCCAGTGTACCCGTTGCACAGTTGACGGTTGCATAATGATCATCTGCATTGTTTGCGGATACAGGATCATCTGTTGCCGTTTCTACTTCTACATGGTTCAGTATTGGCTTTGCACAGAATGCATTTGGTGGAACATCGAAGGCGACCTTGAATGTGCGACTATTTCCGTTGAGAAGATCGATACCACCACAGACAACCTCCCCTGCGATTTCGCTGCAACTTCCGTCGGACTCAAATGGGTTGAATGCTAGGTTGATGTATGTGCTACTGTCTTGCTTGAGCACTTGAGGCACAATGTCGTAGATCAGCACATCCTCTGCGGTATCTGGTCCTAGATTTTTTACATTGATGTCGTAAACAATAGTTGTTCCGCGCATTATCTGTCCGACACCAGACTTAATGACTTGGACGTCTGCCTTTGGGTCTGGGCAGAGAATCTCGACACTTTCTGAGTTCGACAGTACAGATGTTGCATTGCTTGCTACAGCCTCTGCCTGGTTGTAAATCGTAGAATTACACTGTGCATAGCTATTAACTGTAAAGGCAATTGTGAACTGCTTTTTTGCATTTTTGTTCAGATCTACAGGGCCACATTCTACGGTGTTGCCATTGAGCACGCATTCCGGTGAACTTTGTGTAGACAAGAATGCAAGTTCAGGAATGACATCATCCACAACAAAGACATTGTACGCACGACCCTCGCCAATATTTTCTACTACCAGATTATACTTGATGACGTCGCCAATGTAGGCGGTGTCGACATTAGCGGATTTTGTGAGCTTCAGTTTTGGTACATCACAGATTACGTTTGTCGAAACGGTATTCGTGTATCCATCAAGATTGCTATTACCCGTTGCGACAACGTATGCCTTATTCGTAATAGTGCTGCTGCACTGTGCCGTATCTTTTACGGTGAATACAATTGTGTATGTATCACTTCCTCCGACAGCAATATCATCATCACCACACTTAATGTCTCCACCTTGGAGGAAACAGCGTGTGTCAGATGCTGCGTCGTCAAATGTTAGTTGACTTGGAACCGTATCAATAACCCAGAGGCCGCCAAGAGTGACTTGGCTAGTATTCTTCACAACAATGTCGTACGAGAGCTTTTCGCCTGGTTTTACAGATGACGTATTGACAGTTTTCGTTGCCGTAAATTCTGGATTTGCACACTCAACTCGGACGTTTACTTGGCTACTCCAAACCGTAGCAGCGTTATCTGCATAGGCATCTGCACGGTTAACAATAACACCATTACATGGGGCTGTATCGAGTACCTTAAACACCAGTTTAAGCTCTTTGCTCTGGCCTGCAGCGAGGTTAAATCCATCACACTCTACAGTGCTACCGTTTAGGTCACAGCTACTATCACTCTGGTTATCGAGGTAGGTGAGGTATGGTGGAATTGCATCCGCGACGGTTACATTCTTTGCAGTAACTGTGCCGATATTTTTCACATTCAACGTGTAGGTGACAATATCATCATGTTTGGCAACTGCTGTATCAGCAATCTTTGTGAGTTGTAGTTCGGTGTTAGGACAGATTACGTTTGTCGAAACGGTATTCGTGTATCCATCAAGGTTATTGTTCCCTGTAGCTACAACGTATGCCTTATTCGTAATAGTACTACTACACTGTGCCGTATCTTTTACGGTGAATACAATTGTGTATGTATCACTGCTTCCGACGGCGATAGTATTACTACTACACGTAATGTCTCCCCCTTGGAGGAAGCAACGGTTGTCGGATGCCGCTTGGTTAAAGGTGAGGCCAGTTGGAACGGTATCAACTACACTGATACCTGTGAGTGGCAATTGGCCAGTATTGGTTACTTTGATGTCATAGGAGAGCGTATTACCGCGTTCTACAGTATTACTACTGACTACTTTTTGAGCAGTAAAGCTTGTTGCACATTGCACAGTCACGCCAACAGATGCACTTGTCTTTGGATTTGCATTGGAAGCAGAAACACTTGCTTGGTTGAAGAATTGCGTACAAGGAGCATCACTCTTCGTAGTGACAGCAATGGTGTAGAGCTTGTCGTCACCAGTATCAAGGTCAAGTGGTCCACATTGCACTTTATTCCCGCTCAGTGAACACTCAGGTGAGCTTGCGTTTGGAACAAAAGTTACTTCAGTAGGAAGAACATCAGATGCGATGACGTTTTTTGCCTTCCCAAGGCCTTGGTTTTCTACAAAGAGCTTGTAGACAAACTGCTGTCCTCGTGTGACATTGTAGGGTGTTGCCGTCTTTTCAATATAGAGGTCAGGTTCTGGACAGCTTCCTACAACTGTATCTACAGTATTGCTTGTTGTTCGTGGCAATTCGTATGTATCAACTGTTGCAACGTTGCGAATAGTCTGTCCGCAAAGCTCTTCGACATCGACTGCAAACACGATTGTGTAACTATTGGTTTGTCCTGATGGAATATCAGTTCCATCGCAGACAATATCACCGAGTACCTTATGGCAGTCGCTATCGGTTGAACTTGGAACAAGAGTCAGGTGGTCTGGAATATGGTCGGTGATGACAACGTCAGTTAGTGTTGTATTCCCGGTATTTTTGAGCGCAATGGAATATGTCAAATGTGGAAGGTTGAGGTTTCCACTAATAAATGTTTTATCAACAGCTTTTCGAATTTCGATTCCCGGTGTTTTGCAGGTCACTGTTGTTGAAACAGTATTCGTGTATCCATCAAGGTTATTGTTCCCTGTAGCTACAACGTATGCTTGGTTTAGAATAGCATTTCCGCATTGTGCATCATTTTTTACAGTAAAGGCGATAGTGTATGTATCGCTGCTGCCTACAGGAATATCGTTGTATCCACATTTAATGTCTCCCCCCTGAAGGAAGCAACGATTGTCGGATGCACTTGCATTAAACGTAAGACCGGCAGGAATAGTATCTATAATCCAGAGACTCTTTAGGGTTACTTCACCGGTGTTCTGTACTGTGATGTCATACGATAGCTGGTCTCCATGCTCGACAGACGTTTTATTTACTGTCTTCTTTGCCGTAAGGGCAGGAACTGGACAGTACACACTTGTGTTTACTTGGCTACTCCACACTGTTGGTGCATTCTTTGCATAGGCATCTGCACGGTTAACAATAACACCATTACATGGGGCTGTATCGAGTACCTTAAACACCAGTTTAAGCTCTTTGCTCTGGCCTGCAGAGAGGTTAAATCCATCACACTCTACAGTGCTACCGTTTAGGTCACAGCTACTATCACTCTGGCTATCGAGGTAGGTGAGGTATGCTGGTACCCCGTCACTTACGGTAACATTCTCTGCGGTAACATTTCCTGTATTCTTTACTGTAAGTGTGTAGGTAACGAGATCACTACGTGTTGCAGTGGTCTTATCAGCTATCTTGGTAAGTCGCAGTTCAGTCTTTGGGCAGACGACAGTTGTATACACAGTGTTTGTGTATCTATCGAGGTTGCCGTTCCCTGTAGCTACAACGTATCCTTGGTTGTAGATTGTCGAGTTGCACTGTGCGTCGTTTCGAACGGTAAACACAAGTGTGTAGGTTTCACTGCCTCCTACAGCAATAGTACTACTGCTACATTTAATGTCTCCCCCCTGAAGGAAGCAACGATTGTCGGATGCACTTGCATTAAACGTAAGACCTGCCGGAACAGAGTCGATCACAGAGAGTCCACTGAGTGGCACCTTGCCCGTATTTGTCACTTTGATGTCGTACTGCAATGCGTCACCAATTTCTGCCTGTGACTTATTTACCGTTTTTTCCGTGGTAAAGTTTGGCTGAAGACATTCAACGCGGAAATGCACTTGAGCACTTTGTACTCCTGTAGCATTGTCTGCTTTAGCACTTGCAGTATTCGGAATAACGATGTCACACGGTGCACTATCCAGTAGGCTGAATTTGAGTTGGATAGTTTTATCTCTGCCTGCAGATAGGTTAAATCCATCACAGATAACGGTGCCACCGTTTAGGTCACAGCTACTATCACTCTGGTTATCGAGGTAGGTGAGGTACTGCGGCACTACATCGCTCACAACCACATTCGTTGCACTTGTTGTTCCAACGTTTTCAACATTCAACGTGTACGTAATAATGTCATTGTATTTCGCTACAGATACATCAACCCCCTTTTGGATCTTCAGCTGAGTATTCGGACAGATAACAGTAATAGATTCATCGTTTGTAGAAACAGTACTGTGGTTACTTGCTGCAATGGTTCCTCTGTTGACAATCGTGGAATCGCAAGGTGCGTTAGCATTCACGGTAAAGTACAGAGAAACGTATTTACTGTCATGTGCAGAAATACTGTAGTTACCACAAGTAATCGTGTTTCCACTGAGCTTGCACTCATTTGGTGAAAGTCCACTAACGTACGTGAGTCCATTTGGAACAGTGTCTGTAAGTGTAACACCTGTTGCATCACCATCACCATCATTGAAGATAGCAATCGTGAACCGGATCTGGTCACCTGGTTCGCGTGTTGTGTGCTGCGCTGTTTTTATTGCACTCAACCTTGGCTGTGGGCAGGTACTTACGGTCGTTGTTACCGTATTTGTTTCCTTGCTACCAAGTTGGTCACTGTTCACTGTTGCATTATTTCTAATAATTTCGTTACAGGCAGTGTCTGTATCAACATCAAAGGCAAGAACAAACTCTTTTTGCTGACCTACAGAGAGGCTACTCTTTGTACACTCAACGCGATTTCCAGATTGCTGGCAGCTACTGTCACTTGCACCTGGAATAAATGTGAGTGATGAAGAAGGGATAGTGTCCAATACGTGCACATTTGTCAGAGACACCTGTCCAGGATTTTCCACGGTGATGGTGTACGTAAGGCGCTTTGTTCCTTTGCCACCACTGAGCGATGTCGCATCAACGTCTTTACGAACGCGTATGTCTGGTTGTGGACACTGTACGTTAACATAGACCTTGTTGCTCCATATGCGGATGTTGCCGTCCGCTTCACCCTCGGCAGTATTTTCGATTTGTTGATTACATGGAGGACTTGTATCAAGCAGTTTAAATGCCACTTTCAATGTTTTACTTGCACCAGGGTTTAGAGAGAATGTACCGCACTCCACTGTATTACCAACCTGGTTACAGAGGTTATCACTGATAGCATCAAGGTATGTGTAGTATGGTGAAATTGGGTCAATCACCTTTACATTGTTTGCTACTGCATTTCCATTGTTCCTTACAACAAGGGAGTAGGTGACTGTATCCTGAGGTGAGATGGTTGTTTTATCAGCAGATTTTGTAAGCGTCAGCTCGGGGTTAGGGCAGGTGATACTAATGCTTACCTGGTTACTGCTTACGGTTGTGTGGTTATCTGCCAATGCCGATGCAGTGTTATAGATGTTACCGTTGCACGGTGCTGTGCTTCCTACATCAAATTTCAATGTGTAGGTTTGTTCCTTGCCTCCATCGAGGTTGAGTGGTCCACACGTCACAACAGATCCGTTACTATTACATGCAGAGCTGCTTGCACTGTCATTAAAGGTAAGTCCAGTAGGAATAACATCTGATATCACTACATTTTTTGCTGTTCCGGTTCCTGTGTTTTTTACTGCAAGCGTAAAGGTCACAGTATCGCCAGGCTCTGCATTGTTCGTGCTCGTCTTCTTTGTAATTTCTAAACGAGGCTCAGGACAATTCGTTGTTGTGGTAACAGTGTTTGTCGTGATAGTTGTGTGATTACTTGCTGATACCGTCGCTGTGTTCTGTATATCGGGACATGGGTCTGCAGCTTCTACCTTTTCCTCACTAATTGGTTCGAGTGGAATAGGGAACACGCCTGTCGAAAACTGCGTAAGCACGAGCGACAGCATGAGCATGCTGCTAAATATACGTCGAGATTTCTGGTGATGGAAAACCGCCATAAAGGCGGTATTTATACATTATTAAATAATATTTGTCAATACTAGGAATAACCGCTTTCCTATGATATTTTCGTGTTTCTATGACTCTTTTAGGGCGTATGTACAGTCCGGTGGATGGGTCGTCAATTGCTGTATTTCGCATAGGATTTGGCACTGTATTGCTCTGGGAGGTTTGGCGCTACTTCCATAATCAATGGATAGAATCGTACTATACGGGTAAATCACTCTATTTTACGTATCCGTACTTCAGCTGGGTTCATCCATGGCCGACGCTCCAGTTGATGGAGTGGCATTTTCTCTTTTTGGGGCTCTGTAGCGCACTTGTTGCAATAGGTCTGTTCTATCGAATTGCCTCCGTTGGGCTATTCTTTGCATTTTCTTATATTTTTTTACTGGAACAGGCGCATTACTTAAACCACTTCTATTTTGTCATTTTGGTCGCCTTTTCCATGATGTTTATCCCTGCGCATCGAACCTGGTCTCTGGATGCATATTTTTGGCCTCACCCAAGGACAAAAAATATTGAATTGTGGTCTATTTGGCTTATTCGGCTGCAATTTGGTATTACCTACTTTTATGGTGGACTTGCAAAATTCAATATCGATTGGCTTCGGGGATACCCGTTAACAGATTGGATTGCTCGTGATGGCTATGGGCGCACTACAGCGCTATTTCTTAGCTATTCTGGCATTCTACTTGATTTGCTATTTGTACCACTACTTCTCTGGAGAAGAACGCGGTGGATAGGGTTTTTTCTGGCTGTTGCCTTTAATATCGTTAATAGCCAGCTATTCCATATTGGAATCTTCCCCTGGCTTATGATTGTTGGAACACTGTCATTTTTCGATGCAGATTGGCCTAGAAAGCTTGTAAAAAGGCAGTCAGTACTAACAAAAGAAGTGTTGCAAAATATGACAACAACGCAGCGTATTTTTGCGGTATTCTTGAGTCTTTTTACTGCATTTCAGCTTCTTTTTCCCCTGCGTCACATACTTTATCCTGGGGTGGTGCATTGGACCGAAGAGGGGCATATGTTTAGCTGGCATATGAAACTTCGCAGTAAGAGTGGGCATGTAGAGTTTGTCGTAAAAGATCCTGCATCTGATACCACGTGGCTTGTAGCACCTCGAGAGTTTCTGAGTAGTAGGCAAGAAAGTAAAATGAGCGCTCGGCCAGATATGATACTGTTTTTTGCACATTGGCTTCACAATTACTATTTCGAGAGAGAGGGGATAACGACCGAGGTATATGCCGACAGTTTTGCTTCTCTAAATGGACGGACGATGCAGCGACTTGTTGATCCGTCTGTGAACCTTGCTGCGGTCGAGTGGTCATGGCGACCATCATCATGGATTATCCCGCTAGAGCGTCGAAGATAAATCCGATTTTTACCGATAGTGTTGAGTTGGCAGGAACAGTAAATGTTCCGCACTCAACCGAAATTCCCGAGACCTGACAGCGCGCATTGCTTTGCGTAGCATCGAAGCGAAGTCCCAATGGGATAATATCGTGGACCATAACGTCTGTTGCGTCACCATTGCCACTATTTTCAATGACGATGGTGTAGACGATGCGGTCTCCTTTGTTGAGTACGGTGACATCAGCTTCTTTCCGTGCGTGTAGCAGTGGTACTTTTTCGCAGATAACGGTTGTCTTCACTGTACTCGAAGAAGCGCGACTCGCGTTGTTTGCGTCAACGCTTGCACTGTTTGCGATTGTAGAGTCGCATGCAACTGTTGATGTTGTGGTCGCACGCACTGTGAATGTAATGTCAGCGCCAGCAGCAAGTGATGCACTTGTACATACAACATCATATCCATTTAGTGCACAATTTGGACCACTGCCCGTTGCCTGGAATGTGACGCCTGCATTCCGTGGGAATGCATCGGTGACAACAATGTTTTCAGCAGTTGTTTCACCAGTGTTTTTTACAACAATTGTGTACGTCAGGCCTCCTCCGGGTTGTATCTCTGTCTTATCGACAGACTTTTCTATCGTGATTTTTGGCGGTGTGCATTTTACGGTAAAGACAGCGTCATCTTCTACTTCGCCTGGTATATGCTCTGCAGTTGCTTTAGCGACGTTGGTGATGGTTTCTCCACAGACAGCAGAAGGAAGTACTGTAAAGGTAAGCACGATGTATTTCGTATTTTTGCCGACAATATCGTCTGGTCTACATTCAATGGTGTTGCCTTGCACGGAGCAAGAGGCATCACTGAGTTGTGGTTCAAATCGCAGGCCATCGGGGATCACATCACGTACGACAATTCCCTGTGCACCTGCACTTGTTTTGCTCACAACACGAATGGTGTATTCGATGCTACTATTTTTCTCTGCTGTAGAATGGTTAACGCTTTTATAGAGCGTAATCTCACCACAAATAATTTTCGTGTTTCCTGACGTGTCACTATTATTGCTATCACGATTATCCGGTGTACCACTTGTGATATGTGCCGTGTTTGTTACTGATGTATCGCATGCATCGGTTGTAATAGGTGCCTGAAAGGTAAGTGTGTAAACTTCTCGGTCACCATTGGAAAGTGTCAGAGGATTACAGACAACCTCGCTTCCCTGTTGGCTACAATTTGTTGGCCCTGTGGCACTTTTGAATGTGAGTCCGCTTGGAATGGTATCGCGTACCTGCACATTCTGTGCGGTGTCTGGACCGTTATTTTTGATAGTGATGTTATATGAGATGTCTCCTCCAAGCGGTACGCTGCTTTCGATAGCTTCTTTTTGAATTTCGACATCTGCTTGTGGTGGCTTAGGAATATCACAATCAATGTATGTCCATATATCATGTCCTTGAAATGCATCATTGAATCCTGGCACGATATCTGGTCCCCACAATACAGCTATTGTGGATCCCTGTATTTGTTCAAAACATTCTAGGTTACTATCCAACGTAAACTTTGCAGTAAACGTTTTACTTGTGCCTGCATTAAGTGGCATGAATGGACATAAAATTGCATAAGAGTGTGGATCCCTTTCACACTCACTTGAGCTTCCACTTTTGATAAAGGCGGCATCATTAAGAACAAACTTAAACTCCCCCTTTGGAATATCTGTTGAGCTATTATTTTCCAGACGAACTTTTATTGTCCGAGTTTCACCGGCCTTGGCAGTGTTTGGCAGCTCTAAAAATGTTGTCTTTATTCCGTTGAGCTTAGGATTATTTTCAAATGAATTTTCATCATGATTACATACTCCTCCACCTGATGTAGCTGTTTGTAGAATACGTCGCACACCAGGGATATAAAGGCTGAGGGTGAGGGTGGGATTGTTCTTGCAAGAGAATGCCTCGCTGTGCCGTACTTCAACGCGCACGATCGATGTATCGTTTCCCGCAATAAAAATAGGGGAGCAGACTATTTTGCCGCCATCTTCCTTACAGTCGGCACTCGATTTACTGTTATTTACAGAGATATCACGACTGCTGGAAATAGTTAGCTCCGCATCAGGAATGGATGTGCTATCGGAGTTTTCTAGTTTAAAAAACAATACTGTAGTTTTTCTTCCGACAAGGTCTGACGCTGTATCGACTTTCATTTGCACATCTCCATATGCTGCCTCTACTACGGGAGTCGGCCAAGACTGCATGCCCACCTGTGAGCAGAGGAGTGAAAGGAGAATGATGATGCGTACGTTCAACATGATTATGATGGAAGGAACGTGAAGGCAATTTTTACAGATTTCTGAGAGTTTTTTGCGACGGTGTAGCTACCACAACGCACGGTAGAACCCGTGATGCTGCAGGTGCTATCACTGCGAGATGCATCAAATTGTAGGTTGGCAGGAAGAGGATCTTCGATAACGACATCTTTGGCATCACCGTTCCCCGAATTCTGGATGCGAATGGTATAGATAATGCGCTCTCCTGCATCTATTTCTGTCTTATCAGCTTCTTTGGTGGCTGAGAGAATTGGTAGATCACAGAGAATTGTTGTCTCTGGAGAGCTGGCAACAATATTTGTTTGCGTCAGCGAGTTGAGTCGCACACTGTTGCTAAATGTTGCGTTGCAGGGTGCACTATCAGTGATATCAAATGTAAGAGATACTCGCACTTCTTTCCCGGGCTCAAGAGTACCCAGTTGGCAGTAAAGCATTGCCTTGTCGCTTGCATAGGAACAGCGATTATCACTTTGCCCTGCATTCCACTGCACTCCTGCAGTTGTTGGCAGTATATCGAAGATTTCAACACCCTGAGCACGAGCAGCACCAGTGTTTTTTATAATAATGTTATATTCAACTGCCTCTCCGGATTTTACACTCGTTTTGTTCACCTCTTTGCGTAGAGTGACATTGGGAACCGGGCAGTCTACAGGAAGGTGTACGGTGTCACTGTATACCTTTGGCGCTTCATCTGTCGTTGCGTAGGCACTGTTATCGATGCCCGTAGTACACACTGGGTGTGGATAGACGATAGTAGGAAGTACGGTAAACTCTATGCGAAATACCCCTTCGTTATTTTTTTGAATTTCTGGAGTAGAACACACAATAGCTTGTGCTTGCTGAGAACAATGCGGTGATGACTTCGCTGCATTATACGCAAGGCCTTCTGGAATCGTATCGACAATCTTTACATTGTGTACTGATACATAGGTATCAAGGTTTTTTACGCGTAGTTCGTACTGCACTCTTTCTCCTGCTTCAACAGAAGGGGAGCCAATCGTGAGTGTTTTTTTGAGTGATATTTCTGGGTCATTACAGCGAACAGAGGTAGATACGGTTGATTGGTTGTTTGATGTATTTGGGTCGGGTTCGTTCATTTCTGCAATACGTACGGTGTTTGTTACAGTGCTACACTTTGCTGCTTCTGTTACGCGAAATCGAATTTTCACCGTCTTGTCGGTTATTGGCCCTTCAAGGTAACAACCGATGCCGTATCCAGGAATAGTACGGAAGCATGAATACGGGCTTGAAGTTTGAATATCTTCTGGAATAAATGTAAGTCCACTTGAGGGGGTGTCAGTAATAATCATTTGAGATCCAGCTGCGTTTGTTGTCTTGCTGCGAATACGAATGCTGTATGAAAGTACATCTCCAACGTTGACGATTTGTGGGTTTCCATCAAGCGTCTTTGTAATTTCCATATCTGGAATTCCGCACGCATACGTGATGATTGGCAGTGCTATGACGGCAAGCACTGCAACAGTATTCCTTTTGCTGTACGAAAAGCGGAATAACATGGATATCCTGGAAAAGTGTTGTATTTTAGTATTTTTTGAAAATAAGTCAAATTTATTCTTGATAGATGATTGCTGCTTTATTCTGTGCATTTATCGTAAACTGAGGCTGCAATATTTCTACTTCAGAGCCGTTTTGCACGTATATTTCAGCCCACACGATGTAGTGCCCTGGTTCATTGAAGATGAGGGGGTTTAGAGCCAGTTCTGTACTAGTGGATAGATAGTGATTCATATGCTCTAATCGGTACTCATGAGGCCCTACAACGACATAGAAGTGGTCTGCATTATCAAGAACCGAGACAGGATTGCCGCTGCGGTCTTCTAGGGATATGTGTGGTGCTATGGTCGACCCTCCTGCTACCAAGGGGTTTGGTATGGTGAGTGTTGCTTTATAGCCGTTTTGCAATGCAAATTCAGTCTGTACAGGGGGATAGATTGGCTCTGCTAGCGCTATATTTTCTACATGCAATACTCCGCGATACTCTAGTTGCGCACCATGGTGGTCGCGTGATGCTTTGCTGGGAATATCAAGCCAGATAGTATAGTTTTTCTCTGATGAAAGACGAAAGGGAATATCGTACGTACCGCTTTGCTTCTGCTCTTTTGCAGTATAGGTGTGAAAAAATTCTTGTAGGTCATCGCTTGCAACAGTTACGTGCAAGATGTCTAACGCGTGGACTTCTTCGGTATCGACAGGAGCATTATGGTTTTTTATGGTCAGCGTAAACGATGGTGCATTAACCTGGTAGTGTACGGTTGCTTCATAGGCATCTTTTTGAATGACTGTGACCATGGGTTTTGTTAGTGACGTTTGTGTGCATGCAGCAAGCATAGTTGCAGCGATTATGCTGAAAAGACTGAGATGTTTTTTTCGGTCATGCATACAGGGAGTATAACACATAGCGATGGCTGGTGCTGGTGGATGATTTATGGAAAATGCCGCTTTGCAAAAGCGCGCCCAGAACCACTTTTAAGATAGGCTTCAAATCTTCTTGCACTCAACCTATCAGGAAAGAGTACAGCGCTACGCAAAGTAACTGGTAGTCTTTTACATGTAGACTTACTTTTACCGCTCGCATGTTCGTGCAAACGCCTCTTCAGATCTGGTGTAGAACCAGTGTAAGGAGATCCGTCAGAGCAACGAAGAAGATATACCCAATACATAAGAGTAGTATGAGGCCCGCCTTCGCCAACGGCTACGGCGCGCTCAGCTTCGCTCTCGCTTCTGCAGGCCTTTTTGGCAAGCATTACTCATAAATCAGGTTCTACTACTTTAAAGAACCCCTGGCCGCAGGCCAGCCGCAGCTTCAGCGAAGGCTGGCTGGGGCGCAGGGATTCGAACCCCGGAATGGCGGGACCAAAACCCGCTGCCTTACCACTTGGCTACGCCCCATTACGTAAGACTCCTGCGTAGTGTAGCAAACTTTTTTTGAAAAAACCTCTATTCATGTCTATTTAGAGCTGTATACTCCGCATCCTTTATGACGGAAATTGATCTGAGTCAGTATGTGGCAGCAGAAGACAGTTCCATAGACCTCTCACTTTCGCTTCATAGCTTAGAAGGCAATATTCTTCTCGTTCGAGGTGTCTTTACTTCCATTCATCAAGTGAGAGGGAAGATTGTCGTACTGGTAACACCAAAGCAGCAGGCGGAGGGGCAGTATATCTCTTTGAATGGAACTGGTGGGTTTGAGATTCCTATTCCAGTACCACATACGACAGCGAGTCGACCCGCACTTATTCGAGTGAGAAAACCTAAACAGAACGAAAAGGCACGGTTTTCGCTTGCTGACGAAAGTAATCTTCCGTAGACTCTCCCCGCAATGTTTGCGATTGTTGACATCGCCGGCTTTCAAGAGAAAGTGGAAGAAGGGGCAACACTTCGTGTTCCGAGTATTTCTGAGAAAGAAGGCGGTACAGTAACATTTAACAATGTGTTTCTTGTTGCTCAGTCTGATTCCGATATTCATATCGGTACCCCAACTGTTTCCGGAGCATCTGTGGAGGCAAAGGTTCTCACTCACGGCAGGGGAGAAAAGATTCGTGTCTTTAAGATGAAGCGTCGCAAGCGCTACCGTCGTGACCACGGCCATCGCCAGGGATACACGGAGATTCAAATTACAAAGATTAAGACAGGGGCTTCTGCAGCATAGTGCGCATATCTTGCATTGCTTTTAATGTGACACCGATATTTTGTGCACATGCAATTGTTTCACCTAACCGTTCGTTTGCTTTAAAGAGATGATGAAGATAGCTCTTCTTATGCGTACGGCTCAGCGTTGATGGAGAGTCTGGATCAATCAGAGAATGGTCCTCTTTGTACTTCGCGTTGTTGATGCGCAGCTGTGATCCATCACTAAGGAAGATGGTTCCATGCCTGGCAACACGCATGGGGAGAACGCAGTCGAACATATCAATTCCTTTGGCGACACAGGTACGTAACTGATCTATAACGCCAACACCCATGAGATACCGAGGTTTGTCTTCCGGTAGCAGAGGGCACACACAGTCGAGGACGCTGTACATTTCCGCTTCGCTTTCTCCAACAGCAAGTCCGCCGATAGCATATCCATCAAATCCCATGGCGATGAGCTCTTCGGCACAGTGTTCTCGTAGGTCACGTTCTAGGCCGCCTTGGACGATAGCAAATAAAGAGGGTGCAGAGGTGTCAGAGGGTGCAGAGGTGATAACGTGTTTGTGAATACGTTTACAATCTTGTGCCCACCGAAGCGTGCGGTCGACTGCCGTTTGAATCTCAGATCGCTTGGCAGTTGACGGAGGGCATTCGTCAAAGACCATGATGATATCGCTCCCGAAGTTATGCTGAATACGCATTGCTTCTTCTGGACCAATAAAGAGCGGGTCACCGTTAACGTGTGATTGAAAGTGCACACCGTGCTCTTCTATCTTGCTGATTCCCCGAAGCGAGTACACTTGAAATCCACCGGAGTCTGTTAGAATGGGTTTATCCCATCCAATAAATTTGTGCAGTCCGCCTGCACCTGCGATGAGTGTATCGCCTGGCTGCAGAAAGAGATGGTAGGTGTTGCAGAGGAGGATTTGCGCACCAAGGTCTAGGAGATCTTTATGGGTGAGCCCTTTCATTGCTCCTGCAGTGCCAACCGGCATAAAAAATGGCGTTTCTACTACTCCATGTGGCAAGGTGAGAACCCCTTGCCTCCCCTGTGATGTTACAGTATTCAATGTGAACATACTTGTATGGTACACTATCTTTTGTTCTTTCCCCCCTTCTCTTTATGTGTTGTGACATGAAAAATCCAAAGACTGCGATGAAGATGGTTACCATCGTCTCGTTTGGTCTTTCTCTTCTTCTTGTGGGCGTCGCTCACTACATGACTATCGGTGATTTTGTCATGATGGTGTCCGATAGCCTTGGGCCACTGTCTATGCTCGGTACCATTTGGGCATATATTCTTCCTGGTCTTATGATTGTTGGAGGAGCTCTATTTGTTGTTGGAATGTATAAGCATATTGCTGCATGGTGCAGCGGTATTGCTCTGGGATCCATTCCTGTAGGCATGCTATTAAAGCCAGTACTTGGTAATGCTGGACTCGGCGAAGTGATGCCATTTGCGATTAATGCATTTGTCTGGTTACTTGTTTATGTGTTTGTTGTAAAGATGTGCTGCTGCTGCGGTGGTAGCTGTGAGAAGAAATAATAATCGCATTAAAAAACCGATGAGTATACTCATCGGTTTTTTTTGTTCACTACTTAATTATTTTATCAATGAGTCCGTATTTAAGAGCGGCGTCTGCCATCATAAAGTTGTCACGTTCTGTATCAACTTCTACTTTCTCCAGTGGTTGACCAGTGTGCTTTGCAATCATCTGATTCAGAAGCTTTTTGGTCTTTACGATATGGTCTGCATGGATAGCAATATCAGTTGCTTGTCCCTGCGCTCCACCGAGTGGTTGGTGGATCATAATCTCAGAGTGGGGGAGTGCGAAGCGCTTTCCTTTCGCGCCACCAAGTAAAATGAGCGCACCACCAGAAGCTGCCATTCCAAGACACACCGTTGAAACATCTGGTTTAATAAGTTGCATCGTGTCGTACATTGCAAGGGTTGATGTCACCTGACCGCCTGGGGAGTTTACGTAGAGCGTAATATCTTTCTCGCTATCTTCTTTTTCGAGGAAGAGGAGCTGTGCGATAACAGAGTTCGCAATGGTGTCTTCTATTCCTTGACCAAGGAAGATGATACGTTCCTCAAGGAGGCGAGAGTAGATGTCGTAGACTCGCTCACCAAATTGCGTCTTTTCGATGACGCTAGGAACGAGAGTGTTTTGCGGGGTGATAGATCCATTGAAGATTCCGCCGTAGATAGATTGGAGTTGTGTATGCATAGGTATAGTATATCGTTTTTCGTACTATGACTCTAGATAAGCAAACTTGGCAAAGTATGATAAGCGATCATCTAAAGGATGCTGAACATCCCCTTATTGTTATCCTTGGGCCAACAGCATCGGGGAAGACGGGGTTTTCCATAGAGGTTGCGAAGTGGCTTCAGAATGCCGATATCATCAACGCCGATTCCAGGCAGCTCTACAGGGGGATGGATATTGGGACTGCAAAGATTACGCTGGAACAGATGCAGGGAATCCCTCATCATTTGCTAGACGTTCTAGATCCACGTGAACAATCTACTGCTGGTGGTTACAAGAAGGCGGCTGAGGCAATAATTGATGAGATAATTGAGCAAGAAAAGGTTCCGGTACTGGTTGGTGGATCTATGTTGTACATCGCAGCGATAACTGATGGACTTAGTTTCGACCCATCTAAGAGAGATGAGTTGCGATCTCCGGAATCGAAGTGCAAGTACGACCTTCTCATTATTGGCTTAGGAAAGAAGAGAGATGAAGTTGTTGAAAAAATTAACAACAGAACATCTCTTCTATTTGATGCCGGATGGGTCGATGAAGTGAAAACGTTACTTACGCAAGGGTACACGACCAGTGACCCTGGATTCGTTGCCTGTGGATATCGCGAAATTGCTCAGTATTTGCAAGATGGTGGTGACCTTGCGGTACTGCAAGAAGACATTGCAGCAAAGACTCGTCAGTATGCACGGAGGCAGATGACATGGTGGAGAGGGGATACGAGGATCAATTGGCTTTAGTTATTTCTTTTCTGAGTGCGACCAGTTTATTGGCCGTTATTTTTTTTACTTCTTCTTTTTCAACCATCGACTCAAGCACTCGTCGCTTTTGGCTAATTGATGTCATCATTTCCTTCTTTTTGCTTTCATTGGTTTCTTTCTGCAGACGGTCGAGATCCGACTTAATGTCCGTTGCACCTTGCTTGAGAACTTCAATGGTACTTTTCATATGCATTGAGAATATCACTAAAACTTAAAGACGTCATGATGCTTTTCGATCTGTTGCTTGCTTTGCCAGAGCTGCTCCACCATGGTTTGGAGCTGTGGTGACTCATCTGGTGTTTCTTTTGAAGCCATAAACTCCGCGATGATGCGTACCTGACCGGCAATATTTTGGAGTGAGAGATCTGCTTTATCTTGCCACGCTTCGTCGAGCGTGTTGTAGATATCCATCTTTAAAAAACTCTTTGGATCGTAGGGGTCTATTTCTCCGGACGCTAATAGTGATTGCAGTGTTTTGAGAAAACTCTTGTGTTCTTCATCCATAGAACCAGCAACTGGCGCGCCCGCTTTCTTCTGGTCTTCTAGGGAGAGATTCTCAGCCGATGCAACCTGCTGCGCAAAATCTGTCATATCGCTATCTATTATAGCAAATATCTGATAATTGATAAACATGAAATAATATTGTATAATATATTTCAAATACATATGCAAACTCTCATCGCTCCACTTCGGCACTTTGCCCATGAACATGATGATATCGCAGCGTTTCATGCAGCATTTCTCGTTCTTGCATTTTTAAGTGCAGGACTTTTTAACCTTGGTGCATTCGGTCTTGTGATTATTGCCCATATGTCTCTCGATGTTGTGAAGTACCGCGAGCGACATGGATGTACTTGGGCCGAAACTACCGAGGGCGCCTTACGCGAAAGTCTTGTTGATGTAACACTTCTTCTTGTAGGACTCGTGTTTTCTGTGTACTTACACCATAGCGTTGGTGTCTCCAGTCTTGCTGGCTTGATGCATGCAGAAGTCGCAATGATTCGTAGCGTCGCTCTTCTTGTTCCGAAAATCAAAATTCTACACCACTTCCTCAAAATCGTATCGCATTTGCACCACTACCTAGAACAGATACATCCAAGACATAGGGCAAAGTGGTCAGGACTGGATCATCTGTGTTTTTACTTTTGCGGAGTATCTATTCTCCTTCTTGTCTTTGCTGCGCCACTCATGAATGTGCACAGTGAGGTGGTGCTGTCTATCTTGCAACATGAGCTTGTTCCGTGGCACCTTTAAGGAAATATGGGGCCACTCGGAAAGAGTTCGCGCTCAATTTCCAGCACCTCTTCAAGCCAGCGTTTGCTTTCTTGTGTGGTTATCCCGCTAGCGTATCGTTCCTGGAAGTCATCAAATCGCTCTTGAACTGTGACGACCTTATCGTGCATGACACGTTTATCGGCGTAGTAGAGCAGTTTCTGTTCTATGGTTACCCTGTTTGGTGGAGAGAATGTTAGCCCATGGGCAATAACAATGTCTGCTAGTGCATCAAACCCGTGCTCTTTGAGAAATGCACTGCATGCTGCCTCGTGCCCAAGGTCTGTGTACCGTTCTTTATAGGTTGTCCAGATATCGGGGATATCTGTTTCTTTAAAATCGACAAAGCGAATAAGATCATGCAATTTTGCGGCAGTATTCAGTGCTTTCTTTCGTACAATTATGCCTTGGCTGAGAAGATAGTCCGCAAGTACCTGCGAGAATGTAGCGACTGCTTCGCAATGGTCGACAATATGAGGAGGGAGTTCTACGTCCTCCCGCCAGAGAGCGATAGTAGCCTCCAGAGGAAGAGGAATATCATTGAATGCAAGGGTGAGTGCTCTCCCATGTTTTGCTGTGTCCTCCGTAAGATGAATTCGAATGTCTCCCGGTATATTGCTTCTTTCTGGCCACTCAATACAGCGGAGAACTGCATCGTTATCGCATTCCTCAAGGAAGCGGATTGCTTCTTTTTCGTGCAGTCGATAGAGATCGATATGGGCAATGGTTCCTACACTGCTTTCATAGCGTTGTTCTAACGCATAGGTGGGACTGGTTACAGGGTCAGTAACGCCGAGTCCCTGTAGAAAACCTTGAAGAAAGGTCGTTTTCCCTGCGCCAAGCTCCCCGGAGAGGGTTATTGTCAGCGGTGTTGTATAGAGACTCTGTGCAAGAGATTTTCCTGCAAGTTTTGTTAATTCTGCATTAGAGAGCCAAATAGAGACTGTTTCAACCATTGTTAAAAATTGAAAAAAGTGTTATAATAGATATGTAAAACAAACATAACATGAAAGGTCTTCAGACTCAAAAAAGCGTCGGGTTTAAGCAGTCGAGTTTGCACAGCAAGCGCGAGCCGCACCCAACAGTCTTTTTGAAACAGAGGACATCGTTCTGGATTGCAACGTTGTCGCTGTTTACCTTTGTTGTGGGAAATATGGTGGGGCAACATGGTTGGTATGCGTTCATGGCGTCGGTTCTTGGAGAAGAGGATAACACAGTTATCGCCTATACTGGCACAGTTGCTCCGTTTGAATATGTCGTCGATTATGGTTGTTGGGCGAGGTTCGGCGGAGACTATAAAGTACATACCTACCGCCAAGCCCCCAAAGAGTGTCTCGAGCCTATGCCAGCATATACGTCTTCAGAGAATAGAAGTGACGTTTTCTCGATGCAGTATATGAGCAGTTATCAAAAAACCACAGAGGGAACAGGGACACATGCAGGTGTTGATATACGTGTCCCGGTTGGCACGCCAGTTCATGCAGTGATGAATGGGCGTGTCCTTTCTGCAGGGGACCAGCGAACTGGCTTTGGTAAGTATATTGTCATTGAGCACCCTGATGTACCAAGTCCCGAAGATCCAGAGCAAAAGACTGTTACGCTTTACTCGACCTATGCGCACTTAAGTGCACAGTATGTCACTGACGGAGAAATCATTCATAAAGGAGATACCATCGCTCTTTCTGGGCAGTCTGGAAATGTGACCGGTCCTCACCTTCATTTTAGTATTGAGCGTAATGATGCTCCGTACTATCCGTACTACCCAAGCTCAATGGCAGATGGATATAAGTACTCGGTAAACCCACTTCTGTATGTACAGAGTGATTATAGCCCTCAGACAGAAACAGTTCTCATTGCTGACGTAAGAAAGCCTTCTGCAACAGAGAGCCCTAAAACAATTATTGCACGATTACAAAGTCGTAGAGAGCAGCGCCTTACAGAACGTTTGGCACTCCTTGAAGAGCAACGAACAGAGCCTACGGTTGTTGCTGTAGCACCTGTGACAACCGTTGTTCAGTCTGATGAATCGGTTACTGTAGCTGCCTCCGGACGGGTGGATACCGTTGAGATTATCCATGATGGTTCGTATTCCACTCGCGGTTGGGAGACGGTTACCGTTCGACTTCTTGATAGCGATGGAAACATTGTTACTGCACCACGCATGGATACCGATTTGTATCTCCGTACAGAGTTTGGCTCTGCAGAGTTCCGACCTGCAGTCCTTTCTCCTCTTGATTTCACACGTGGGGAAGCTACTGTTCATGTTCTTCCACGAGGGCGTAGAACGCTTGTCATAAAAATTATGCCATATGGTGTTATCAGTTCCCCGTTGAAGTATGAGTCGTAACTCTGATCGTTCTTTACGTATCCGTAGCCATATTGAGGCAGCAAATCTAGCCAACCAGATGCGAGGCACTTTAGCACTCCTAAACGATCTGCATGTTACGGATGATGCGTTCCAGCAACAGATGAATGTTATTCGTTCCGAATCTTTGAATACGTACGAAGCCGTTCGCAATGCACTTTCGCAATCGCAATCTGTAGCTCATGAACGAGAAACAATACTTGAGCGTACCACTTCAACAATTGCAGATGTTATTGCAGAGTATAGCCTGCCTGTAACCCATCGGTACATTGATGATATTGTTCAGGGGGAGCAATACATACTTGCGCAAGATTTTCATATGTTGTTTGATGGTGAGGAGTCCTCCAGTGCAGCGCAGGCAATCAATATTCGCAAGGGGACTACTCTGTTTTTTCCATCATCGCCCGCACGGGAGATTCAGATAGAAACGAAAGAGATTCTTCTGACGCTTCCTCGAGAGATGTTTCCTGCATCGGGAATCCTTGTACGCAGACAGAAGACATAGCGTTTAGCTTTTAGAGGTATACAAGCTTAATAATAGCATCACAGCAAACAGCACCCCTGCCGCAACCATTTTTTGCGTCGTCGAAAAAAACAACGCTGCTGTACCAAAGAGCGTACCGAGTCCTGCCGTTAGAGTAATAATCATTCTACTACTCCATCGTTTTCTCAGAAGTCTATGGTGGAGATGTTCATCGGTACTATTTCCTCGGAGTGGGTTATGTTTCTTGAGGATACGGCGCACTATGACGATTGCTAAATCGATAAGCGGAACGCCCAGCACAAGAAATGCTGTTGCTACTTTTCCACCGGAATAGATGGTGAGCACACCAAGCATCAGACCAAAAAACATTGCACCGGTATCGCCCATGAGGACTTTATTTGGTGGAAAATCAAAGAGAAGCCCGGCGGCTGCAATTCCTGCGAGAATAAAGGCAATAAGGGCAACCTCTGGTTGTTGAACACGGTCGCTCATCGCAAGGCTGCCAATTACGAGGAATCCGATGGTACTTAGTGTACTTACTTGGCCGGGGATTCCATCGAACCAGTTTAATGCATTCATCGTTATCATCAGCCAGATGATAGTAAAGATGCCACTCCAAAGAGGGAGAACAAGTGGAAAGCGGAAAGAGGAAAGCGGAAAGAGGATATTGATGGTGTCTAAGTTAATCATGCCATCGGCAAGGAGGGGATTTGTGAGTGTGTAGATGCGAGATCCTGTTGCAAAGATAATAAATGCAATGAGCGCTTGTCCTACAAGTCTTACCGCAGGGTGTATGGTGTATCGATCATCAAGAAAACTTATCAGGGTAAGTAATAGGATAGAAATGGCAATACCTGCAGATTGCAGAGTCCATGGAGCGGTGTATCCGAAAATGAGGAGAAAGGTAAGAATGGAAAGAATGCCCGTAGGGTAGGGGATTGCGTTGCGAGAGAGGCCGTAGCGCTTTGGGAAATCGAGTAGTCCGATTGTTGGAAAATCCCGCAGTGCAATGAGATGTAACACACTACACAATGTAAAAGCAAAAATGGGCAAGATAATCAGTGCATTCATGCGCCTGCATTATCTACTATCCTCCTATGACACGACAACTGTTTGGCATTGTTGGTTCTGTTGACGATGTATCTGCTATGAAGCGGGAGTGGAATGCGTACTTTGCAAAACAAGAGATGGATGCATTCATGGATAGTTATCCCACAAAGGAGGAGGAGCTTCCTGAACGTCTTAGCGAGATGTTTCACTTCGATCGTCGAGGATATATTGTCGGAAAATCGCTTCAGAAAGCCATAATTCCTTTATTAGATTCTTTAGATAGTTCTGTAGGGGAGGGGAGTGTCGATACTGTAACTAATACTGATGGCGTATTGAACGGTTCCTGGACAGGCGGTGATAATGATCAACGAAAAACTCTCTGGCTACTGAACACAATTTCATTACAATAATTTTATGAGTTATCCAACACTTGACACTGCCGATCTCCAAGGAAAGAAAGTTTTACTCCGCGCAGGATTTGACGTACCCATCGTCGATGGTGTTGTGCACGATGCGACGCGTATCGAAGCAAATCTTCCTACGATGCGGTTCATTCTTGATGCAGGCGCATCACTCATTATCATGGCGCATCAAGGGAGACCAAAAGGCGAGCCAGACCCTCAGTTTAGTCAGAAGCCACTTGTCCCCGTTCTTGAAAAGCTTCTTGGTGTTTCTGTTCAGTTTGCAGAAGTATGTGACGGTCAAGATGCACAGACCAAGGCAGCTGCTTTGCAACCAGGAGGTGTACTACTTCTCGAGAATCTGCGTTTTGATGAAGGGGAGAAGAGTAAAAATAGCATCCTTCGTGATGCATTTGGTAAGAGGCTTGCAGCGCTTGCTGACGTGTATGTCAACGATGCTTTTACCAACTGCCATCGAGACCATGCATCGATGACATCGGTTCCCAAATTTATGAAGGAGAAGTATATGGGTTTTACTGTGCAAACAGAAGTCGAAGGTCTATCGAAGGCGGTGCATAACCCGACGCGACCACTGACACTTATTATTTCTGGTTTAAAAATGGAGACAAAAGTACCAGTTATCGAGCAGTTTCTTGCTCAGGGTGATGATATTTTAGTGGGAGGAGGAGTTGCAAACACGATGCTTTGTGCTGCAGGAAAAGAAATGGCTAAGAGTAAAGTTGATGATGAGTTTGTGCAAAAGGGAAAGGAAATTCTTGATGAAAGTGCAAGTTGTGACTCCGCTACGATTCACCTGCCCGTTGATGGTGTATGTGCCACTTCCCCTGACGCTGAAGTACAGGAGTGCGCCATTGGTATGTTTTCCCCTGACATGATTATGTTCGATATTGGGCCGGAGACAATAGAGCAGTTTACGCGTGTTATTGCTGCATCAAAAACTGTGGTGTGGAACGGTCCAATGGGAATGTACGAACATGAAAAGTTTGCAAAGGGTAGTAAAGCTATTGCTGAAGCAGTTCGTAGTGCAACAACGCGAGGTGCAGTCACAATTATTGGCGGCGGGGATACTCTCGACTTTCATGATACGTATGGCTATGACTTAGATGGTTATACATTCGTCAGCACTGCTGGCGGAGCGATGCTGGATTTTATTTCGGGTAAAGAACTTCCTGCACTCAAAGCACTTGCGCTGAACAGTTAACTGTTAACAGTTAACAGTTAACGCTATCCTGTACGGGATGAATGCCAACCATTTCATTGTACTTTTCCCTGATGAAGGCGAACCGCTCGCCTCGTTTGAGAAACGCATCATTGAGAGCAAAGGAGAAGTAGTCGTGCTATTTTCTGGAATGGAACCTCTGTTGGTCCGAGAGAAGGATGCAAGACAACGACTGATGAATACATGCAAGAAGTATAGTACGCGCTTGCGTATTGCATCGCGTCATGCCCTTATTATCAAGGGGGCAAGACAGCGTGGTATTCGTGTTGTTAGCACCGTTTCCGATCTTAAAAAACTCTTGAGCGGTAGTGTTCAACTTGAGGATGCTGTTCGAGAATTTCAGCCACATATTTGGCGACAACAGCTGCGGAGCCAGTTGCAACGCATGGGACTACTGTCACTGCCGAAACTGCGTATATGGCTCCTTATCTTTATCAGTGTTTTCCTCTTTGGGTTCGTAGTTTTTCGCTTACTTCCCTCTGCTGAAATTCGTGTATGGCCACAAGAAGAGCCGATTTCTCAAACGGCAAACATCTTTCTTGCCCAAAGTGGTGCTATCGCCTCACTTCCTGAACGCGTGCGTGTTCTCGACCTTATACCTATTACTGTTCGCGTGGATAAGACGATTACCTTTGACCAAATTAGTAGGGAATTCATTGGCACCAACGCTACAACTCTCATGCAGGTCAGCAATAACAGTCTTGAGCCCTATTGGCTAAAACAGGGGTCTCGTTTGCGTAATGAGGCCGGAATGATTTTTCGTATTCGTGACTCTATCAAAGTAGAGCCCGGTGAACATATTAGCGTTCTTGCTGAAGCCGATCCTGTTGATATTTTTGGCGAGATTCTCGGTGATCGTGGTAACGTTCCTGCGGGATTGAAGTGGAATTTTACTGGTCTAGATCCTGACGAGCAGAAACTTGTCTTTGCAACGAATATCGACTCTGGAACAGGTGCGGTAAGTTCCTACCGAACGGTATTGAGTGCGTACGATATTGATGTTGCTAAAAAGCAACTTGAAACAGAATTACTCTCTGAGGCAAAGCGACTTATCGAGGAGCAGCGAGATGTAATGAATGCACGTGGGGATGGTACCGCATATGACATTCTCTATTATGATGAGCTAACGCAGACGGAATTTATGGATATGGATTTGCCAACAGAGTTTATCAACGCTCCTGTAAAGACGATTCCCGTTACTGGAAGCATTATGTACACTATGTATGTCTACGATACACAGAAGGTGCTGGATATGCTTAGCAGAGAAATAACCTCGCATGTCAACGAGAACAGGAGGCTCCTTGAGCATACGCTTAAACTTAGTAGTCTTGTTACACACGTTATTGATTACACCGATGATTTTTCGTGGATCAAAATTACTGTTGATTTAACTGGTACTGAGCAACATATCTTAGATCCGTTATCACCAACAGGTGCTGTATTTGCCAAAAAGGTTCGTAAGGCTGTAAAGGGACTGCATAGTATCGAGGCACAACGTATTGTGAATAATTTTCCAGAGGTAAAGAAGGCAGAGGTGTCTGTATGGCCGCCATGGAGCAGTATATTGCCAACAATTCCAAGTAGTATCGTTATAACACCAGTGCTCAAAGATGAATAAAAAATGTATACAATCGTCCACTGGGAGGGGAGAGGGGGAGATGAAAGCTAAAAGCTGAAAGCTGAAAGTGAAATCAAATGTGCAAAGTGTTATTATATTTTTTTGCACAACGGAACAGAGAAGTAGGTTTTGCCTTACATATTTGTTGTTGAATTAGCAAAACGACCAGTATTTGACTTTGTCAATTGATAGTTAACATAAAATGCATTATGTTAAGTAGGAAATATTGTGGAAAACACTACTCAACTCTCACAGGCAATCGATAGATACTTAATCTATCTTCAAGCAGAAGAAAATAAATCCCCGCTTACCGTAAGTACCTATCGCCAGAGTTTAGATCTCTTCCTCAAACTCATGCACCTTGAGTCCCCTGACTTCATCGATAAACAGGCTATTCGTATGTATAAGTCGGCGCTTCATAGTTACCGTACAAAAACAGATCATGAGTTAAGTATTCGTACGAAGAACCATCACTTGACAATACTGCGTGCTTTCTTGCGTTATCTTATTCAGGAGGAAGAACAGGATGTGTACCCACCAGATCGCATCACACGCTTTAAAGAAGATCCGCGGAAGGTGAAGGTCCTGTTTCGCGATGACTTAGAAGCACTGCTCGCCGCACCTGACGTTACCAAGAAGGAAGGCAAACGGGATAAAGCCATTTTGGAATTGTTTTTCTCGACAGGGTTGCGTCTTGCCGAACTTCGAAGTTTGAATACGGATGACTTAAACTTTAAAACGCGCGAGATCTCCGTACGTGGAAAGCGTGGGAAGATTCGTGTGGTCTTTATTTCCGATCGCGCAGCAGAAGCATTGGAACGGTACTTAGAAATTCGTTTAGACCACCTTACTCCCCTCTTTATTCGCAACTTCCAGAAGGCAAATAACGTTCTCCCTCCGGGGGAAGAATTTCGGCTGTCACGTATTTCTATCTACAATATTGTGAAGAAGTACGCCCGAGCTGCGGGCATTATGAGTAACCCCTCTCCGCACACCCTGCGTCATAGCTTTGCAACAGACCTTCTTCGTAATGGTGCAGATCTACGGTCAGTGCAAGAGATGTTGGGGCACAAGGACCTCGGGACAACGCAGATCTATACGCATGTTACAAATCCGCAACTTAAGGAAGTGCATAGGAAGCATCATGATTCACACTGACCCAAAAACCACATTGGCTTTTATTTCTTCAGTTCTTCTTGTCCTGGGTTTTGGACCATATTTTCGTGGAATGCTTAAGCGGAATACAGAGCCACATGAGTTTACGTGGTTTTTGTTTTTACTTACCCAAGGAACCGCTACGACTATTTTGTGGGAAAGTGGAGGTGGTAAGGGTGCTCTTTCTCTGGCGGTAAGCTGTCTCTTTACTGCAATTGTTTTTGGTTTTTCTTTTCTCGATGGTAAACGCAATATCACAAGGAGTGATATTGCCTGTCTTGCTATCGCTCTTGCTGCGTTTCCGCTTTGGCTTGTCCTTAAGCAGCCGCTTGCTGCAACACTTGTACTCACCAGTATCGATCTTCTTGCCTACGTGCCCACGTTTCGTAAGTCTTTTTCAGATCCATGGAGTGAGGAGGTGCTTACATGGACGCTCTTTTTTGCTGGAGATGTATTCGCAATTGCCGCCCTAGAGCAATATACACTTCTGACTATGGTGTATCTTGTGAGTGTTATGTCTGCGAATATTGCAGTTGTTCTCTTCTTGCTCTTACGAAGACATATTTGTTGTAAAAATTAACAACAATTTTCCTTACTACACCGATGCCGTAAGCGGTACTTTGAATTTTCCGGTTAATACCTTCAGCATAGAAATCCTCGAAAGCTTTACGGCCCTACCCTTCTTTCTCTTTCTTCTACCCATCTTCCCTTTCTTCTGTGCTTCTTGCTTTTGATGTGTAAGAAGACTTTCACCTGCTTCCTTAAAAATATCAAAAGCTAAGCACGCATTTGCTTCTACGTCGAAGGAGTCCCTTAGCACATGTGCCGGTGTGTCATTTCCTTCTGTATAGATTTCCAAACCAGTTCTAATCTGACGGGGAGCATTCGTGATGGAAACCATATTATCTCCTTCGAAGCCGAAGTGTGGATTGCTTTCAACGTCAAATGTATAACAGGTTACCTCTGAAGGACTGTTTTGTATGATTACTTGGTGTCTTCCGTTTTCAAGTGTGCGTAGAGGAATGGAGTTGAGAATTTCGGTTGAAGTATCTCTTGCTAAGTGCTCTATTACCTCAGATATCTCCGCATATCGGGGAAATTGATCTGTTGCATACATTTTCTCAGTTATAGACTGAGCAATGTCCCAAACAATCTCGATAGGTGTAGAGGCAAATGTTGTTGGTGTTGTTGAATACAGTGCTGCTAATTCCGATGAGCACTCTTGCACATATGTCCAATCACTAGCTGGTCGAAGTCCGGAGCTTGCATAACACATATTATTTCTAATACGAAATCGCTGAGACATTTCTTCAGACTCTTGTGCGTACTGCTCCTCTATCCTTGCGGCAATAGCTTCGGCTAGTGGTTTACATGAAGTGAATGCGGGTGTGAGTATATGCCCGGCTTCATGTTTGACACTTTGAGAAATTACTTTTCGCCTTTTCTCATTTTGCAGATCGCCTGGTTGCACATTCACACAGATGCCAGCGAAAGGTTTTGGCCTCACCAGTTCTAGAGTTCCACTGCCATCGGGATTTCTCTGAATCAGACCACGACCTACTCGCCTATTATAGAGTGTGGATCCTTTGACACTATGGCCGCTACGCAAGTTGTTGATATTGTAGAGTGGGATCTCTTTTGGTGAGAGGTCTGCAAGATTTCTAGGGGCTTGGTCGTAGATTTCCTGCATTGATTCCCTGACAAAATCCAAAACGTCTTGTATTTCCCGTGAATCTTTGAATCCCATAGCTTCAAACCCGGATGGGTCATTTGGATCTGTTGGATTTCCTCCATTGAAACTAAGAAGATTCGCATCTTCACCAACTGTAATTATAATGTCATCTGCAGCACTTCTCATTATTGCTATAATTACATAATATCAAATAAATGCAATGAATTTCCTATATAACTGTTGTCTAAAATTATAACAGCTATTCATGCTGCTATACTCTGAGGAAACCAAATGATGCTTGCCATAGATGGTCTTCCAGAACAGACTATATTATGATTGTAGCAATTGCTGCAACTTCGTAAAACCATCTGCAAACTGCTGAAGAGTGGTTGAGTCTTTTTCTTTCTTCCGTGCTACTTTTTGTACTTTCTCAGGTGGTATTCCCGCAACCTCAGCAACGAGCTGCAACATATCTGCTCGCATGGAACTTCTGGCTGGACCACTGAGAAATTCTTCGAATGGTAGGCCACTTGCAATCTCACGTATTCCCCACTCTCCGTTGAAGCCCTTTCCATACACAGGCAGTTCTCCAATAGCTGTAATCAGCTGAGCTCTCGCGTACCCATTGGTGTCAACAGGTTCTTGTTCCCAAGGTAGTCCCTTTTGAGCAAAGAAAGCTTTTGCATCCTCAGTTCGTGCGTTGCTGCGCACGATGCTTCTTGCCCTCCAGAAGTACTGCTCAGGTGGTCCGCCAATCATGAGGAGTTTCTCAGGTCTAGCCTTAGTATTTTGCAATATCTGAATGGCAGGACCATCAAATACATCTCCAGAATAGAGTGCGTGTGCCGCACCATATTGCAGGGATCCCTCTATGTTTCCGGCGGACTTTTTGACGCCGAACTGGATAATTTGGTCACGTGCCTTTTGCTCGTCGGATGTAGACGCGCTGCCGAGTATTTGCCCCAAATATTGTGTGTACACACCCTCGAAACTCGTTGGATCGATAGGTCTGTCACTATCGAATGAGAATTGTTGAGCAATATCTGGACAGTAGTACCCTAGGAAGTTCCCTATTGCTTGTTGTGTTTGGGTTACAATAGTTTGTACCTGCTTGCGGTCAACTGTATTCGTACTACTAATAAAGTTGTGTGCAGAGTACACAATTACTTGTGGAAGTGCCTGAGAGAAGGGTGTGTTCCCTTCTTTGCCTGTAGGTACTTGTAGTAGCAGTTCTCGTTGATTCTCGGAGAGAGTCCGTCCGAGCGCGAGGTTCTTGCGAATCTTCCCAATGTGCTTCCTCGAGATCGGATTCCCCTCTTCTTCTGCAGCTGCTAACTTTGCAATCAGTTCCCTGTTTTCTTGTAATGATTTCAGTATGCGAATGGCTGGGACGGTATAGGCAAGAGTTCGCGCATTTGGTTCAGATAGATCTGCGGCTCCGTAACCTATACGCATTTCAAGATCACTGAGACCTTTTGTATCTAAGCAGCTTTCAAATGAGATTCGAACTAAGTCACAAAGTCCATCGGGATCGACGGCGGTAATAATATCTTTTGTTTGTAGGAACGAGCGCAATGTGGTCATTCCTCCGATAAGAAGATCTTGCTGTTTTATCGCATCAACATTGCCGAGTATAGTTTCGAGAACAGTAGCTATATTTGCGCGCATGCCACTTACTTGTGTTGGGTCTATGCTGCTTCGATCCATGGTAAATAGCCCTCCTCTCCATTCTTGCTTTGTCATGTCGAGAATTGCTTCACTTTGCTTGTCTGCAAGTTCAGAGGCCGAATTTAATGATTGTACTGTGTTCATCTAAATAGTGGGTAATGGGATGTATGCTTTTCCATCAACTAAGACATCGACAATGCTGCCGAGAACAACGCGCGATGAACTGATGTTTGGTGTTATGACAATTTCGTAGGTTGAACCACTAGGTTGAATAATTCGAAAATTTGTTCTCCCCTCTCGTGCTTCGCTAAGTGCCAGTGCAATGCTTCCTGAACCGCATCCTGTTTCAAATACAGTACTTTCAGTTTCTCGTACATATACGATCGGTCGAATTCGTAAGCTCTCACCACTCGATGAATATGGGATAATGCCATACGCAGGTTGAGACCGTAGGCGTGATGAGTATTTCTCTTGGAGAACCTCGAAGATCTTTGCTGCATCTTGCTTTGATGGAAATGTTTGTTTTTTACAGAGAATGTGTGTGATGCCCGGTAACTCTACAAGGACAGTTGTGTCATCCAGGCGTTCTATACACGGTGTTACTTCCCACTCCACCGACGTGTAAATCGTTCCATTTTCAAGAAAGTTGTTACTACACTTTAGAATTTGTGATGCCCCAGAGCTTTCTACAAGTACTTCTGCATTCTCCTCAGATTCCTTTAAGAGGAATGCAGAAACACTGCGGATGGCATTAATACAAAGTTCACCTCCCATCATTTCAAGGCGCACGTTCGCCTGCTCTGAGATAGGGCGATCTAGAAAGCCAACCTGCTCGGCACAGACGTAATCTGCAGACATGAGAAGGTTTGCTACGTACGCACGCGACTCTTTTGGTACAACACTTCGCACAATTGCTGTTGTGTTTCCTCCCGGTGATAGCTTTATGAAGTTAACAATCATTGTAGAAAAAAAACGCACACAAAAAGCCCCCGCGCAACGGGGTGCTTACTGAGATACGATTAGGTATGCAAGCAGTCCGTCGCGCTAGAGAGCGTGATGGTGATGATGCCTGCGCTGAGCTGAAATAATGCTCATTTCGATTCGACTGTATCATCATTGTTTTGTAATGTCAATAAAAGGTGACCCCCAGCAACAAGCCAGGGGTCAGGGTTCATTCGCGTTGTGGATGAGACGTGGGGGTTAGAGTTGATGAAGATGGTGCTTTAGCTGTGTCAGTGAGACTTCTGCCTCGTCACCATTACTGTAGTTTCGAACAGTGCAGACACCACGATTTTGGCGCTTTTCATCCATGAAAATGCCGAACGGAATCTGCTTGTTCACTGCGTACTTGGTCTGCTTGTTAATGTTCTTGTCTTCCAAGTAGACCTCAGTAGGAATGCCTGCTGCCCGCAGTGCTGTAGCCATTGCGAAGTACTCATGCCTGAGTGAAGGTGTCATATTGAAGATGACAGCTTTTGTTGGGCAGTGAGCACCAGTGCAGATAGCTCCAGATCTCTGAAGGGCATCAAATAGCCGGGTAAGGCCGATAGAGATACCAACGCCAGGGAGCTTGCGGTCAATGAATGTGCTGGCCAGATCGTCAAAGCGGCCTCCCGAGCACACGCTACCAACTGCTTCATGATTGACGAGAGTTGTCTCGTACACCGTCCCGGTGTAGTAGTCGAGACCACGCGTAATCCCGAAGTCGATTCCATAGCAGTTGCTCGGAATACCGAGTGCCTGCATGTGATCAATTACTTCAGTGAGCTCCGACACTCCAAGGGCAAACATGTCGTTGCGATTTTGAGCGGCAAGCCACTTTAGTGTCGCATGCACATCGTCCTTGTGTGACAGAAACGAAAGCAACTCATCAATCCTTTCTTCTGGAATACCGACATCATCATGAAACGCTCGACGCGTTTCTTCGATGCCATCCTTGTACATCTTATCGATCAGTGTCAGCGTGTTCTTCGTATCTTCGACAATCTCACCATCCCAATCGGGTCCAGGTGCGATGCTCCGCTTTACGTTGTAGTGAAGCGGAATGCCGAGATCCTCGAGAAGACCGTTATGAATCTTGCGGTTTCCAAGGCGAATGATGAACTTGCCAATGCCGAGTTCTGAGAAGATGCCGTAAATCACTGCAGGCATTTCTGCGTCATGCAGAAGACCGAGGGATTCATCGCCAATGACATCAATGTCACACTGGTAGAACTCCCGAAAACGACCTCCCTGAGGACGTTCGCCTCGCCACACTTTTTGAATTTGGTAGCGACGGAATGGAAAGTGCAACTTGCCGTAGTTCTGAGCGACGTACCGAGCAAGTGGCACCGTCTGATCGAAGTGTAATGAGTAGTTTTTTACGTTCTCCACAAGCGCAGGATTCGCGCTGTTGAGAATGTGCAGTCCGTACATCACCTTTCGATTTTCCTCGTCTGCCTTGGCAAGCAGAACATCGTTGCGTTCGACTGCCGCTGTTTCCAGTGGAGCGAAGCCGAACAGTTCATAATGACGCCGAATGACATCCATCATTCGATTGAAGAGCATTTGCTCCTCGGGTAGAAACTCCTTGAAGCCGGAGATAGGCTTTGCTGAAATGGTCATGGTAGTTCCTTTGTTACTTGTTAAAGAGGTCAATGCGTTCGACAATAAACTGAGCGGCAGCAGCGCCGCTTTCCACAGGTTTATGGGGCATGCAGGCTTGTTTGATTTCCTGTTTTCCCCACACAAAGGGTAAGCCGTCAGCTACCCCTCCTGTTCCGTGAACAGGAATGATGAGCTTGGGCTCCTCCCCGTACTTGATGCGACTCTCATTCATCTTGAGTAGATGAGCCGCTTCAATGAGTGTGCCGGCACCACCACCGACAACAATTACTGCATCGAGTAGTTTTCCATACACACTACTTTCATCTCCCCAGGTGCTTGTACCAAACCGAGGATCGATACAAATACCTAGATCGATATCATGCAGAACGTATCCTTTTTCCTGCGCTGTCTGCGGAAAGACTCCAATGGTCTTCAGGCCCACATCTTTCGCCTGTTCAAATGCGGTCTTTGGAAAACCGAAGCGCGTTCCACCTGTGAGGATGGCGACTCGATAGTGCCGTAAGATGTTTAATGCCTCTTTTACAATTCGCGCTTCCCTTTCTTTCTGCACCTCTTTGTAGTTTTGGTGCAGTTGCTCATGTTCTGCAACCCCAGGGAGCACTGTTTCAGCACCTCCTGAGAATGCAATGACATGATGCAGTCCGTGGTCTTGGAGAAACTTCTCCATGGCTTGATCGATGTCATGCTGTATCATGACCATAATAATTGTCTCCTTATTTTGTCTCACCTGCGATGTGAATGAACCGCATCAGTAATAATCTATGTGTACTCTGGTTGCCCATGAGTAGAGCTTCGTAGTGCTAGTGCTTTAGAGTAGTAAAGTGCATATTCCTACGCGATGCATAGGGTTCTTCCACGGGAAAGAACTTATTTTTTAGCTTATTTAAGCCAAAAATTATTATTTTATGTTTACAAATTTTTGCGAAGCATACTCGGCATATAGACCCCAATATATTATTGGAATATGGAACAATTTCACCTTCAGCGCACCATGTATCCAAATGCATGTACACGGGATTTTATCCGAACGTTATCTGCTCTTTCACATGAAGAAAGTGAGCTCTTGCTTAAGGATCACTGTACTATGCAAGAGTTACGACAAATATCTGAGCGATGGGCAGTAGCAAAACTTATTTGGATGGGTTTTCCCTACAGGGTTATTACTCAAAAAACCGGAGCAAGTAGTACAACAATTGCTCGTGTTGCCCATTGGATTCACTACGGTGAAGGTGGTTATGCAAGAGCCTTTCAGTTGAGGGCGTTAGATATCGAGAAAGAAAGGGCTGCACTTTATCACACTAAAGCGCTGGGGCTTGAGATTGTTGACGAATTTAGCAGAATGGAAGCAGTCACATACGGTGCACATAGCTCAGATGGTTAGAGCGCCGGATTGTGGTTCCGGAGGTCGCGGGTTCGATACCCGTTGTGCACCCTGTGAGGTTGCGCAAGTAACCTCCTTCGTTGCCGCCAATCTCAATCAGGTTGGCGGCTCTCTTCTTGCTCTTACGAAGACATATTTGTTGTAAATATTAACAACAGCATCCATACTGCAATTATGGAGACACACCTCACCCCCTACGAGCGCATTGAGCGTGCAAAGGACGAACATGCTTCGTTTGGAGATTGGGCATCAGTTGCGCGTGAGTACCCTGATTATTTTCCGGAACGGATTTCTGAAGAAGAATTACAAAGGCTTACTGATGAGGCTCGAAGCGATATTCTGAGGCAGACACAATCCATAATGCAGCATCCTCTCTCGTAAGGCTTGCTCCTGGAAAGAAGTTCTCAAGCGATTTCAGAATACCAAGATCCATTCCTGCTTCGACATATCCATCGAACCAATTCCCTGTTGCGATATCTGGTTGAACGGTATCTGATGAAAGTGACGAGACAATTATCTTAATTCCCTCGGCCCGGTTAATGGCATTACTTGGCTGGAATGTCCCATCGGAGTAGCCAGAAATCCAGCCGAGACGTTTTGCCGCACAGACGTATGGAGCAAACCATTCGTTTGCTATATCAGAGAAGCAGTGTGTTTCCCTATAAATCTCATCGGGGAAAAACCCTTCCATAATAATTTTGAGGAGTTCTGCACGGTTAATCGTTCCCCGGGGTTGGAACGTACCGTCGGGATATCCACTAATAACACCTGCTTCTTTGAGGGAGCGCACAGCCTCGTAGCCCAGCTGCGATTCGTCGTAGTCTGAGAAGAGAGGTGCTTGTTTCGTATTTGCTTTTGTCGTTGCAATCTTGTTTGTCAGGTCCATGTTTGGGTCGGTCCATCCTTCTGCACCAGGTAGACATGCCGTCTTAGCACTGTTTTGATGATACGATGGTTTGCATTGGCATCCTCCTAGCCCTGTTGCTTCTCCTCCATGGCCAAGTGCCGCATCACATGTACGGTTTGTCGCAATGGTCATGGTCCGTAATGGATTAAAGGGATCCCCTTCTTCGCCATACGGAAATTCTGGTTCTGGTTCGACGTATGCGATGTTTTTCTGTTGATTCTGTGGGGTGTATCCAAATGTTGAATTATTCGCACTCATGAGGCCACTAACAATAATTGAGACAGGAATGAAGATACCGTCGGTCGCTGCTCCAGACGCATCTTGGTGGGATGCAACTGCTATACCAATAACCTTTCCATCTTGGACCACAGGACCACCAGAGTTTCCTCCGTGGATGAGCGCATCGGTGTAATACCACGGACCGCGATATTCTTTTAGGCCTACTTTTGCGGGCCACTCACTGAGTATTTCTCCGTCGTTTTTAATCATTTCAAAACTACTAAAGAAGTTATCTCCTAGTGCTGGATAGCCGTAGATACTTATCTGACTCCCAATTGCCGCATTGCTATCTGCAAAGTATACGCTTGTATGCGGGCAGTCGACGTAGGCACGAATGTAGGCGATATCATCTTCGAGGTTGAGCTTAATATCAGACCGCGTAATATCCTTAAAGCATCCTGAGTCAAATTTTCCATCAGCACCCGTGATAAAAATACGGTAGTACCGTGCATATCCATCAATGACATGAATGTTTGTAACGATAGTTCCCTCGTCTACATAAAAACCAGATCCCCTGCCAATAATATGCCCCTCGATGTCGTAACTGATAATGAGGACGGTTGCATCCTTCGTATTTTCATGAAAATCTTGTGCCAATGCACGAGGTGACATGAGAGTTAGTAGCGCAATGAGTGACAGAATAGACGCTTTCATATTATGGGCATTCCCGTTCTTCCCCATCTATTGCGTTGTACTGTGCTTCCCGTGCATGGGGGAACCAAGGATATGTTTTAACGTACCCCTCTTGCAGGAGCTTGGCTCCGACATCGTTACCATTTGCCTGTACGTAACGTAGCAGTCTGCCGTATTTATCGCGATTATCTCCCGTTGGGTCGCTGATAAGTGAAAGGGATGTATCTTGAAGGAGATTATCTAGAGCGTCTGTTGCCTCACTACTTCCACACTCCCCTTTTTCCGGTGCATCGATACCGATAATTCGAATATGCTCCTCAGTCCCGTCGACCATCGTAACAACGATGGTATCGCCATCGATGACGTGGACAAGGTCTACGCTGTCGATAGAAGTCGTGTTTTGCTCATCGATGGATGGAGCATTACATGCGGTAAGTAGAACAATGAGGGCAAGTGTTTTGCGCATAGTGGTAGTGTAGCATATTTAAAACATAGGGGTACCGAAGCACCCCTATTTTGCTCATGTGGATGTACTGTAAATGGCACGAGAGAGTTCATAACTACTTGCTATGAGCAAGATTGCCACAATCAGCATTGTGGTAGAACTCGAATTTCCTGCAGCCATGGCGTTTAGCAACCCGAAGAATATGAGAATAGGTACTGTGGCGACGTCTATCACAGTGCATCCTTTTCTTCTCCGTATGGCGAGAGATCGCGTATGTATAGCGAGTGCTATACATAGGTTGAATACGACATATACTATCAGAATTGGCACAATAGACGCTTGATGCTGATGTACAAATATCCCAAGCATAGCTTTCTCCTTTCTGTGTCAATGAGCAATGGGTGGAGTATATTCGCTATGCCCTCTTGCGTTCATGCTCTTTCAGCAGTTTTTTTCTGAGACGAATATTTTCTGGTGTTACTTCTACAAGCTCATCGTCACCAATGTATTCCAGGGCTTGTTCGAGGGTCATCTTTTGGACGGGGACGAGTGTCATTGCTTCATCTGTTCCCGATGCACGCACGTTGGTGAGCTTTTTGTTCTTTGTGGGGTTGACCATCATATCTTCTGCTTTACTGCACTCACCAATAATCATTCCTTCGTATACCGATGTTTGTGGCCCAATGAACAGTTTTCCACGGTCTTGGAGCCCCCAGAGCGAAAACGCCATGGTCTCACCGGTGATCATTGAAATCATACTGCCGCGACTTCGACCGGGAATTGGACCCTTTTCGGGTTCGAATTTCAGGAATGAGTGGTTCAAAATCCCCTCACCCTTTGTCTCGATAATAAAGTCACCACGCAGCCCAAGGAGTCCTCTGGTTGGTACAAGGTATTCAATACGGCAGTGATTGTTTTCCGTCTTCATGTCCTGCATTTCCCCTTTTCTACGGTTCAGCATATTGATAATTGTACCGCTGAACTCCTCGGGAACGTCCACAATTACATGTTCGATAGGCTCACATACTTGCCCGTCGATTTCGCGGAAAATTACTTCTGGACGGCTGACTTGCAGTTCAAATCCTTCGCGACGCATTGCCTCAATAAGTACGGATAAGTGCAGCTCTCCCCTTCCCGATACTTTAAAGCTATCCGTTCCTTCTATCGACTCTACGTGCAATCCGACGTTTGTCTCTTTTTCACGGTCGAGTCGGGCACGGATTTGACGTGTTGTTAACATGTCTCCTTCTTTCCCGGCAAATGGAGAGTTATTGACGAGGAAGGTCATGGAGATCGTAGGTGGATCTATGGAGATTGCTGGCAGAGGCTGTGTAACGTCAGTTGCAGCAATGGTTTCACCGACGTAAATATCGTCAATACCTGCAACGGTCACAATGTCGCCCGCGAACGCTTCTTGCACCTCCTTTTTTCTCAGGCCTTCTGCTACGTAGATCTTCGTGATTTTTCCTTTGCGTGATGAGCCATCAGGTTTGAGAACACTTACTTGTTTATTGACCTGCATCGTTCCCTCATAAATACGACCAATACCCATACGCCCGACATAATCATCGTATGCAAGACTACTTGGCTGCATTCTGAGCGGTGCTGCACTATCGCTTGGCGCAACGGGTACATGTTTCATGATGAGGTCAAAGAGTGGCGTGAGGTCTTTTCCCTGCTCCTCCAGTGTTGCTTGTGCGATGCCTTCACGAGCAATAGCAAATACATACGGGAAGTCGAGTTGCTCATTATTTGCACCTAGTGTGCCAAATAGATCGAATACCATGTCAACGACTTGCATGGCTCTCTGTGCTGGTTTATCAATTTTATTGATGACAACGATAGGCTTGAGGCCAAGTTCCAATGACTTTTTCAGAACGAACTTTGTCTGTGGCATTGGGCCTTCTTGTGCATCAACCAGGAGGAGAACGCAGTCTACCATGCGCAGGATGCGTTCGACTTCACTACCGAAGTCGGCGTGGCCAGGAGTATCTACAATATTGATTTTACAGTCCTTGTAGTAAATCGATGTGTTCTTTGCATAAATGGTAATACCACGCTCGCGCTCTTGGTCGTTACTGTCCATGGCTAGTTCCTGCACTTCTTCATGTGCAGCATACGCTCCTCCTTGTTGGAGGAGGGCATCCACAAGCGTGGTCTTTCCGTGGTCAACGTGCGCGATAATGGCAATATTGCGGATTTCCATTCCGCAAGAGAGTACACGAAACTGTAGGTTTTGCTAACGGATTTGTGACTTTCAGGGTACTCTATGGTCTCATGAAACGCCTTTCGCTCACTGAAGGCCCCATTCTCTCGAGTCTATTTTCGCTATCTGTTCCCATTGTTCTTAGTAATCTCCTGCAATCTGCGTATCAAATTACCGATACGTTTTGGGTAGGGCGTCTCAGTGCGGAGGCGGTTGCAGCGGTGAGTATCAGCTTTCCGATTAGTTTTCTATTGATGGCAATTGGCGGAGGGCTTCCCATGGCCGGTGCGGTTCTCGTTTCGCAGTACAAAGGAAAGGGCGATGACGTAGCAGTAAACCACACTGTGGCGCAGACTTTTCTTTTCATTATCGGTATTGCTGTTTTGCTTACCTCTATCGGTTACGTCAGTGCAGAGCATATTATTCGGTTCATGGGTGCTGCACCAGCAGTTATTTCGGATGCAACACTATTCCTGCGCGTTACATTTCTTGGATACTTGTTTGTGTTTATGTTCTTTGTATTTGAGTCGCTTATGCGAGGGTTTGGTGAACCAAAACTACCGATGAAAATTGTACTTGCGACGGTACTACTCAATCTTGTCCTCGACCCCCTCTTTATTTTTGGGTACGGCATTATTCCCCCGATGGGTGTTGCTGGTGCTGCAATGGCGACGTTCTGTACACAGGCACTTGCAGCGCTTATTGGGACCCTTGCACTTCTTCGCGGTCAATACGGTATGCATATTCGCTTGCAAGATTTACGCCCGGATCTCCTTTTTTTCCGACAGGCATTTTTTCTTGGCCTTCCCTCCTCCATCGAACAGTCGACACGTGCACTCGGTATGACAGTGATGACTCTTCTTGCAGCAAGTTTTGGAACGATGGCAGTTGCTGCGTACGGTATTGGGGTGCGTATGCTTATTCTGGTTATTATCCCTGCACTTGGTCTTTCCATTGCTACTTCTACATTCGTTGGACAAAATATCGGTGCAGGTCATATAGACCGTGCTGAGCGGGCAACGCGCATCGGCGCGGGTATCGGTTTTCTTATTCTCAGTACGTGTGGAGTATTACTCTTTTTCTTCGCGCGTCCGTTGACACTCTTTTTTATACCCGAAGGTGGAGAAGCAGTAGAGATGGCAGTGACATTCCTGAAAATTGTTTCTCCTAGTTTCGGATTTATCAGTATTCAGATGGTAATTAACGGAACATTCCGGGGTGCGGGACTTACGACTGCTGCCATGATGATGGCGATTATTTCCCAGTGGGTTTTTCAGTTCCCACTTGCATATATTCTCGCAAAACATACCAATCTCGCAGTCATTGGACTATGGTGGGCGTTCCCCCTTTCGAATGTTTTTGCTGCTATGGTAGGAATTGCGTGGTTTACCCGTGGAGATTGGAAGAAGAAAAATCTCCTTGCTGAAATAGAGTTACGGCGTAGTGTCCGTGACGAGCTTGTTACGGAAGAGGGTACCGTTTCCTAGTTGTATTCCTTCTGGAACGATACGATATCCCGTTGCAGTTTTTTCTATGGCGATGTCTAAGACATTTATCCCTCGCGGAATTGCTGTTTCAGGTATACGCAGTTCTGCTTGCCTATCGTCAGATGTAATGATGTAGACAACCTCATCGTGCGGTGTCTTATACCAAAGCACTATGCCAAAGATCGTTGTAAGTGCCGCTGCTGTCCATACAAGTCGCATGTACCAACATGGTATGTTTTAGTATGCTGAGGAGCAATGGGCAAAAAGATTACCGTTCATGACACCATGCAGAAGGGCTACACCTACGAGCTTTCTGAGCCAATGGGCAAGAACTTTCATCCGGACTTCAAGCCAGAGCTCACACCAAAGCAGCTTCTTGCGATGGGTATTTTTGGTGGAAAGTATATGACTGACTGCAGCGATGAATTCCCTAAGGATTGGTATACGGATGCTTTACTTTGTCCCGAGCGACACGACCCTTTGTATAATTACTTTGGCATCAATGCCAGTAAGCCACTGTCATATTGGCGCAAGAAGGGGTGGATTCATCCTGCAGATCCGAGAGGGTGGTTCCAGTGGTACTGTCGATACTACATGGGCAGACGTATGGACGATGATGAGCGGCAAATTAAACGCTGGAAGGCGTATACGCGTCACAGTGCGCAGGTGAAAAAACACTGCAAGAAGGGCGACATGAACTGCCGCAGAAAACAGCGCCAGTCACTGTTACACTGGGCGTACGATAGTACTAGGTATTAGAGGGTTAGAGTGTTAGAGTTTTAGGGACATGAGAGCATTCTTTTTTCTTCTACTTGTTATTCTCCCCTCAACGGTATCTGCGATGCCGTTTATCGACATAACATACGCGTCGAGCGAAGTACCTGTAGCAACCGGAGGATATAACGGTGGTGGAGGCGGAGGAAAAAGCTCTCAGCAGTATAGGTCTCAGCAGAGCTCTGTGATTCAAGAAGATCCAGTTACCGCTGAGGTTCCGGTTTATCAGTATTCCTCTGCGCCCTCTGCATCTTCTCTCTACTCTACCACCTCTTCATCACCAATCCAAAACCCCCAACTTCCTACAAAATCTCAGCAAGAGCTTGATGAGCTTACCCTCGAGGAACTCGAAGAATATGCAAACGAGGCTGCACAAAACCTTGAGGAGCAGATGCAACAACTCAAAGAAGGGTTTACGGTTACTGGCACATCCACACTTGGAAGTCCTCTTCCTACTGCTCAGCGCAGTGCAATACTACGAACGTCAGTTCGAACGGTTGCGCAACTACAACTTTTTGCCAAAGCACTGACTGAGAGCGATGAACATCTCCGTAAGATTACGGTGAATAATAGCAGCATAGAAATGACATACCGCTCAAAGGCGTATCTCTTTGGGTTTCTCCCCCTCTCGTTTTTAACGACTGCTACAGCGAGTTTCGATGGATCTATCGAAGTTGATACACCTTGGTGGCTTCTTCTTACTCGCGATACCGTTGCACAGCATGCAGCAGCGCTTGAAGAGGGGCTTCCTGCGTTACTTCGTGCTACACAGGAGGCAGAAGATTCTGAAAAGTTTCAATTACTATCGAATCTCCTAAAACTGATGCATGATTTGTTGCAGTAGAACTAGGATTTTTAGGCTGTTTTAGCAATTTCTAGCATTCTTTCAGCAAGTTTGGCATCATCTGATTCAAGCGTCAATTCAGGTGCTACATGCATAAATAATTCAAAGAAGCGATTCTTTCCTGCTAAAAATTCAAAGTATGAAACAGGTTCAGCACTAGAAAGCTGGAAAAGTTTCTGGCGCATTTCCGATGAACCCATAAGTATGCTTGAGAACATGTACGCTTCTGCGACAGTTTCAGGAAGTTCCAAGGTGCTTACGTCGACTGCAGGTGCTTCTACTGACATAAAGAATAAAAGAAAAATATAAGACGTTATGAAACGGGTTCACCGTAAACAAGAATGTGGTAGTAAGCCTCAGCCATATCACTCCATTTGCCACATACTTCACTCCCCTCATGCATGTCTGGTGCCCTATGAATGTTTTGTAGTTGCTTTTCAATTCCCATAATGCGTGCACCAAATTCTCCTTGTAATGCTACCATTCTATTTATGTGGTGTTGCCCTTGAACGAGGAACCTATCAACCTCACAGACCGTATGTGGCGGTAGAAAAATTTCTGGCATGCCATATCTATACGGTGAAACAGAGCACAATTTCAAGGTTATATTCTGTGGTAGTTTTCTTCTGTTGTTCGTTTAAACAACAGAAATACCTTTGAGATTGATTGTGAATCTCCTTAGGCATCATTCTCTAGTTCATTGTCATAATATCTTACACTTGCAAAATGCCTAGAACATGTTGAGCTGGTCCTTTCTTACTTTTGGATCGGTGTGTATTTCAGTATCCTTCTTATCACCTTTATGCCTAGCTCCCTCTCCCAGAGCAGCGTAGCGCCAGGCCATTTTAAAAATTTGTTTTTGTGTTTCAGAAACTTCCCTACTCTCAATAATAACGCCAAAGAGATCTGCTTCATCTTCAGAAAATGAAACAATAGCCACTTTATTATCATAAATACTAATTTCGTTTGTAATAGGAAAGTCTTTAACTGAAACCAGACGAATTTCGCGAAGACTCGCTTTATCCTGTCCTTGCACGCGTCGGCCCATCTCATCGTCAGGCGCGATACCTTTTAGGTAAATCCCCTTTTTGACGCGTTGCTTTACATATTCTATGTCGTACTCTTTCCAGAAACTTCGCACGATTTCAGAGTTTGCAAAGTTGAGAATCTCTCCTTCTGCCGTAAGCATGTCTTCGTATACACTGCGAATACCTTCTGCCCCCTCGTAGTAACGCACGCGTGGAGTGCGATGATGCTTACCCATTAGTGCTTTTAAATCGGGTAACACTCGATCCAGTGAGTCCACATTTTTTCTGGCTTCTATGCTCAACTTTTCTGGACTTATTGGTTCATACCATTTTCCTCGTTGCTTCTTAATAGCAGAAAAAATTCCTCGCTTTACGAGAGATTCGAGGTAGTTATAGGTCGTTACACGGTTCAACTTAGCCCCTTTTGCATATTCACTTGCTGGACCTGCCCCTATCTTGAGACCAATGAGGTAGAGCTTCGCTTCGTGCTGTTCTAGCCCAATTGATTGAATGACATGCTGTAGTGCAGGAGTACCCATAGGCAGGGTACCATATCAATTGTTGTTAAAATTTACAACAAACTCTCCATATCCTTGCTGCTCCAGTTCGTCTTTCGGAACAAATCTCAGGGCGGCTGAGTTCATGCAGTAGCGAAGGCCAGTAGGTTCAGGACCATCCTCAAAGACATGCCCAAGGTGACTATCTCCATGCATAGAGCGAATTTCTGTGCGGGTTGCAAAGATCTTCTTGTCCTCTTTCTCGACTATATTTTCTGGCACTAGTGGACGGGTAAAGCTTGGCCATCCTGTGCCGGATTTGTATTTGTCTTTACTGGAAAATAGTGGCTCACCTGAGACGCGGTCGACGTAAATCCCCTCTTCCTTGTTATCCCAGTATTCATTCTTAAATGGTCGCTCCGTTCCCTCTTCCTGCGTTACATCGTATTGCAGTGGTGTTAGGAGTTTGTGCAACTCTTCTTTTGATGGCTTTTTAAAGTTCTGCCAATCGGAAGAGGCAATATATTCATGGTTGTTGTCTGCAGGAGGAGTTGTCATGCACGCCACGAGGAGTAGAGGTAGTAGAAAATAGGTGTTTTTCATTCTATATCAAATTGAAGAGATGGACTTGGATTGTAGATACAATAGTTTCCCCAGAGTCCGAGATCGCTTTCACGTGCTTCTGTCTCTCGTAACTGGTACGACTCAAACCGTTTGTGATAGGTATTGTCATCTGCAAAGGCATAACCATTTTCAATCATCCAGCCGTTTACGTCCAGCGCATTGAGTTGCACATATCGGAGAAGCCTTCTGTCGTAGTCACGTTGATAGTTGCGATCTCGCTCGAGTGTAATTGTCTTCCCGAGTATCAAATGGGTCAGTGCTTCTTTTGCTTCAAGTGCAAAACATTGTTCTTTTGAAGAACCGCCTTCCAGCAAAGGAGCTTCAGCACCGAGCGTGTGTACACCTTCAATCTCGCCGTTATCAAGTAGAACCACGAGTACACTTCCATCGATAACATCGAGCACCGTTCCTTCATTAACGTTGAGCATGCGGCGCATACTCATGTCTCGAGTTCGCACATTTCGGCCAAGTCGAATAACACTAGTACGCTGCCCTTCATCATTTCGGCGTTCAAGCCGCTGTACAGCTCGGATTGTTGCATGGTCACGCAGAGTCATCGGCGTTTGCTCAGCAGCGGCAGTGAGCGGTGCAAAGATCATGGAAAGAAGAAATACAGTCATGACAATATATTACCATATTTTGTAACAATTTCTCTCTTTGTTCGTCTTAAGAGTTGCATGAGCAAAGAGACCAAATCTATCGGCTACGCATTCGCACTTTCCCTCGTGCTTGTTATGCTCGCAGCGGCAGTGCCGATGCACTATTTCAGCTAAGAATCTTGTCGATTTTTGCGGCGAGAGAAAAATCCTCGGTTGTTAGCCCTCCTGCCTCGTGCGTCGTTAGAGAGATTGTCACACGGTTATAGTTATGAACGTGGATATTTGGGTGGTGGCGTTCTCGCTCTGCAATGCCCGCCACTTTATTTACAAAAATGATGGCAGTCTGGAAGTCGTCGAAGGTAAACGTTCGTGCGATTGTGGTATCAGTCTCATCGGCAAACCACTGCGGAATTTCTATGATTTCTTTGCCAATTTGTTCGGGGGTGAGGGTTTCCATGTGTTTATAGTAGCATACTTTGCTTTTTCCCCTCACCCCCGGCCATATTCCTTGGAGGGTTTTATTAATTATTGCCACTACCTAATTCCTGTGGCGTCTGTAGCGTTTCAGCAAATGATTGATCAATATCGTACTCAGTTAATCCATCAAAACCGTTTTTGCCGCAAAGTTTAAATATCAAACCTACTATTGCTCTGTCAATTATCTTTTGCCCAGGAGTGTTTTCTGAATTAAGTAACTCATAAAGCCTTCTTACATCTATGCGAATTTCCTCATCGTAATGAAACGTGATTGATATACGATTTAGAGCACGTCTAAAGTCAATAGAATTTACATCTCCTCTACAACTCATTAAATCTCTTATTGCATCTGTTTTATATTTTTTCTCAATAGCACTTTGACTCAGTCTCCATACAAATAGGCCTACGATGCATCCACTAACTACACTTCCGATAATTTCACTAATTACATTCCCCATAACTATTTTGTAATACTATTAATACTAATCGGCTCTGCTGATGTATTGCTACTAAGGATGGGAGAATACTCTTTCATTAGATGAGCTTCAACTCCATCTATCTTATCTACTGGTAATGTTACCCATGATACTTTCAATGTACCTCTAGAGGAAAAATCCTTAATGCTAGGATTGGAAACATCATCTTTGAGTTTTCTTCCAATATCACCCTTGCCAATTTTAATTACTGGAGCTGCGTTTGGAGACGTATACCAAATTGCATAAACACCAGTTCTATTTTTAAAATAATCAGCATCTAGATTTAATCGTAATAAGTCATACCATTCTTGAGTAGATTCATTTCGTGCCCATCTTTCTTTAATTTGTGAATGCGTCATACAGGCAGGTAATTATAGAGAATAAATTTTTTTTTATAAGGCCAACTTTGGGTCTTTTTTTTGTTCACCTAAATTAGGTATTTTTAGGCTAAATATACTTAATCTTCACAAACTTCCTCTTCCCAATCTTATACTCCCCTTCCTCAACTACGGCTTCAATACTATCAACTACTGCATCGTTATGCTTCACACCTCCTTGTTCAATCATTCTTCTTCCTTCGGATTTTGAAGCAATGAGTTTCTGTTCTACCAAAAAATCGATGAGAAGCGTTCCCTTTTTTGCTTTCACCTCTGGCGCATCTTCAGGTACACCTCCGGCTGCCGCTTGGTTGTAGTGTACCTCTGCACCCTCTGCACCCTCTGCACCATGATACATGGTGACAATTTCTCGAGCGAGACGAATCTTCGCACTGCGTGCATCGCCTTTGAGAATCTTCTTTACCTCATCTAATGGCACATCTGTGCAGCACTCGAAGTAGGTTGCCATAAGACTGTCTTCAACACGCATGACTTTGCCAAACATCTCACTTGGTTTATCGTCTAAGTAGATACAGTTGTTGTAGGTCTTACTCATTTTTCGACCGTCTGTCCCCTCGATGAGTTTTGTTGTCAGTACAAATTTATCTCGCTTGCCGTACGCTTTTTGGAGTTTTCTCCCGCAAAGCATATTAAATAGCTGGTCGTTTCCACCTATTTCACAGTCAACATCGAGCATTACTGAGTCGTACCCCTGCATAAGGGGGTACAGAAACTCGGTAGGGCTTAGATCTTCACCTTTTGCCATACGTTTTTTAAACATATCGCGCTGCAGCATTTGCTGGACTGTAAAGTTACTCGCAATCTTCAAAAAATCTTCACCAGTCAGTTTAGATAACCATTCGTCGTTATATCGAATTTCAATTTTACTGAAATCAAGCACCTTACTTGCCTGTTCCTTGTAGGTCTTGAAGTTCTTCTCAACTTCTTCTTTTGTAAGGGGTTCACGCATTTGGTCTCTGCCAGTTGGGTCTCCGATCATCGCGGTGTAGCTACCAATCAAGAAAACGACTTCGTGTCCCGCATCGGCAAATGCCTGTAGCTTTCTTAGAGCAACAGCGTGGCCTACATGGAGCCGCGAGCCGGTTGGATCAATCCCAAGGTATACGCGTAGCTTTTTTCCGGATTTCAGCTTTTCCTCTCCGAGCTCTGGAGGGACTATTTCTTCGACCGCTCGTGTGAGAAGTTCATTCACATCCGCAGCATAGCTGCGGAATTGAAAATTGAAAATTGAAAATTGAGATTTCAATAAGGATTTCTGGCACAATTTGGGTATGCAATTTTTAGTCACAGAATCCGGCCGCCTTGATAGCTTTCTTTCAGACCAGAATACCACTCTTTCACGTAATAAAATTCAAGCTGCTATTAAAAATGGTGAGGTGACAGTGAACGAATGCATCATTACAAAATCTTCGTATCAACTGAGTAAAAATGATATCGTCAATTTTCAATCTTCAATTGACAATTTTCAATCTCATTCAGATATTATAGCCGTCAATCAGCACCTTACTGTCCTCTACGAGGATGATGCATGTATGGTTCTCAATAAACCTGCAGGCATAGCGGTACATCCAGGCAACGCCATGGATTCTACCGAGGAGACACTACTCAGTGGCATTCGTTTTTTGTTTGAAGAGAGAAGTATTCCCTTTTCGGAAGACAGTGTTCTTGTGCACCGTTTAGATAAGCCCACCACAGGCTGTATTATTGTTGCAAAAACGAACAACAGTTTTTCCATACTACAAAAACAATTCGAAAAGCGAACAACGCATAAGCAATATCTTGCCATTGTTGCCGGTGTTCCGGAGCATAGCAAAGCAACGATTGATGCTCCCATCGGGCGAAACCTAACAGATCGAACGAAAATGTCCGTACTGAAAACAGCGCTCTCTCGAGAGGCAATCACCGATTACGAAGTTCTTGATACTGTTGATGATGCATCTCTTCTTCTGTGCACTTTGCATACTGGACGTACGCATCAAATTCGCGTACATCTTTCTTCTATTCACCATCCTCTTCTTGGGGATCTATCGTATGGAAGCCCTGCTAGCGAGAGAATTTCTGAACAGTATGCAGTTGAGGGTCTTTGCCTTCATGCCTGGAACATAGGCTTCGTGTCCCCTGCAGATCATACGTCTTGTCGTGTTGAAGCTCCTCTGCCAATGACATTTCTGCAAGCATTGCACGCAACTGGTCTTTGTCTTACGGCTGAAAATTAAGAACGTATGTCAATTCATCGATAATAGACCCGTCTTCTGCTCGAATAGTAATTCGGTATGGATTTCGTCCACGTTTTAGCGTGTTGAGTTCTACACTAGCAATGTAATTAAAGAACGTTTTTCCTGGCTCGTAGAGCCGTAAGCGATATCCATTTACCCACACACTATATGTTTGGGTCGGTACAGTTCCTTCTATGAGATTCTCAACATTCTTTGTGGTGTATTCTGTTCCAGAAGCTGGTGCTGTAATGACAATGCTTCCTGGATTCGTAGGAGCATTTTTTGGCAAATTTGATTCCTCCTGCGTTGTTGGTGTTGGTGTAACACTGTCTGGCTGTGGAGTGCTATCGGGAAGTACTCCTGGTTCTGCATCAGGGTTTAAGATAATGGTGATGGTGGCGACGTCGCTACGATACCCACCGCGGTTAATGGCAACAACTTCGTACACGTTTGTACCGATATGCATATTGTCATACTTGGTGTTAGCAAGATATGACCAATCGGTATCTCCCGGCTCGAAGAGTTGTAGACGGTAATCATTTACAATAATACCAACAGCACCTTCTGGTGCTTTTCCGGCAATCGCAAGCTCCTGTTGATTTGTCATATACGTTTGGCCATTTGTGGCGGGACTGAGAATGGTTGGTGCTTCTGGTGGTTTGCGGTCGCGATGAACACTTCTTAGTGATTCCGCTATAACGACGCCATTACTATCAATCGCTTCAATAGTAATATTGATGTCGTCTTCTTCGGGGAGTGCAAGCTCTTCATTGAATGTCTGTGCTGCAACATTCACATCTGCTAAGTAGCCGTTAATGCGTACTTTTTCAACGTCGCTTCCAATACGACCTTTCACTTCGAGAGTCGCTGTGTCGATTGTGCTCCCTTCATCGGGAGCTGTTACTTCTAAGATAACACCATCTGCAATGGCAGTGTTTCCTACGGTCGTACTTGTTCCTGGTTTTTGAATACTTCCATATCGAGCTCTGCTCTGCTCGACAAACTCAGACAGCATTTGCTGTGCATCTAACGGATTTCGGTATACGTAGAGGTCAGCTTCCTGTTCGCCTCCAGGAGGCAAGGTAAATTGCTGACCTTCTCCAATAATGATGCTTTGGCCATTCTCTGCAATAGTGACGGGGAGCCCGAGGCCATCTGCTGCAAAGACAGCGAGAGATCGTGGAGTAATAACAATCTCTGATTGTGATGGAATTGTAGCGCTAATGTACGGAGTCGATATGATTCGTGTAATTGCTCCTGAGAACGATGAGAGCTTTGGTGTGGCAAGCCACACGCCCCCTTCGGGAAGTTCTACAGAAAGTGTGCTTTGCTCCTGTCCCTCGAAGCTTTTGATGATATTGAGTTGTGTACTTTCATCCATACGTATGGAGGTGCCGTCAAACAGGTCTACCTGAGCCGTGTTGCGTGGACTTGTAACTACAGAGTCTCCTGCATAGAGTTTTACATCTGTCTCTGCACGCTTCATTGCGCCGCCATCGACTGAGACGCTGACAATGCCACCAGGGTCTATGGAAAGAACTGCTGCAGTTGATCTTCGTGCATTACCGACTCCAAACCACTCTAGTGTTTTTTTGCCTGCAACAAACAACATGACTAGGAGTATCGCAGATGCGATGAGTCGTATAGGTGGCTTTCTCTTTTCTGTTTCACTGCCATGACGACGTCTGCGGTGTCGGGATTGCATCATAGGCAGAGCATAATAAAGAGCTGAGAGCGAAGAGTAAAGAGCTGAGAGTATATCTCTTACATCTACATCGTTACTCTTTTGATCTCGGCATCACTGGTCACTTTTCTTTCTACGAGTATCTTCCCCCACTCTTTCATGGTTCGGTACCCGTCTTTTTTTGCTGCTGTCTCTATGTCATCTGTTGTTGCATTATCTAAAATTTGCTGACGAACACTAGGAGTTGCAATAAGGAGTTCAGGTAGCGCTGTTCGACCATTGTAACTCTCATTACTCGCAACATCACAATTGCCGTCCTTGCACTCTGGCTTGAGTGTTCGTACAAGTCTCTGACCCAGAATAGCTCGCAACGCTGGAGCAAAGGTATAGGGACTCACCCCCATTGCAAGGAAGCGCTGGATTGCCTCTACAGCTGAGTTTGTATGGAGGGTTGAAAGGACAAGGTGGCCTGTAAGCGCTGCATCGATTGCTGTTTGTGCTGTTTCGTAGTCTCGGATTTCCCCAACAAGAATCACATCTGGGTCGTGACGGAGGACAGAGCGGAGTCCACTTGAAAAAGTATAGTCATGTTCGGGGTCCATCTGGCTTTGCACGATACCTGGGAGTTCGTATTCAACGGGATCTTCGAGAGTAATAATATTTCGGTCTTTTCCTGCAATCGTATTAAGAAGTGCATACAGTGTTGTCGTTTTTCCTGACCCTGTTGGACCAGTGATAAGGAAGAGGCCATTGGGTATTTGTACGATTTCTGCGAGCTTTTCGTAGATCTCTTTTTCAAATCCCAGTTGTTCGAGTGGGACAATGCCCCTCTGAGGGTCGAGAATACGTAGAGTAAACTTTTCTCCGAAGCGCGATGGAATGCTGGCAACACGGACATTGACTGCTCTGGACTTATACGTAAATGTGTAATGACCATCTTGTGGAATATTGGTGACATTGAGTTTCAGCTTTGCAACAAACTTTATCTGCCGAATAACGTCTTGATACGTCTTATGGGAAAGACGTGCAAGCTCAACAAGAATGCCATGCTGCCGTACATCCAGTCGAACTTCTGCTTTTTCGGGTGCAAAATGAATGTCCGAGATTCCTTCATCTGTACAGTATTGTTCCAGCTGTTTTTGTAGAGTAGGGCCGTCTAGGCTATCCCAATTGATATTTGTGTCCATTTCGTTTAATTATAGCATATTTTCTTATAAATGACCATTATTAAATTTTTGGTTAATTCAAGGCAGAAGACGTGATATCCTCTACCACCGCATGTACAGGTACAAGACCCTTTCTGAAACGCAGCGCAAGCGTATAAGCCAACAGCGGATGGTCGTCGTTCACGCTGCACTTGGATTGCTGCTTCTTGTCATTATCTCTCGCCTTCTTGAACTTCAGGTCCTTAAAGGAGGAGATTACCGAGCGCTCGCTGAAAGCCAACACTATGGTGGTGTCGTGCTGCCAGCAAAACGTGGTGAAATATTATCGCGAAACACAAAGACTGGGGAAACCAGTATCCTCGCAACGAATACAACGCTCGATATGGTGTATGTTGATCCACTTATTGTTGATGATCCTGATTATGTTGCACGAACACTTGCAGCGATTTTGGTAACGCAAGAGTTTCATGACCTCTGTAGCATAGGAGATGATGAGTGTCCTGTTGAACTTGCGGAATACTATAGTGCGTCGTTTGACCCTCTAAAACGTGTTGAGCATTTTCAAACTGGTGCTCTTCTTGAACCAATGCAGGGCCATATTCCCCTTCCTGCTGCTGAGGATATTCCCGATCGTGATGAAGTAGAGAGACTCTTTGCTGCAGACATTCGTAAGAAAATTTCAGAAAAGCGTGTTACGTTTGTTCCACTTGTGTACGGGGCAACTAAAGTGCAAATGCAGCAGATGCGCGATAAGGCAATTGCTGGCATGTATGTCGTTGAGAGTACGAAGATTATTTTTGCAAATCCTGAGGAAATCTCACAGCTTCGCGTGCCAGGTATAGCCCGTGATATTACTGATATTGTGAAGATGGATGAGGATACTATCGAACGACTTTTGCGTTCCCGTCCACTTCGATATGTCCCGGTTATGCGTAAGCTTTCTCCGGATCTTGCACTTAAAGTGCGTGAAGCGAAGCTGACATCCCTTCAGGAGACGAATAAGAAGCGCAATGAAGCACCAACGAGAGAGGCAGCACAATCCATAGCTGATCCGATGCGTAGTACAGCGCTAATTCCTGAACACTGGCGTTACTATCCTGATGCGGAGGTTGCTTCGCATGTGGTTGGGTTTTTGAACTCTCTGCAAGAGGCTCAATATGGTATTGAGCGTGCATTCGATCCAGATCTTCGTGGACAAGAAGGTCTGATTTCTACTGTCTCCGATCCACAAGGAGGGCAGATTCTTACTGCGGAACAGACGATTATTAATCCGAAAGATGGTGACACGATTGTTTTGACGATTGATCGTTTTATTCAGAAGAAAGTGGAGACGATTATGGATGATGCCGTAAAACGATTTGATGCAGATAGCGGCCAGGCAATTATCATGGATCCGTTTACTGGAAAAATTATCGCTATGGTCAACGCACCAACATTTGATAGCAATAATTACGGTACGGTCTACGAGAAGGAGCCAATGTACCTTGATGAGGAGAAGCGCAGTCAGATTGTTATTGAAATTTACCACCCAATCACAAATCAATTTGTCGTGAAGGGGTTTTATAATGATATCTTCACAGAGGAAGGTCGTTTACAACTTAGCGAGAAGACACAGCAAGCCCTTGCAGATATTGAGCAACTCTACGATCTCCATGATATCGTTCGATACTATCTCTACATCGGTGAAAACAATCGTCGAGAAATTTTCCCTACGAGTCGAGAAGATTTTTGGCTGAAGTACCAAAATAACATTGGTGTTGGTGCGTATCTGAATAAGGCAGTGCAGGAAATTTATGAGCCAGGGTCTGTGTTCAAACCCATTACTATGTCTATTGCACTTGACCAAGGTGAAGTGACACCAGAGGATACATATGAGGATAAAGGTGTTGTGGAGGTGGATGAGTATAAGATTAAAAACGCTCTTGAGGCATCGTACGGTACGGTCACGATGGTGAACTGTCTTGAGTATTCCATTAACACCTGTATGACGTCTGTATCTATGAAACTAGGAAAGAAGTTGTTTCACCGTATGATCGAGCGATTTGGCTTCGGTGTTATAACAGGTGTTCAGCTAGAAGATGAGCTTCCCGGAGAAATTCTTCCGTGGAAAAAATGGTCACAGGCACTGCTTGCAACCGCTGCATATGGACAAGGTGTTTCAGCCACTCCTCTACAAGTTGTTCGTGCATGGGCGGCGCTTGCAAACGGCGGTAAGCTGATGAAGCCGATTATTATTGACAGTGTTATTTCGAACGAAGGAGAAGTTGATGTAGTAGACCCAGAGGTGATTGATCAGGTTATTACTGAGGAAACGTCTGATACCATCACGTCGATGCTCGTCTCAGTTGTTGATAATGGAATTGGTAAGAGTGCAGGGGTTCATGGGTATCGTATAGCTGGTAAAACGGGAACATCGCAAATTGCAGGTCCTGGCGGAAAATACGAAACAGGTACTGGTGCTTCCGTTACATCCTTCGCCGGATTTGGCCCTGTTCCAAACCCTCGGTTTGTCATGCTAATAAAGTTTGATAGGCCAAAGGCAAAAAGTGCGGATTTTGGTTCTGTTACCGGTGCTCCGGTATTCCATGAGATTGCAAAGTTCCTTATTGATTACTGGGGCATTCCTCCGCAGGAGGAGGAGTAGTATGCATATATGATGATAATTGCATAAGTGCTTTACGGTATTTTCTACTAACTGCAGAACCACTTACTCCATCGGATGCAGCAATGTTATTCAACGATATAGGATCGTGCTCTCCAAGCCCAAAGTATTGGACAAGAATTCTATGACCATCAGGGTTTTCCTGTTTAAGTACCAACATTGCGTTGCGTAGCTGTTGCACAGCTTCATCATGAATCACATTGTGTAGTGGGTTTGCGTTCCCTGGTCGGTGATCTTCAACATAATTACATTTATCTGTCATTTGCATTACGTTAGCAGCTCTCATTTTCGCAGTGTTATATCTATGTCTTTTAGATCGCTCATCACGAATCTGTAGATCAACGAACGTATCAAAAGAACTCCTACCCGGTTCTGGTTTAAAGTAACGAAACTTTTCTATCAGTTTTAAAACAGTATTTTGAAAATTATCTTCACTGTCTGCATCTTGAATGCAGCATTCATTTGTTACTTTCAATATCTTTTTTAAAAATGCGGCAATAAGCACCTCTCTTACTTCAGCAATATCTGCTGAACTTCCATTCAAAACGGTAGCATTTGCGCGCTCTAATTCTCCGTATGTTAAGTTTGGTATACTGTTGACATATCCACGCCAGTTCCCTATTGGATCAAGTGAGGCTTCCATAAAAGGAATATACGTTATATTACTTCACCGTCACACTTTTTGCCAGGTTTCTTGGCATATCCGGATCTTTCCCGCGTTTTACAGCCAGGAAGTATGCAAGCACTTGAATTGGGATAATATTGACAATTGCTTGAGCAGCACCTGCATCAGGAACTTTTATCCACGTATCAAAGGCCTCGTTGTTCTTAGGTGCAATACCAATAGTTCTTGCACCACGGGCCTTGAGTTCGATGGTGTTGCTGATGATATCTGGCGTTACCTCATCGTTGCCAACGAGTGCAATGCATGGCGTCTCTTCCTCTATAAGAGCAATTGGCCCGTGTTTCAGTTCAGAACTTGCGAATCCTTCGGCGTGAATATATGAAACTTCCTGTATTTTAATCGCGCTCTCGAGTGCCATGGGGTAGTTCCAACTCTTTCCGATGATATAGAGGTCTTCGTGGTGTTGAATCTCTTCAGCCACTTCTTCGAGCAGTGCGATGTATCGAGGGTTCAACATATCGTTAATCATGGAGACAGTGTTGAGTAGCAGTGTTTTTCCTTCGTGCAATTTTTCAACCATGGCATAGGCAATCATCATTAAAACTGCCATCTGGCCTGTAAGAGCTTTTGTTGATGCAACAGCGCGCTCTGGACCTGCGTTAATGAGGAGGGTGTAGTCTGCCTCACGATCAATCGTTGATCCTTCCACATTAACAATAGCGAGCACCTTTGCCCCTTTTGCTTTCGCAATACTCATCGCTTCAAGCACATCTGCTGTTTCTCCACTTTGGCTAACAACGATGAGTAGACTATCTGGCTTTAAAAAGTGATGGTGTACTTTAAATTCCCCTGCAGAGGTAACGTTGACGTGGTGCCCAGAAACCACAGAGAAAAAATACTCAGCTGCCATACAGGCTTTGTGTGCTGTACCGCATCCGACGAGAAAGGTTCCCTGTGCGTTTCGTATTGCATCCGCAATAACTTGAATCTGTTGCTCATCCTGGTTCACTGCTCGTGCAATGCTGTCTTTCTGTTCCATGATCTCTTTCAACATGAAGTGAGCGTACTCCCCTTTCTGCGCCTCTTCGACGCTCCAGGTAATTTCAATTTCACGTTTGGGGTGCTCCTCACCAGTTTCAAGGTCTGTAAAGAGAATCGACTGACCATCAGTTACTACCATTTCACCGTCATCGAGGTACTGCACAACTTTGGTGTGTTCCATAAATGCAGGAATGTCGGATGCAATAAAGTATCCATGGTCACCCACGCCAACAATAAGTGGCGAGCCGGTGCGTGTAGCAACGAGCGTGTTACTTTCTGTATGGAAGGCAAGAATGCCATAACGCCCTGTAAACCTGTGACAGGCGTTGCGAACTGCGGAGGCAAAATCGTCTGTTTGCCTCAGTTCTTCTTCAATCATATGTGGTATGATTTCCGTATCAGTTTCACTGAGGAATACATGTCCCTTGGCCATGAGTTCATTGCGAAGTTCTTGATAGTTTTCGATAATGCCGTTATGGACAACCGCAATGGTACTGTTACTGTTTAAGTGCGGATGTGCATTCTGTTGTGTTACCCCTCCATGGGTTGCCCAGCGGGTGTGGGCAATGGCCAGTCCGCATTCCTCGGAAAAGTCCTCTGCATTCACACTACTGATTTTCCCGGTATCTTTTGTAACGGCAACGGTACTCCCGTGCTTCTGCGCAACACCCCAACTATCGTAGCCACGATACTCAAGATTTTTGAGTCCGTTTACAACGAGCTGACCTGCGTCACTCCGAGAGCCGACATATCCAAAGATTCCACACATTTGGCTTTTTAATGCGGAAATTTTACAGATTTGCCTTAGAAAGTCAATGGATTGTTTGACGTTGGCAGGTGCTTTCATTACCCTTTCGTCGATATATGCCACTCATTAAATCCGCCATTAAGCGAATGCGTCAGAATTCGGTACGTCGCGACCGAAGGAAGCCTGTGAAGACATACATGAAAACCATGATAAAAAAGATGGAAGATGCTGCTAATGCAGGCAAGAAGGATGAAGCGCAGAAGATGCTTGCAGAAACGTATAAGGCAATTGATATGGCAGCAAAGCTAAACATTATTCATAAGAGAAACGCTGCACGAAAGAAATCACATATGGCGAAATTAACAGTTAGCAACTAACAGTTAACAATGCGACTTCTTGGGTTGGATGTTGGAACAAGAAAGACCGGTGTTGCTTTTGGGAGTACAGATGATGGGATTGTGTTTTCTCTCCCAACAATTAGCCATGTATCAGAAGATCAGCTGTCTACAGCACTCCTTTCCTTGATTTCTGAGAAGTCCATTGATGAGGTAGTTCTCGGGCTGCCACTTCTTCCGTCAGGCGAGGAGGGTGCTCAGGCATCTGTTGTTCGATCACTCTTTGATCGCCTAAGAATTGAAGGAATTTCGTGTCATTTACTCGATGAGCGCTATACAACGCCTACGCGGACAGATATTGACCCAGATGCTGCATCAGCATGCGAAATTGTCAACATATGGCTTGATTTGAATAAATACAATTGATTGTTGACATTATTTGAAAATACTTTAAAATCAACTCCTTTATAGCTCTTTGAACATCTTCGTTTACATATAGTGTTATAACAATAAGATTGTCACAATGTCTATCCAAACCTATGTGAAATCTTTATCTCCTGTCAACTTTATGGTAAAACGAGGGTTGTCCATTTTCCCCACGATATGCCCGATCACGCCACTGCTACCGCAACAAAATCTACTGGTCCACAAATTCAGGTAGATCTTCAAGAGCTTATTAATAGTCTATTCATGGTTCTCACCGATAAAGAAGCCATGGTGATTCAAAAGCGCTTTGCTCTTAAAGGCGAGCAGAAGCAAACGCTTGAGAAGATTGGCAAGCATTTTAATGTGACGCGTGAGCGAATTCGTCAAATTGAAAGCATTGCGCTTAACAAGCTTAAGCGGACTGTTCGTACAACACGACTTGATGAGGTTAATGCACTTGCAAAAGATATTATTCGAAGCCACGGAGGACTTCTTCGTGAAGAAAAGCTTGTGACAGAATGTCTCAAGCGCATTACTGGCGCAAAAGATATTGATGGTGCCGTTCTTCGCTTGAGCTTCTCTATTGATCCAGATTTGCAGTGTGGCAGCCGTGCTCAATCTTACATCCCCTTTTGGCGCGTTGAGAATCTTGCAATGGATGATGTTTCGCTTATTGTTAATAACATTGTAAAGATTCTGAAAAAGCGTAAAAGCTGCATGAGCGCAGATGAAATTGTTTCTGCTATTCAAGCACTCAACCTTTTTGATGGACGTATCCCTGGTCGTGAACTCATTATGAGCTGCCTAGAAATTGATGAGCGTCTTCGTGAAATCTCTGAAGGATGGGGGCTCACCGAATGGCGATTTGTTCGTCCACGTTCCATCCGTGATAAAGTGGAAATTATTCTACGAAAGTCTGGAGAGCCACTTCACTTTATGGAGATAGCTAATGAAATTAAGGATGCACAGTTCGACCATAAGAACGTTACGATTCAAGCGGTTCACAATGAGCTTATTCGCTATCCGCAATTTGTCCTTGTTGGACGTGGTTTGTACGCTCTTAAAGAATGGGGTTATGAGCCTGGAACTGTTGCTGACGTCATAGAGAAAATTTTGAAGGACAAGGGTCCACTCAGCAAAAAGGAAATTATTTCAGAGGTAGGAAAGCAGCGCACTGTAAAGGTGGGTACCATCTCTTTGAATCTCCAAAAGATGCCATACTTCAAACGTGTTGGACGTGCTGTATACGCTTTCGATCCTGAGGCAAAGAAATAATGTACCGCTTCTTCTTATTGGTTTTGCTCACACCGCTTTTGGTTTGTGCATGCGGCGGTAGTACTCTCCCTTCCATTCCAGAAGGAGAGCAAACTGTTACTGGTATTTTAAAACCTGCAGAACTTTCTGCTGTTCGACGTGGTTCTCATATTATTGAGCAAGATGGAACGGATGCATACTATGCAGAGAGCTCACTTGTTAATTTACGAGAGTACCAAGATAAGCGTGTGACTCTGCGTGGTCAGTTTGAGCATAATACTGACCCAGATGACCTTCCTGTTCTCGTAGTCGACACTCTTGTTGATGTTGAAGAAAGTGTTGTTGAGCATGTTCTTTCAACTCTTCATGTTCGTTTAAGTGCCCCTGTGCATTGGAAGCTCACAGAGAGAGAAGGAAAATACCAATTTCGTACAGAGGGTGAGAGTGAAGATCCCCTTCTTGTCCTCTGGGAGGAGGAGGCTCAAGATCTTCCAAGTGGCGGTGTGCCTATCGTTGTCGATGCAACGCGTGCTACAAAACTCACAGATGAACTAAGTCATACGCAGCTTGTTGCTGTCAAGCGCGATGAGACTGTTCTAACCCTTCGTTTTAGCCCAGGAAAAAGACTCTCTGCTGACAGGCTGCAACATGATTTTGATACTCTGCTTAAATCTATCGAGCTTATTGATGACAGTGGTGATCCATCTCCATCCATTGGGACTGGCGCACTCAGTACGCCCTGCGGCGGTGTTGCTGGTATTCTCTGTCCTACAGGATACTTCTGTGACATTCAGGACTTTGATGAAAACATTGGTCGTTGCAGGAAGCTATAAATCCACCACGAAGGTGTACGCTCCGCAACATCGATTGCTTGCAGAGTAGGTGTACGGGTGTACACTACTTTCATGCCTACAACAGATCGCCTTCCACCGAAAACCTTCCGATCCAGCTCTGTCGTTATCGATTGGAGCAAAGAGAAGATGCAACAGAAGTTTGACCCTCAGAGCCTTGTTGCGTGGGTACAGAGCTTTCCCTCCAGAGATGATGTCCATGTCTACCTCGGCAATGTCTCGTTTACCGGTCAGCGCATCTTAATGCGTCAGCTTCAGGCACTCGGTTGTACGGTGACGTGTAGGCAGTACAGGGGTAAAATGAGGATCTGAAAAAATGTACTGTTTCCTGCATAAAGTCATTCCAACGATGTATGAATTCATGCTTTTCTCCTTTGAATATCATGAACGTTACATTCTTGTTGTTGTGTACGAGCTTGCTTTCCAACTCATAACTCCAAGTGATTGGTACATCACTGTCGCTACTTCCGTGAAACAGCAGTATAGGGTCATCGATATTTTTCAGGTAATTGATGCTTGAGAGCTCTTCCCATGCTTTGCTTCCCTGCTCTCCAAATGTTGCAAGTGTATTGTCTCCTTCGGGTCGTTCTCGTCGCCATCGGTCAAAATTTTTATATGCGTCACCGCTTACGGGTGCGTAGAGCACCGCTGCATTTATCATTTCAGGGTGTGAGACGAGTGCGTTGAGTGTTACTCCTCCACCTAAACTATGTCCGAGCATTCCTACTTTCGTTGCGTCTATTGTTGGTAGTTCTGTAGAGGATCGTACAGCGTTTATCGCATTAAGACTATCCATCGTGTATTCCAGAGATGCATCGTAGATTTCTTTTGTATCCGGACTGAGGTCTGATGCACCATGACCACGGTAATCAGTATGTAGTACGGCAAAGCCATGCCTGGCAAGATAGTCTTGTTCGCGCTTCAGCCCTCTACCGACCGTGTAGACTGCGGGGTCGATGTAGCCGTGATTGAGAATGATAAGTGGAAATGGTCCCCTTCCCTTAGGGATGTTTAAAATACCACTAATTGAAAGACCATTGCTTTTATAGCGAATTTCGTAGCGGGTGTAGGCAGTGTTATCGGCGAGAACCTCTGTGAGTTCTAAGTTGCTTCCCTCCAGCTTCATGCTACTGAAGTATGGGATGCTGAGCTCCTGCGGTAGCTGAAGAACTTGTTGGGGTTTTGACTCGTCGACTGATGTTGTACAGGCGGTAAGGAGGAGGGCTAGTGGTAGAAGTTTTTTCATTGAGTTGGATTATACATTTTTAAATAAAAAAAGGGTGACACCCACGTATGTAATTGTATACTGGCACCCTTCATTACTTTTTTAACCCTTGCTATGCGTTGACCGTTTGACGATAACGAGTCAACAATTCAGCTTTATGTTGATATTTGAGCCCCTCATTTTGGTTAACTAGTGAGGCGTAGTCGTCTAGGCTGGCTTTGGCCCCCGGCAATACGAACCCTAGCTTTCGTAATGCAGGTGCTTCCAAGTTGTCAGGAAGCTGGGCAATTTCATCGAAATCCATAAATTATGGGTTAAGAGTTAAAGATGCCAGCTCCCTATTTAGGACAGCTGGACTTTTTCCAGCCTCAACGTGGGTGAAGCCGAAAAATCTCCAGTCGCCTAAGACAAGCAGAGAAGCTTGTGCTAAAATCAATATTTAAATGAGCACTAAATTTACTCTATCACTCATGACAGCCGAGTGCTACGTAATTTTACTTAACATTGTTGTTGCTATTCATCATTTGCTAAGCATCTTATCTCTTCTTTCTTTGGTTACCACCCAAAGAAAGTACCAAAGAAAAGTCACCGCAAAATGAGGCTAGCCAACATACAGCATTCTTGTTGGATCGCATGACATTTTGCGGATCAATATGTTATCCCCTTTTTTTGTTTATGGTCTCTGGACTCTAAAAAGATACTAATATTTGGAACCCCATCTTTTGGATCAGTTGCTACTGCCCTAATTGTAGTTCCATCTTTTACTGTCGTTTGACCATGAATAACTCTTGATGATCCGTATTTGAATATGACAAAGGAACTATATTTTCTACTTTATAAACTTTGGCATGGAATATAACTCTGCCTATATGACAAAATTTTCCACTTGGAAGCTCTACGTAACAATCTTCTAAATCACGTTCGATAGTAATTTTTTCTTCGGAATTTTTCATTATATTTGAAATCTTATCTTGCAAGACAGGGTCAGAAACGATTGCATTTATAAGATCTTCTATTGTCCCTTTATTTACAAATCGAAAACCAAAAATTCTCAGAGGACTTACATTTTTTACTCCTGTTAGTTCAGACAAATTTTCTCCACCTCTATTTGAAGCAAACCTAAGCCCAGCAGGTTCGATTTCGAATGATACAATTTTTACCTCTCTTATAATTAAAGTCTTCCAGTCTTCTTCTTTTGCTTGCTCTAACGTGAGTGTATCTAATCCGAGAAACTTCGCTTTTTCTGAAGCTTGCTCTGAGAATCCTTTTTCAGATACGAGCACTGTTCTGTCTACATTTAAATCCTGATGCTTAGATACAATTTGTTCTACCCATTGAACATCAGATTTTCTATTTCTGCCAACACACTCAATGGCTACCTTAAGGATTCTGTCGTTCCTAGCGTAGATTTCGATCAATATATCTACCTCTCTTTCTTCCCCTGTTACCCTATCAGTAAGATACCCTGATGGTATCACCTTTGCATTTTCTTTAGCTAATGACCGCTCAATGCTAGTGATCAACTCCTGAAACCAATTGGTACGCTTTGGCATATTTCAATATTACCATATTTTCTTGATGCGTGGTGTACAAAATAACACCACAACCAAAGTGTACGACCGTAAAGTGGGAATATTTGCAGCTGTCGTCTGATCGGTTTAACGTAGGTGTACGTTTTAACACCTAGGTCTAACTCTCTAATTTCCTAACACTCTAAATTCCCCTATTATCATGACTACCGCAACTACTACCCCACCGAAGAAAATGCAAGCAAAGAAAACTGACGACCTTACACAAGCGAAAAATGATGCTATTGCTGCAGCACTTTCGCACATTGAAAAGCAGTATGGTCCAGGAGCTGTTATGAAGATGGATGAACATGCACACCGGGAAATCCCTCGCTTTTCTTCTGGATCTCTTTCCCTAGATATTGCTTTAGGCGGAGGAATACCCGAAGGACGTATTATAGAGATCTACGGACCCGAGAGCTCCGGAAAGACTACCCTTTCATTGCATGCTGTTGCAGAGATACAACGTAATGGTGGGCGTGCTGCGTTTATCGACGCAGAGCACGCACTCGATGTGCAGTACGCGAAGAAGATCGGTGTTGATATCGACAGTCTTCTCGTCTCTCAGCCAGATAGCGGTGAACAAGCGCTTGAAATTTGTGAGACACTTGTACGCTCTGGTGCCATTAATATTATTGTCATCGATTCCGTTGCAGCTCTTGTTCCCCAAAGTGAGATAGATGGAGCAATGGGCGATGCTCAGATGGGCTTGCAAGCTCGCCTCATGAGTCAGGCTCTGCGCAAGCTTACTGCTATTGTTTCCAAAACGAATTGTAGTGTCATCTTTATTAACCAGATTCGCATGAAAATCGGTGTCATGTTTGGAAACCCCGAAACTACTGCTGGTGGTCAGGCACTCAAGTTCTATAGCTCTCTTCGCCTCGATGTTCGCCGAATTGATAAAATCCTCGAAAAAGTACCAGGTTTTGATGGGAAAGACAGTCAAGAGATTGTGGGAAATCGTACTCGTGTCAAAGTAGTGAAGAACAAGGTGGCCCCACCATTCCGTCAGGCAGAGTTTGATATTCTCTACGCTAAGGGCATCTCTAAAGAGGGCGACATTTTAGACCTTGGTGTAAAGTACGGTGTTCTTGAGAGAAGTGGCGCATACTTCCGTCATGGTGATGAAACCATTGGACAAGGAAAAGAGCAGGCAAGAATGTACCTACAGGATAATCCTAAGCTTGCTAAAGATTTGGAAAAAGCAATTCGTAAGGCTGCTGAGGTGTAATACTCCACACCTTATCCACATTGTATTCACAGGACTCTTGCGTAATCCACGCGTTTCACAAGATGCAGGGATCTACGCAAGATCCTTTTGTTGTCACAATGAGTAAGTCAGCATATAAATCCCTGCACTGTTACCATGCCTACGAAGTCTACCGATCCATCGACGCTTACTGTTCAACCGCATAGCACGGAAGCGGAGCGTACGGTTATTGGCGCACTGCTACTGGACCCTGATGCCATTATTAAGGTGTCGGATTTCCTAAAGGGTGAAGATTTTTACGACCCTATTTATCGCGATATCTATATCGCAATTATGGGGCTGTATAGTAACCACGAAGCGGTAGACTTCGTCACGGTAACTGCCAAGCTTGCAGACAATAAAAAGTTGCAGGACATTGGTGGTTCTGCATTTCTTGCACAGCTGACCTCGGAGGTTCCTACGTCATCACATGTCTATCAATATGGTCAGATCGTCAAGACAAAGGCCGTTCATCGTCGCATTATTGCTGCTGGACAAAAAATTGCAGGTTTAGGTTACACAGAAGACCGGCCTGTTCCTGAAATTTTGGATGAGGTAGAGAAAACTGTGTTTGACATTAGCAACACGTTTCTCAAAGACAAGTTTGTGCATATCCGTCAAATTCTCGAAGAGCGCTATGAACGTTTTGCAGAAATTCATGAGTCGCCTGATGAAGTAACCAAAGGTGTTCCTACTGGTTTTTCTGGTCTCGATGCAAAACTTTCTGGTTTCCAACCAAGCGATCTTATTATTCTTGCTGCGCGTCCATCCATGGGGAAAACCGCTCTTGCGTTGAATGTTGCACAGAATGCTGCCATTAAACATGGAAAGAATGTTGGTATTTTTTCTCTAGAAATGAGTAAAGAGCAGCTTGTCGATCGTCTATTTGCATCGATGCTTGGGGTGGATAGCTGGAAGCTTCAGAAAGGAAAACTAGATGATAGTGATTTTCAGAATATGGGACCAATTATGGATGAGCTTAATAAGGCAAACATCTTCATCGATGACTCGGTGGCTTCTGCCATTCCAGAACTTCGAGCAAAAGCGAGACGACTCCAAATGGAACACGGACTCGACTTACTCATTATTGATTACTTACAGTTGATGAGCACTGGAAATCATATGTACGCGGGAAATCGTGTACAAGAGATATCTGAAATTTCTCGGAGCTTAAAGCAGCTAGGGCGTGAACTCCATGTACCAATTCTTGCACTATCTCAGCTGAGCCGTGCTGTTGAAAACCGACCCGGGAATATTCCACAATTATCTGACCTTCGCGAATCAGGATCTATTGAGCAAGATGCAGACGTTGTTATGATGATGTATCGCGAGGACTACTACGAGGAAGATTCCGATCGCCCTGGCCTTACCGATGTGTACATTCGCAAGCACCGCAATGGACCAATTGGTCGAGTAGAGCTAATGTTTAAGAAGGATCATCTTCGGTTTTATGATGTTGATAAAACTCATAGTCAGCAGCCAGTTATGTAGGGTATGATGCACTTCCTATGCAAATAGTTTCCGTTCCTGTCCGACCAGATATCACCGTTATACAAATGATGGGCTATGCAGTCTTTGCATTTATCTTTGGCCTTGCGCTCACGCCATGGTTTGTCTCGTTTCTTCGACGCAACAAAGTGGGAAAGCAGCTGAGAGTCGAAGCAGTTGATGGGAGAGAGGCAACAGTATTTCGTACGTATCATCAGCATAAGTTTGGGACACCGACAATGGGTGGCTTACTTATTTGGGGTTCTATTCTTGCATCTGTACTGTTTTCTCGTTTGCTATCACTCAGTGCCGTAGTTGAACACTCACTTCTGCAACGTGGACAAGTGTATGTACCTCTGTTTGTTATGGTGTCTCTTGGTCTTCTTGGTGCCTTTGATGACTACTTAAATATGATTGGCGCTGGAAAAAAGAAGGGCCTCGATTGGCTGCCAAAACTTGTTACACTCCTTCTTATCAGTGGTGCTGCCGCTGCATGGTTTTATTTTAAATTGGGATATGACCAAATTGATGTCCCCTTCTATGGAGCAATGACTGTTGGTATATGGTATGTTCCGCTTTTCATGTTCATTATCGTTGGCACAGCAAACGCTGTAAATATCACAGATGGTCTTGATGGTCTAGCCGGGGGTCTTCTCACTATTGCATTTGGGGCTTTTGGTGTTATTGCCTATATCAAGGGCCTTGATGTTCTTGCAGCATTTTGTTTTGTGTGTGTCGGCTCTATTGCTGCGTTTCTTTGGCACAACGTTCCTCCAGCTTTATTTTTCATGGGCGATACAGGTTCTCTTGCTCTTGGAGGAGCACTCGGTGCCATCGCAATGTTGACGGATACCATGCTTATTCTCCCCCTTGTTGGTTTCGTTTTTGTTATTGAAATGCTTTCTGTCATTATTCAACTGACCAGTAAAAAGTTTCGTGGTGGCAAAAAAGTATTCCGAGCAGCCCCAATCCATCATCATTTCGAAGCACTTGAGTGGGGGGAAAGTAAGGTAACTATGCGACTTTGGATTATCGGAACATTCATGGCATTTGCTGGGGTAATCCTTTCTGTCTTTGGATAGAATCTGGTTGCAAGTTTACTGTCTTGCTTTATTATCTGCGTACCATGAAACGCATCGCAATAAACGGATACGGTCGCATTGGACGCAATGTGCATCGTCAGCTTTTAGAACATTTCAGTGATAGCGTCGAGGTTGTCGCTGTTAACGCTTCTTCAGATGCTGAGATGCGAGCATACCTTTTGAAATTCGATTCCCTTCATGGAAGATTCCCTGGAACAGTTGATGTAAAAGATGACCATACGATTGTAGTAAATGGAAAAGAAGTTCGCATTGTCAAAGAACGTGACCCGGCAGCATGCCCCTGGAAAGAGTTGGCTATTGATGTTGTCATTGAGTCAACAGGACATTTTGCATCGACAGAACTTGCTAAAGGGCATCTTGAAGCTGGTGCTTCGCGTGTTATTGTTACAGCTCCAATGAAAGACGATACGCCGACATTTGTCCTTGGCGTCAATGATGAACAACTGACTGGCGATATGCACATTATCTCGAATGCGTCCTGTACAACAAACTGTATTGCGCCAGTTATTAAAGTTGTTCACGAAAACTTTGGTGTTAAAAATCTCCTCGTTAGTTCGGTTCATGCATTTACTGCTTCACAAAATCTTCTTGATAACAAAGGCGAAAGCTCAAAGGATCTTCGTAAAGCTCGTGCAGCTACGCTCAATATTATCCCGACAAAAACGGGTGCTGTAAAAGCTGTTGCAAAAATCTTTCCTGAGCTCGAAGGAAAAATTGATGGTATGGCATTCCGTGTGCCTGTTCCAACGGTGAGTTGTGCATACATGGCTTTTGTTCTTGAGAAAGAAGCAACTGCAGATGCAATTAACACAAAGCTTAAAGAAGCTGCAAGTAATGGTCTTGGTAACGCGCTTGCGGTATGCGATGACCAATGCGTTTCTATCGATTTCCAGACAGATCCACATTCCTCTATTGTTGATGCAGGCTTTACCAAGGTGGTCGACAAGCATACCGTACAAATGCTTTCGTGGTATGACAATGAATGGGGGTATGCAATGCGTGTAACAGAACTGCTTCATAAAGTGATTTCCTTTATGCCATCATGAGTAACCCCGTATCACTCAACTGGCACCTAAACCATCATAGTCAGGCAGATCATGATCTGCGTCACCTTATTGTTGATATCTCAAGGGCATGTAAGTACATCAGCTACGCAATTCAAACAACCGAAGCAGGGCTAAGTGGTTCAAAAAACTCTTTTGGGGAAGAGCAACTCACACTCGATGTATTGGCTGATGATCTCGTTCGAGAATATCTCAGCGAGAGTGGTACAGTGTGTTGTTATGTTTCAGAGGAGCAGCCAGACATTGTAGAGCTTGATAAAAAGGGAGATTATACCGTTGTTTTTGATCCTCTTGACGGCTCATCACTTGTCGATGCTAACTTTTCTATTGGCTCTATCTTCGGTATTTACAAAGGTGGCGATATTATTGGGAGAACACCACGCGAGCAGGTTGCTGCTTTATATGTACTGTACGGTCCACGCACAGTGTTAACGTACACACTTGGTAATGGCAAAGGTGTACATTCCTTTATTTTAAATGATGTTGGTGAGTATACATTGCTACGAGATCATCTTGGTGTTGGTGATGATGCTAAGGTCTACAGCCCAGGAAACCTTAGGGCCATTACGACGAACAGTGGTTATAAATCTGCGATGCACTCATGGCTCGATGAGGAGAAAACACTGCGGTACTCCGGTTGTATGGTCGCAGATATTCATCATATCTTTGCTAAAGGTCAGGGTATTTTCAGCAATGTTGGTGGCGGCACAGAGAGTAAGTACCCAAATGGTAAGCTTCGTCACGTGTTTGAGTGCGGACCGTTTGCCTTCCTCATGGAGGAGGCTGGAGGAATAGCATCGAGTGGTTCAGAAAATATTTTAGATGTTCCTATTACCAGTGTTGACCAGAGGACACCACTTATTATTGGTTCGAAGAATGAGGTTGAACGTGTGAATAACTTGCTTCATGCTTAATCCCAAAATGGGTTTTCTTGGAGGTTTCCGATTGCTGTGTCGAGTGTAATATAGCTATCGACCTCTTTATCTTTTACTTTGCCTTCGAGTTTGTACAACTTACACATCGTGTGATAACTACCCCACGGGTAGTAGCGTACTTTCTTTTTTCGTGGTCTTCGGTGTTTCTTGTCATCAGCTTGTTCTTGCTTTTGAATTTCTGGGTATGGCCATTCCTTCGCTACTGGGTTGCCATCTTTGTCCCATTCTACAAGACCGATTGCTTTTTTGGCATCTGGATCCACATAGACAAAATCGTCAGGTTTGTAGTGTATTGCAGTCATGAGTCCATGCTAGCACATTTTACATTAGAATCTATGATCTTCAGGCTCAATTGCCGGTGGCGGAACAGATGCGGTGTATGTATGTATGTCTGGAGAAGTATGCTTTCTCTTCTCTTGAAAAAGAAGAAAGGAATACAGGCTGCTTACAAGGCTTCCAATAAGTGTACCGTAGAGTCCGAAGCTAATTTCTAACCGAAATTCAAACGACACTTTGGTGAGAACAGACCAAGCTGCCACCGTAAGTGCGGATGCAAGTAGTGTTGTAAATAACCGAAGTCCGTCTTTGTTCTTCTCTTGCACAATAGCTGGCCCTCCTGTTAATGGGATAAGCGTCACGAGGAGTACGTACAGATGGAGCAGTACAATAGCTATGCCAATAAATGAGGTAAAAAAGCCTAGCCCGGTATATGTAACGTGTTTTCCACCTAGCCACTCTCCACTCACCCAGGGAAATGCAACGCATACAAGCGCTGACAGCGAGCCGATATTTAGTATCTTTTCCTCAAGATCCAGCCTGAGGACATGTCGGATAAATTGAGAAGCCATGCTGAAAGCATAGCATTTCTTCACAAGGACAACTACACTAGGTTCATGAGGCTAGTTATAGATGCCAGAGAAGCTTTTGCTGCTCAAAAAGCAGGGAAAGGCCAGTGGACGTATGGGTTTTTGCATGAACTCCTGACTCGTGATGTCGATTGTACTGTACTCACGGACACTCCCACACAAAATGCGACAGTACTTCCATCGGGGTTTGCGTTTCACAAAGCGGCTGCATCGTTTGTAAAACACAATGGTGGACTTTATATCAGTCCAACAAGTTTTGTTGTCCCTTTTCTACTGGGGGCATCGCATCCTTATATTCCCATTGTCCATGATATGATTGCGTTTAGGAGTGACCCACATGACCTAAAGGCAACTATGCTTGAGCGACTTTTGCTTCCCCGCACGGTGAAACATGCCGCACATATATGCACCGTAAGCTCTGCAACTCGCTCCGATCTTCTTCAGCGTTATCCTCGACTCGACGAGCATATGGTTACCAGTATTTTTGCAGGCCCAATGGTTGAACATGTACCACTTTCTCTTCCTGATGGAAAAACTATTCTCTGCATTGGGACATTGTGCCCTCGCAAAAACCAGCAACAACTTATTGCTGCGTATGCTTCGTTACCGGATGCTCTGCGAAAGCAATACCGTTTAGTCTTAGTCGGTGGCCGCGGTTGGCATGATGATAGTATTGTGTGCTACGCAGAAAATACAAAGGGTGTCGAGTGGAAGAACTATGTATCGGATGAAGAGTATCAGCAGCTTCTTTCGAGTGCGACTGTCTTTGCCTATCCTTCTCTGTATGAGGGGTTTGGTATGCAGGTTCTTGATGCAATGCAGCGCGGTATCCCTGTGTTAACGAGTGATAAGGGGAGTCTGGCAGAAGTTGCAGGCAACGCTGCTGTTATTGTCGACCCAACTCAAGAGCGCTCTATCGCTTCTGGGCTTATGTCTTTGCTTGAAGATGAAGATCTACGTACAGCTCTTTCTAGGCAGGGGCCTTCACAAGCTGCTCAATTTACCTGGAAACAAACTGTGGATATCTTCCTTGAAGTAGCGCAAATGTGCGTATAATGCACCTATGCTTATCTATAAGCGCATAGGAGTAACAGTCAAATCGGGTTTGAGCTACCGGCATGAGGCAGTCTCTACAGTTCTTGGCATCCTTGATACTCTCGGGGCTGACGTTCGTATTGATGAACAGCGAATGAGTGACGTACCTGAAGCAAAGCAATATGAGGTGTATGACTACAGTTCGGATGTTGACCTCCTACTTGTTATCGGTGGTGATGGCACTATTCTTCGTGCAGTTCGTGAGCTCCAAAACTTTGAAATTCCTATTTTTAGTATTAATAAAGGTACAGTGGGCTTCTTGGCAGAAGCAGAACTTGATGAAGCTGAGCAGATTGTCCCCCAAGTGCTCTCTGGTGGAGGAACCATTGAGCATCGCAGCATTCTTCACGTTCGCGGTATTCGCGACGGTACAGAGTTTGTTTCGGGGTTTGCTCTCAATGAAGCTGTTATTGCCCAAGGGACAATTGCACGCCTTGTCGATTTGCAAACAACAGTCAATGGTGAACCTCTTACGACATTTAATGCTGACGGGCTCATTGTTTCTACGCCAACAGGTTCCACTGCATACAGTCTTGCTGCTGGTGGGCCTATTGTTCATCCAACACTCAATGCAACGATTTTGACACCTATCAACCCGCACAGCTTTGGACAGAAGCCAATTGTTATTCCAAGTACGTACGATGTCACTATTACTGTTAGCGCGCCGCATAATAAGTTTCGCGATACAGAAGTTGTCCTAACGATGGATGGACAAAAATATGTACCACTACAAGATAAAGATGAAATTCACTGTTTTGGGTGTCCGCAGACCGTGAAGTTTCTACGACGAAGCGAAGATACTTTCTTTCATACACTTCGAAAAAAATTGCATTGGGGTGAACATTTACAGTCTCTGTAAACACTTTGCTACAGCAGTTCGTATGTGATCGTGATGCTCAATATGCGTAATATGAATGCATCTTGCTCTGTTTGCATACTCTTTTGAGGAACTTGTTGCTCCGACAAGCCCTGCATCTTCCATAATGTCTGCTTCTCGCTGCTGCTCTGAAAGGAGGAAAATATACCCTGCACAGTTCGATGGGTCACTTGCAAGACGTCGTACTTTTTTAACTTGGCGGAGTGATGGATCGCTAATAGCTACCACACTTGCCGATTGCATTTCACCATCTAGCACCGGAATATTATAGGAGTCTACTTTTTGTGTTAACTGAGGCTGTACTATTTCAATGTATATTCCTATCTCATCTGCAGTATCTTCTAGAATTTCTGTAACAGTACGAAGCTGTCTTTCAGCGTTCATAATATCCCATGACGTTACCTTATTTGTAAGGTGCTCTCGTTCCGCGTCCGTAAGACTGTGGTTTTGCTCTGTAGCTTGAATAAGTCGTTTTGTATTTGGTGCAATGATTGATGGCCGAAAAACAATAGCTGTCCTTGTATCATCTAGTTCCATAGAAGTGGTATAGCAAAAAAATCTACTTCTTTGCAAGTATTAGCGAAGAATCATATCTTCGCGTTTTTGACCGGTTCCGATAAATGCTACTGGAACGTTCGTCTCTTTTTCGATACGTTCGATATATTTCTGTGCATGTTTGGGCAGTTGTTTCCACTCTCGTAGCTCTGCTGTTTTTTGTGTCCAACCTTCCATTGACTGCATTTCGCCTTGCAGCTCGAATGGGATAGAGTGTTCTTCATCTAACACATCGAGTTTTGTAATATTCCAATGGGTGAAGCCATTGATTCTTGCCACATAGGAAAGGTCATCTAGGCTGAGCCATCCTGTTCTACGCGGTCGACCCGTAGTGCTGCCGTACTCCCCTCCTCTATCACGGAGTCTTGTGGCATCTGCTTCACTTGCTTCTGTTGGAAAAAGGCCCGAACCAACACGCGTACAGTACGCTTTTGCTACCCCAATGCACGAAGATACTGCACGTGGCGGAATACCGAGTCCTTGCAGAGCGCCTGCAAGGGTTGTCGAGCTGCTTGTGACATATGGATAGGTACCGTGGTCAATATCAAGAAGAACAGCCTGTGCTCCTTCTATGATAATTGTTTGATCATTCTCCATTGAACTGTGAAGGAATGCTGCTGTGTTTTTTATGCACTTCCCAATGCGGTTGTTACTCAGTTGCATCTGCTTTAGTTCATTATCGACATGAACAGTTACGTTGTATGCATGTTTTATGAATGCTGCACGCTGTTCAAGCTCTGCACGCATATCGCTGTCTAAAGACCCCATACGAATGCCAACTCGTTGCGCCTTGTCCATGTATGCAGGGCCAATGCCTCGCTTTGTAGTGCCAATTTCCTGCCCCTTTTCTTTACTACGCATTATTTCAAGTGCTGCATCGATGTCCTTGTGATAATCAAAAACAATGTGTGCTTCTTCGGAGATATGTAGCCGGTCGATAATATCGATACCGTGTTCTTGTAGCAGGTCAATTTCCTCAAGTAGAGTTGGGAGGTGGATGACTAGTCCTGAGCCAAGGACAATTTGCTTCCCCTCATGCAGACATCCCGATGGGAGCAAATGAAAAACGTGCTTGTGGTCACCAACAACAATCGTATGGCCAGCATTTGCACCGCCGCAAGCTCTAGCGATAATGTCGTACTCTTTTGCGAGAAGGTCGACCACTTTCCCCTTCCCTTCATCTCCCCACTGCGCACCGATAACCGATGTAACGGGGCCGAATTGCTTAGTGAAAGATTTCACATTTCCATTGTAGATGATTTGCTACCTACAGCAATGTCATCCTGTAATTTTTTCGCTAACTTGTAATCGCCACATAGTATGGCATCTGCTTGTTGAATTCGAAGAGAGAATTTATGTGATTGTGTTTCACGCTCATGCATGCCAAGAGAACTACTCAACGCATCAACAATAACTTTCATTTTTTTGTTTTGAGGAAATCGCTGAAGATATCGTGACCCTAATTCAATCAGTCGCTGAACATCTTCATGGTTATTGCGAACCATAGTTCCTGCAACTTCTTCAACAGGACTCATTTTACTGAGTCTTCTCAGAATAGTTGCTGCGTTTAACATTCTGGGATTTTCCATGTTAGGTATATTATACCTTTCTTATGCAAGTGCAAGGCATTGATCTGTTTTGCACTCAATGCAAATACCGCAACAAAATGGATGTTTAGATGCATATTTTACGATTTGCTGTAGATGATTCACTCCATCATCTCCGCTAAACAGTGCACTATGTGGCTCGTATTCATAGACATCTTGTGGAAGGGTTTCACTGCTAGGAATGTATGGTGGATTGCTGACGATGAGGAATGGTTCAGATACATTCTGAATCGGTTCTAGGAGATTTCCTAAACGAAAATCGATATCTGCATTTAGTTGCTTCGCATTTTGCGTAGCAATCTTCAGAGCTGCCTCAGAGATATCTGTTGCAATCACTCGGAGGTCTGGCCGTTCCAGTGCAATTGTTATTGCTATACAACCACTACCAGTTCCGATATCTATCACTGTACGGACATGTTCCACTTTGCTAAAAAGCTTTGCTACTGCGACGATGTCTGTATCTGTTTTTCGTACGTCATCTTCACCTGTTTTAAGGACATGGAGAGTTAGATCTATAAGCCCCTCTGTTGCTGGCCTTGGAATAAGAACATCTGGAGTTACAAGAAAATCACGACCGTAAAATTCTTTCTGACCAATAATGTAGGCAACTGGCTCCCCGCGTTTTCTCCGCTGCATGTGTGTTGTACATGTTTGCAACATATCATCATCGATGCGGTTTTGTGAGCAGATAATGAGTTGTTCGCGTGATACGCCAAGGATGTGAGCAAGAATAACCTCTGCATCAAGTGAATCTAAACCCGAAGAACGTAGTGCTTCTTGAATGGTCACACTGTTATTATACAGGTGATGGCACGTATTGGCATTGATTGTCGGTTCGCTTCTGCTCTTGCAGGGCTTGGGACGTATACCCGTAGTATTGTCCCACCTCTCCTTGAGTATTTGAAAGATCATGATTGCCTTCTTATTGTTCGCTCTCTTGATGAGGAGTGGTTGCGATGTACTCCAACATCCGTTCGCGTTGTTCTTGATGCGCCCCACTACTCTTTTTCAGAGCAACTCCTTCTGCCTCGTAGACTGAAAGAACTCTCCATAGATCTTCTCTACAGTCCACACTTTAATGTTCCTTTGTTTCCGGGTGTGCCATTTGTCTGCACTGTTCATGATCTTACACTTCATCATTACCCGAATTCTGCTGGGCGTATTAAGCAACTCGCCTATCGTATTGTTATGCGGCGAGCTGTTACTCGTGCACGAGAGGTTATTACGGTGAGTCAATTTACGCAGCAAGACGTACAAAAACACTATGGCGTATGGTCGCATCATGTTACAGAAGGATATGGACCAGAGTTTACGAGACTCTCAACATCTACCGTACAGGCAGTGTGCTCGTCGTATGGTCTTCTTGGCTCGTACTTTCTTTACGTCGGTGGTAGTAACGAGCAGAAGAATCTTCAAATGCTTATTGATGCGCATAAGGCATCAAGCACAGATATTCCCCTTGTACTTGTTTCTGGAGGCAAGGGGCTATCCAGTCTTTCTTTGCATGATTCTGTACATCTCCTATGCGATGTTCCCCATTACGACCTTCCTGCATTATACAACGGCGCTACCTGCTTTGTTACTGCTTCCCTCTACGAGGGGTTTTGTTTGCCTATTCTCGAAGCACGTGCATGTGGAACACCAATTATTGCGGCAAATACGACGGCAATCCCCGAAGTTGCAGGAGAGCATGCTGTACTTGTTTCTCCTACAGTTTCCAATATTTCAGAAGCACTTTCTTGCCCACCCAACAAGGCAGATCTGCCCGATGCACAGTATTCTTGGGAGCATGCTGCTAGCGAGATTTCGTCTATATTGACGGATGCGCTTAAAAAAACAGTCTAAATTCTGTAAATTTGGTTGCCATAGGGCTTCTTAGTGCCTACACTCTCTCGGCATTTATGCTTTGTATTCGCCTCCAAAGAACCGGTAACAAGAACAACCCGACATTTCGTTTGGTTGCTGCAGATAAGCGTAGTAGCGCAAAAAAGAACCCAAAAGAGATTTTAGGGCACTATCTTCCAACGAGGGATCCTTCTGTATTTGAATTTAAGAAAGATCGTGTTGAGCACTACCTTAGCAATGGCGCTGTTCCAAGTGACACCGTTGCCCGCCTTCTTTCGAAGGCAGGTGTGAAGAACCTAGAAAAGTACATGGAGCGCTACACAAAGAAGAGAAAGAAGAATGCTCCACCAGAGGAAGAGGCGCCACCAGCACCTCCACCTGCTGCCGCTGAAGAACCACAACCTCAAGCAGAGGTAACAGAAGTTGCAGAGGAGCCAAAAGAGGAAGCTCCAGCTGAGGAAGAAAAGCCTGTTGAAGAGGCGACCTCATAGCTCTACACTGTCTCCACCATGGCTGACCAAAACCTTCCTGGCTACGATTTCCTACAGTATGTACTTGAGGCTATTTGCGATGACCTTGAGCAGCTTTCTATCGAACAAATTCGAGACGATATGGGAGTACTGCTTACTGTTAAAGTATCGGATAGTGACATGGGTAAACTTATTGGAAAAAGTGGGCAGACCATTAAAGCGCTTCGAACGCTACTACGTATCATTGGCGGAAATGCCAATGAGCGTGTTAACCTGAAGGTACTTGAGCCAGAACATTAATCTTCCCCCTGCCCCTCATGCTTAGAGATCTCCTTGAAAATGCTAGTGTCTTAGAGATAATCGCTACGTTTGTAGCACTTGCCCTTATTGCCGCTTCTCTCCTTAGCTTGATCTACATCATTATCGGCGGTATTACCTTTATTCTCTCTGCGGGTAACGAAGAGAAGATTAAGAAGGCAGTACACACCATTCGTTTTTCGATTATTGGACTCTTCGTGTCGTTCCTCGCTTTCTTCATTGTTGCGTTCCTCGCACGTCTTCTCGATATTCCGTTTGATCTCAGCTTCTCACTGATTGTTGATTTAATGGGTGAAATCCTCAATTCGCTTCAGTAAATCATTGACATAGCCCTAAGGACCAAGCTTAATGCAATTAACTTTGGTCCTTTACATTTACGCTTTGTTTTGAGGAGAAAGAACAATGAAGATGAGTATAATAATTTCGGTTGTGTTCTTAAGTATAGCTTCAAGTGTATCGAATGGGCAGGACAGGTATAGGTATAGCCCAGCTCAGATTGCGTATCTCCGTGAGATGCTTAATGAACAAGAGGTGCTAGGTGAGCAATCAGTATCCATCTATTGTCGAGATGGTAAAACTCGCAAGTTCCCCGCAAGTATGGTCTATGAGCTACAAAATTCCTTAGAAGAGGAAAATATTTCTCCAGCTAAGAGATTTCAAGGGGTAGTAGCTGTAGATATTCACGGCGAGGAGCTACGCCTCTTTGTTGAGGAAGCTATTGAGCTTAAAAATGCAAAGATTGGCTCTTTTGTCCTTGATGATAAAACAGTATGGCTTACTGAAGATGCGCTTTCGTACTTTACGGATGATTTACCAAGTGCGTTGAACATATTTGGGACGTGGATGACAAGAGCGAGGTTTATTTCGCTTTCCATCATCTACATTGCTTTAATCGCAGCTGTACCGTTTGTTCTCAGGGCATCCTGGCTTTCTTCAAAATTTGAAAGCGGATACATCTTATTGAAGGCAGATGCATTTGCATTAGCTGTAGTATCAATATTTTCACTTTTAGAAAACCCCCCTCTTGTGTTGCTCTATTCGGCTGTTGTGGTAGTTGGCATTGCATATGGCGCTGTTTTATTACTAATGATGGCAGAGTTCAAAGCAACTTCTTGTATTGTATTGCGAATCGAAAAGTGGAAGCAAGAATTTGAAGAACATGAAGTGTAAACGTTCAGTTTGGACTGAAGTACAAATAGGCCTCCTGAAATACTAGGAGGCCTTTACTTGACATATTGGCAATAGCAGATTAAATATCTCTTACTTTGGTCCTTTACATTTACGCTTTGTTTTGAGGAGAAAGAACAATGAAGACGTTTGTAATGCTTTTAGTTTGTAGCTTGTCTGCTTTTTCTATTTCAATGGGATTTCCTCCGCTAGAGGAGGAAGAAGTTTCATTGCAAGAGACCGTCCTACTAGACGATGGTTTGCAAGATCCTGTGTATGTTCTTGGATCATGGATGTCTGAAAGGGTACTAGTGAGTTACGCATCGTTTTTTTGCCTGATTGCTCTCATCGTACCTACAGCACTGTACAACTATTGGTATTCGGATGATCGAAGAGCCTGTGTAGTGATCCTCGGCATTGGTGTTGTGATACTTGCATCACTGAATATCACACTAATAGTTAGGGATGACGGCGCATCACGGTTGTTTATCATGTTGTATAGCGGGTCTGGAGTATTTCTTCTCATGTGTGGTTTCCTCGGAGTCTATCTCCTTGATAAGATTCAGGAGATCAAACAAGTTCTGGCTAGGTTGACCATTGAGGAGGCGGATGAGCACGTTAGTAGTACGGACTGAAGTGTAACAAAAGACCTCTTGGCGCATGCGCTGAGAGGTCTCTTTTTAGGAATTACTTACTTTCGAATGAGCTTTCTCTTCTGTGCAAGTGTCTGAGCAGCGCCTGCAAGGCCGGTCATACCAAGGAAGATGGCATCGAAGGCAGCGCCAGTTGGTGGCAGGTTGGAGATAACACCGATTTGCATGGTGTGGATACGCTCAGAGAGTGATACTGTTTCCATGCCAGCACCACTGACTGTGACAATGTTTGGAATGGTTACGCCGTGCGGTGCACGCATGTCGATTTGTGCAGTGTAATTTACGCTCCAGTGCTGGCCTGGCTCGAGAGCCGGAACTGACCAAACAATACCATTTCCGCTTGTTTGCCCTTCTGAGGCATTGAGGACACGGATGTATGGGCTATCCATGCGGTCTTCCACCTTCATGTTGTAAATAGGTTGGTTCGTAGTGTTTTGAACAGATACTGTGTATACAACAGTTTCTCCTGGGCGAACTTCGCTGCGATCTGCATGTTTTGATACAAGAACACCCTGGCTACGTGCAAGTCCAGCACCAGAGACACGTTCTCCAATAACTGTCGTATCAACTGACTGGAAACCATTTACTGCTACAGTGTTTCGAAGTTTTTCGCCGATAGGCGCATCACTACGTACACGTCCTGTAACGCGCAGCGTACGTGTACCATCAGGTGCAACGGTAAGGCCTTGCCAGCGGACATTTTTTCCGTTCCAGTATCCCCCTTCGGATGCATCAACGAACTCAAGGTAGGTAGGAAGTGCATTGTTTACGTCTACTTCTGTTGCCAGTACGTTTGTTAGGTTTTGTAAGGCAATGTCGTACGTTACTAGTGCACCGGGAACAATTTCATCAAGTCCGTCTGTCGTTGTAACGAGAATAGAATCGGGGAGAACACCTGTGTGCACTGTTGTTGTATCAGTTGCACTAATCGCTGCAATAGAAGCGCGGGTGCGAATGTTTACAAATTCATCTACCTCATTATCGATACGAAGGGTAACAGTATATTCGCGAGCTCCATGTGGTCCTACTTGCTGGTCCATCCAGGTAATTGCTTGGCGGTTACTGCTTTGGTTTTCACCACCAACGTATATAAGTTCTGTATCGGTTGGAATTTGGAGACGGAGATCGTACTCTCTATGTTCGTTTGTTGGGTTTCGAACAGAGACAACGTAATTAAGTACTTCACCAGGCTCTGCAAACTTCTTTCCATCGGTTACAGAAATGTTTAGGCTTGGTCGTGATGCGATTTCTACATCGTCATCAAGTTCTACGCGTGTAGTATCTGTTGCCTTTTCTCCTTCGGATACTACTTCGGTAACAAGGAGAAGTCCTTCTACCGCATCTGGGTCTACTTCTACCGTTACGGTAAGCTGACGAAGACGACCTGGGAACACAGTTACATTGTTCCAAGAGATTTGCTCTTGTCTGCGTAGTCCACCATCGGATGTTCCGATGAGGTTTGTTTGGTGTGGCATTTGAAAGAAGACATCTACACTCATTGGCTCCTCACGCTCTGTACGAAGACCAATGATGTAGGTAAGGCTTCCACCTGGGGCTACCTCTGCCTTTCCGTCTGTTACAGAAAGGAACAATCCACGACCTGTTGGGCCTTCGCTGTCGTCATGGAGAGAGAGACACTGTGGGTCCTGTGGATAGTCGATGAGACTATCGTGGTCGTTATCAATACCATCTGCACACTCTGTGAATACGGCGTAAGCATTGTTTGCTGGGAGGTCAACAGCGATGCTGTGGAGAGTTACGACGAGCATTCCAGCGGTAGTTACTCCTGCAAGAGCTCGTGTGCGCATTGACGTTGCTTTAGCCATAAAAGAGAGGTGAAAGGATGGCAAAGGCAGGTACTATAGTGATTTTCTAAGTTTGTGTCAAGTGTGAATTTTTCTTGAGAATGTCTCGTAAATCCCTATAATCCCTCTGCTCTGGGCGCATAGCTCAGTTGGTCTAGAGCGTCTGGTTTACACCCAGTAGGTCGGGGGTTCGACTCCCTCTGCGCCCACCATATCATCTTGTACTATACTATCTCTATGTTAGAAACACTCCACGCCATCATCGCTACTCTGCTAATTATCACTATTGTCGTTCAAACACGTTCATCAGGACTTTCTGCAACGTTTGGTGGGTCCGGTGCATCTACCGTTGTTCAGCGACGTGGAGCGGAAAAACTGATATTTCAAGCAAGTATAGTACTCAGCATTGCTTTTTTTGCTCTGTCTATTGTTCGTTGGTACATCTACTAAGAACATACGTTATACTACGCTAAACGTATGCCTACTGTTCGCATTTCACAAAAGTCGCTTCTTGCGCTTCTTACGCTGACGTTTTCGCTAGCGTTACTTATTTTGCTGGGTAAGTTTTATGGGCAGAACACTGTCATGGTTCCCGACGTTGGAGGGACATACATTGAAGGTTCTGTTGGTGATATGCGCCCACTTATTCCCTGGTTTACCGTGCAAAATGACGTGAACAGAGACATTGTCTCACTCGTTTTTGCTGGACTTCTTAAGTACGACCCCGATGCAAAGAAAATACGCGATGACCTTGCAACGCTCATTATAAGTAATGAGGGCAAGACGTACACGGTTAAACTAAAAGAAGGTCTTGTCTGGCATGATGATACTCCAGAACATCCCCATCCTGTCACAGCAGACGACGTGCTATTTACGTATCAATCTATTCAGCAGCCAGATTTTCCTAACCCTGTACTACAACAAAATTTCCTCGGAGTAGATATTCAAAAAATTGATGACCGGACTGTGCAGTTTCGCCTCGACGAGCCTTATAGTTTTTTTGCAAGCAATCTGACGCTTGGGCTTATTCCAGCCAGTTCGTTTGAAGGTATTCCAGTTGCTAAATTTGACCAAGTGCTCGATTTTGGATTTTTCCCGATCGGCGCTGGCCCGTATTCCTTTAAAAGCTTAGTTCCAACCGAACTGTCTACAGAAATTACCTTGGAGCGTTTCCAGCGTCCTATTGAGCCTGAGTTTCGGATGAAACGCGTAATCTTCCGCATTTTCCCTGATTATTCAACACTTCTTGCAGATATTCGCAACCTCGATGGCGTGCGCACTGTTCCAAAGAACCAAAAGAGCGATTACATGGTTCCTCGACAATTTACAACGGTTGAATATTCGCTTCCACAGTACGTTGCGCTTTTCTTTAATATGAGCCATGCCATTTTTCAGGACGCAAATTTGCGGCTAGGGCTGCAGCTTGGCACTGATAAGCAGAAGATTGTTGAAAAGATTCATGAGTCTCTTATCGTCGATACTCCTCTTCTTGAGCTCGATCTTTCAGATTGGCGCTACCAATATGACCCAGAAGCAGCTCAAGGCGCCTTTTATGCATCGAACTGGAATTTACCTGAAAAAGTTCGATTGCAACGTGAACTCGAAATGCATGAGGCAAACAGTGTAGGACCACTTCATATTGCACCAATTGTTTTACTTGATACCGGTGCCATTCTTACAGTTACAGGTTCTTTGCTTGATGTTCCGCTTGGTTCAACGATCAATGGACTACCGATAACAGAGCATCCTACGCAAACAGGTTCTTGGATTGCAGCCCTTCCTACACATGGTGGCACAGGCTCATTGCAACTTGGTATGAATCTCGTGCGTCTCCTAAAACCAGATGGCACACCTATCGATTCCTATTACGTTTGGCGGACGACAGATAGCAAAGAGTATCGCAGAGCTTCTGATGAACAGGATCTCGTGGATCTCTTTTTAGCATCGCGTAGTGGGGTGGTGTCTGCTGATCAACACATAACTGTTGCAGATTTGTATTTAGAAAAAGGTATGCTCCGTAGGCGCCTATCTACAGATCCACAAGATATTCGTGTAAACGATAGTAACGATAAATTAAGTCTCACACTCCTAACAAGCCCAAGCCCACCACAGTACAAAGAGATTGCAAGTGCTATTCAAGCGCAGTGGGCAGCTCTTGGTGTTCATGTTGGCATTATTATTCCCGAAGACAACGAAGAGTTTGAAACAAAGCTACTTGCTCGAGACTACGATGTTCTCCTATTTGGTCAGTCACTCCTTGATAACCTAGACGCCTATCCATACTGGCATAGCTCTGGGATGCAGAAGGTAACCGATAGCAAGTTTGATCTACGTATTGATGCCTATAATCTTTCGCAGTATTCCTCTATTGCCGCTGACGGACTTCTTGAGGTTATTCGTTCAACATCAGATGATACAGAGCGTCAGGATGCTCTAGGGGAGCTACGGGAAGTTCTTAAAAAAGATGTTCCTGCTATATTCCTCTATTCTCCTTTGTATGCCTTTGCTTACAATGAGGATGTTAAAGGGGTAGAAATTGGTTCACTTTCTCTGCATTCTGACCGTTTTACCACACTACATAACTGGTATTTGAAAGAAAATAGAATCTTTAAACCCGGAAAGCACTGGTGGTCGTTCTTTCCATGGCTCGTTGGAGTAAAATAGAGTTATTTGCCAATTTGTTGCGTTTTTAGTCAACAAAACTTTACCCTTGACGGAGCTCGTATGATTCTCTAACATTTTGCGGCATTTTTTCTTCACTTACGTCATGGAAGTACTTTTGCTCCAAGATATCCCAGGCATCGGAAAGAAGAACGACCTACTCATGGTCGGAGACGGTTATGCCTTGAACTGCCTACTTCCTCGTAGACAGGCACTTATTGCAACGCCAACCGTTCGTAAACGTTATGCTGATGTTATTAAGAGACGTGCTCTTGAACGTCAGAGTGAAATTGAGAGCAAGCAAAGCGCAGCAGCAGCAGTTGCTGGCAAGAAAGTAACATTTATGCGCAAGGCAACAAAGACAGGTAAGCTCTACGCTGCTATTACCGAGAAGATCATTGTTGATGCCCTTAAAGAACAGTTAAAGATTGATCTCGAAGAAACAAGCATTTCTCTTCCAGAGCAAATTAAAGCACTTGGTAAGTTCGTTGCGTCTGTTGAAGTTGCTGGCCGAAAAGAAGATCTTACTGTTCAGGTAGATCAGGAGAAATAAAGAAGTGGGCCAGTAGCTGCTCCCACCTTCGCACTCACTTTGTTCGTGTCTTCGGTGGGCAGGCAGGTGGTATTTCTCTATACTCTTATCTGTGGGCCAGTAGCTCAGGTGGTTAGAGCACCAGACTTATAAACTGGCGGTCGGCGGTTCAAGTCCACCCTGGCCCACCACTGAATTAAGGCTTACTAAAGCCGTTTCTAACACATTGCTGCGTAAAGTTCTTTTTTTGAAACAGCTCACCGATCTCACTCTTTGTATCCGATGTAATTCCTTTTACGCTTTTATCCAAAAATTCATGTAAGAAATCAATCCCACTATGTCTCTCGCCAGTCCAATGACTTCTGTGAAATCTATCAAATTCAAGCTCGCAATCAATCACCCCATCATTGTAGAAACGAACATGGTGTTCATTTGGCTTTGACGGTTCCACCTTCTGCTTCCTCACAAGCCCAGCAGTCTGTCCGGGAAACATAAGTTGCCAATAAGTACGCTTAAACTCTGCTTGTATAAGTGCATCAAAGAAAATTTGCTGAAGTTCACCTTTGCGAGTATCCGTAAAGAAACCACGAACAACTGATGGCTTTATCCAACCGGATGGATACTTCGTTGCTCCATAGACAAGATCAGCAATGTAACTTAATGCACCTATTTGTTTTTCAGGATGTGACATTGGCTACTGATTCTATATCAAAATGCTACTTCATGCACAAACACCCTCTCCCCACCCCTCCAAACATCACCTACTCTCCTAGGCTCTATTCTTTTATCTAGTTCTACAGTAATGCTGAACAGGTAGTAACCATTACCTGCTTTATCACCATCTAATTTATAGCTTATTTAAGCTAATTATTTACTTTTCGTAGTGCATAAATACAACTAGATTATTTATCTAATGACAAACTTGTTAAACCATGAGGCACCATTATCTGAAAAACTCATTAAATGGGAAGAAATTGACCAGTTCGCTGATGAACTTAAATCAGTGATTAATGAAGCAACTGGAAGAATTGCATTATTAATTCATACAGGTGGAGGCTGTCTTGGTACATTCCAAAATGGGCAATATCACCCTGTGTTAAAAGGTGCAGATAAATACCTGTTAAATATACGTAGTGCAATACAAGAAGAATCTTCTGTGATCGTTTTTCTTGGTGCATTTTTTAAAACAATTGCAGATGTCAGGACTAGGGCAATTGGAATTGATCTTCCGTCTGCTCCCGATATTCCTATCCCCGACTTGGGGCAAGAGCTAAAGTGGGGAGATTTCACCTCGTGGGAACCAGTAAGGGAAAAGTTAACAGAGTTAGGTGTAAACACTATTTCTCCATTTGGGGGCGAAACAACAAGGCTAGACGAGAACACAAGAGTTACAGGTGGCTGCGTGAACGGCGCTCTTAGGCAAGTGAAGGATCATTTTATAACTGTTGTACACCCTCAATTATGCGGTGATGAGAGTGGAAATTGTCATATTCAAACTGAGGAATCACTATCTATAAATTCGTACTTAGGCTAATTCCTTCATATACACCCATTCCCCCCTAGGCCCTATTCTCAGTAATAACCATTGCCTGCTTTGTTGACACAATTGTATATGCATTTATCATACTATGTATGACAAAACATAATGAACGAGAGAGCATCGAAGTTCTTCATGCTCTAGTAAAGCAATACGAGGAGCCAGGGTTACCAGGGCAGGCTTTGCAGAGACTAGCAACTTTAGCCCAAGCAATGCAGATAGTAAGTGCCCAGGGAAACACGCTAGTTTCCACTGATGATACTATCGCAAAAAGGGTAGAAGCTCTTGCTGAATCTCTGCGACCTTATCTAGAGGCAGTACTTGGTCCAACAATAGGTAGACTCAAACACAATGCAGTTGCAAAGATAATGGCAGAGATTAAAACACATGAAGCGCGAAAGAATATAATAGGTGATGCAGAATTAGATAAACTGTCTAATGCAGCTGAAGATTTTCATATCGGGAAACTAGAACATGAGTTAAAAATAATAGAAACGTTGTTTCAGAGATTTGTTTCAGAGACTGGCACACTATAACAATGTAGCCCCGTACATCAACAACATGCCAATTGCGGTTGCCATGACTCCACCAAACGTCATACGCTGCTGACTTTTTCCCCACTTCTTCTTCATGCGTACAGCAGTCTCTGGCCACCATGCCCAGGTTATCCCTTTAAAGAAGGTAAGCCACGCAACGAGCCGAATTCCCCCTTCTACAGTGACAGAAACTTCGTAGTTCTGTATAACGACCAGCGCGCCAAGTACTGTCATTAATGCGCCAAGCGTTCGCATCATAAGTTCCTCTTTAAACATCTTATCAAGCCATTTCATTGTTGACTTTGGATACAGTACCAGTGGAAGACCGATAAGAATTTCGAGAACGCCGATGGTGATTGCGAAGGTTGAAAGTTCCATAGTGTTTTAAGAATACTCTAAATAAACGTAACTTGTATAGTCTACGAAGACATCGACCGTAGGTAATCAATTGCTTCCGCTTTGGTCGAAATTGCTCCGTCTTTGTAAACGGCATCGAGCTGCTTAAGTATTGCGCCGACTTGCTCACCGGGTTGAATGCGTAGTATCTCCATGACTTCATCTCCCGTGAGTAGTGGTTTTTTCGGTTGGGGGTTGCTGTCGAGAAAATGATTGTAGTCATCAATAATGGATTCATACAGCTCAAAATTACTTGGTGACGTACCGGCGATGTCTAGCCAAAATACCTGAAGAAGTTCTATAAACCATGGGTGGTAGTACCAGTGGTGCTTCCGTTGGCTATCTATGTCGCTGAACGTTCCCATCATCATGTGGTGCTCGATGAGCCAACAAATTTTCTCTCTACGCTTTGCGGGAAACTGAAGTCGATCTAACACTGTAGCAGCTATGCGCGCCCCTTCTGCAGCGTGTTCATTAAAACGAATGCGTTCTATATCGATACTAAATGTTACAGGCTTTCCTATGTCGTGTAGTAATGCTGCCCACCTGGTGTCTGCCCCGTGATCTTCTGTAAACGATGCAATAACCTGCATGGTATGGTTCCACACGTCTCCTTCTTTATGGGCAGAGGACGGTTGCCCAACACCTTTACATGCATGAAGCTCTGGGATGAGGTATTCGATAATATCTGTTTCCCATAAGTCTTCGAATGCAATATTTGGGTGAGGACCAAGGAGTATTTTTTCAAGTTCTCTGTAACGTCTTTCACCAGATAAAATTGCGATATGTTTTGCTGCAGCATGGAGTGCTGCAAATGTTTCTGGGTGGTATTGGCCATTCACCTGTGCTCGAAAGCGAATCACTCGTAACAGACGAAGGGCATCATACTCTAATCGTTCAACTGGATTACCAATAATGCGGATGAGCTTTTCGTTGAGATCTTTTTCTCCGTCAAACGGGTCAAACAGTTCTGAACTGATAGGATTCCAGTAGAGAGCATTGATAGTGATATCCCTACGTGCAGCATCCCCTTCTCTATCTGTGTAGGTTATCGATTCTGGAAAGCGTCCATCACTCAGCTCATGCTCTTTGCGAAATGTTGTTATTTCAAATGAGCAACCACTTTCAGCAACGACTACTGCTCCAAGGGCTGCTGCAGAATCATCATATTTGTTGTACAATTTTACAACAGCTTCTGGTGGTGCATTCGTTGCAATATCAATATCAACTGGGATTGCCCCTAGCATCATATCGCGCACGCATCCGCCAACCCACCAGGCTTCGTTGCCGGCATCAAGAAGGCGTTCACAGATACGGTAGCCTTGCTCACCTTGAGGCGATGCAAGGGTACGGTTGATGATGTCTTGGGATAGTGGCATGAAGGTATTGTATCAAAATTATTTGTATGTCGTAGACACACCCAATGGGACGTGTCTACAAACAACAACAAACGTTGTACAATACCTTCATGTTGCATTTTGCTGTTGCCGGCGTTCCTCATTCCACACCCGGTTCTGGTGGCACCGTTAAAGGACTTCAACATGCACACTCGCTCGGGATTACGGCTATGGAGCTTGAGTGGGTGCAACGTGTTCCAAAGAACCCTGAGCGCCTTGAGGAAATTCGCAATACGGCTGAGAACTTAAATATGTACCTGACAATTCATGCGCCGTATTTTATCAACTTAAATGCACAGGAAGAGGAGAAGCTTGAAGCATCGAAGCTCCGTATTCTCGATGCGATGGAAATGGGGCAGCTTGCCGGAGCCCACTCTGTCTGTGTACATCCAGCGTTTTATTTGCAGATGGACCCTGGTGAGGTCTATGACAATGTATACCGTGCTACAGAAGACATCATGAAACGCGCACACAAAAAACAATTAACCATTAACTTGGGATTTGAAACCATGGGCAAGCCAACGCAGTTTGGGACTCTTGAGGAGGTTTTGAAATTGAGTAAAGAATTTGGTATCTACCCAACGGTAGACCCTGCACATATGCACGCGCGAACCAATGGTGCGTGGAATTCAGAGAAAGAATGGCATGAAATGTTTGATATGTATGAGAGCTATCTCGGAACGAAATCATTACAGCACGTCCACATGCACTACTCTGGCATTGAATATACTGTTAAAGGCGAAAGGAGACACTTACCGTTGAAAGAGAGTGATGCTCAATGGAAAGATTTTCTCAAAGTCCTAAAAGACCGCAAGATTGAAGGTGCTGTAGTCTGCGAGTCCCCTCTTTTGGAAGAAGATACGTTAGTACTAAAAAACAGCTATATTAAGCTGTAAACTTGGGAGTGTTGATCTTCTTAAATGAAGGGGGTAGAACTAGTTTATGAACAGTATGCCCAGAAGAACCTTTCTGAAGCTAGGAGCACTAGCTTCATCTTGCGTGTTGCATCCACCGGAAGTAGATGCATCGGGAAGTAATGAGAAATTATCAGTATTTCAGAGAATGCAGCAAGAGAAATTTAAGGTGCGTGGTGTTGTATATGTTCATCTTGAGGGAGGAGCTTCCCCATGGGATACCATAACTCCACTACCAGAAACAGCACCTAATGAATACAGGGGAGAGTTTGAACCAATACAAACAGCTATTTCAGGATTAACTGTTTCTGAACATTTCCCGCGCATTGCTACACTAGCAGACAGGATTTCATTCATTCGCGCTATCGATTCGTTGAATAGTGATCACTTTAAATCAACAAAAAACTTACTTGTTCAAAACGGAAATCCCTTAGGCACTTCAGTAGGGTCTACCATGAATAACGCTATAATTCCCTATACGTTTCTTAATCCAGAAGGGCAATACCAAAACGATGCGGCAACAATAAAGGATCACCACTCTGAACTAGCAATGCGTATAGATTGGAATACAGTAGAAAAACGATTCAAGCCCCCTGAGGTAGATACAGATGCATCATTGCAAGAACGGCACGAACTACTGCAATTTGTAGATAATCTTGATTTACCGGGAATGTCAGTCGCGACATTTACAGAGATGAGAAATAGAGCATTTTCTGTGCTCTGTGGTACGGGTTCATATTTTGATGCCTTTACTATCTCCTCTAAAGAACTTGAGCGCTTTGGCGTTGATGTTGCCAGTAATGAAAATCAGTTTGGTCATGCTGCAGCCTTGAGTAGTGCGCTTGTTCAAAATGGTGCAGGCTTTGTTACCATTCATCATTGTGAAAAAAATGGTTGGGATATGCATAACGGAAAGACGTTAAGAGAACAATTACCCGAGCTTAGCTCACGTATTGATATAGGCATTGCAGAATTAATACATGACGCTGTGCGATACAATTTCCTGGTTGTCTGCTCAAGTGAATTTGGAAGAACGCCAAAAATAAATGGAAGTGGTGGTCGAGACCATCATAATGTTCATTTTGCATTTGGGGCTGGTGGTCTTTTTCAGCCAGGAACTGTATATGGCGTGTTAAGTACAAAAGGAGAAATTACAGACGAACGAATAACAAATCCCCAACTCTATAGACTAGTTCAGCACGCCGCAGGTATCTCAGAGGATAATGCAGACGAGTTTTTATCAACCAATTTATTACGTTACTAGCAGTATGAACATAACGACATCTCAGTTACACCGAAGGGAGTTTTTCCGTGCCTCAGCAGTATCAACGTTTTTAGTACCCATTGGATCTACGTTACTGGAATTACGTGCTAATGCAGCTGATGTACTGAGTAGGCCTCAACCCAATGAAGATAAACTTCCAGTCATTTCTATAATTTTCGATGGAGGCATGTCACAGCGTGACTCATTTGATGCGCGAGAGCACCCTGCTTCAGACCAAGATACAGGGTTAGATGCATACATGCCCAGTAGGCATTCAGATCTTGTATTCTCCAGTTTATTTTCTCATATACGAAGAGTTGTTGATAAAATTGCCGTGTGTAGAACGGTAGAATCTGTGAAGGAATCGGGATTTCACAAAGTTAATACAGAATTGCTCTTACACGATAACAAGGGTGTTAACTGGCATTCTCGTTTAGCATCATCTACAAAAAATTCCGGTCATCCGTACTATTATCTTGCAGCTCACCACTGGGATATCGGCGTAAAAACGAACAGCTTGGGAGCTATGCTTCGCAAAGAAAACGATCCATTTCACGCAGTAACAGATGCCTTTTCTTTCGATGATGTTCATAGCAATAGAAGTGCATGTCTTGAAACAGATCGATTACAAGACCGACTTATGTTACGCGATAACATTGATACACTAGCGTGTGATTCTCCACAAATACAGCACCACTTGGAAATGCAACGTAGTGCCTTAGCACTGCTGTTAGGTGACGCAAAGAAGTTCGTTAGTAACCCTCCCAAAGAAGCTATTGATCGATATGGCAAACACGGGCTCCCCTATTACTACGCGGGGCAGCTTGTTAAACAAGGTGCCACATCTGTTGCTGTCCGTACCGGATCGTGGGATTTTCATTTTTATATAAAGGAGTCTATGGAGGCATACGCACCGACTTTTGATAAAGCATACACACAACTTGTGGAAGATGTTGATCGAGGTGATATTCCACCTTGTGTTATCTCATGTATCGGTGAGTTTGGTAGAACTCCCAAGATGTCTGGAAGTGGAAGAGACCACTTTGAAACAGGCACCGGGCTTCTTTACGGTGGAGATGTCCTACCTGGCGTCTTTGGTGCAACAGACTACCATGGTCATCCAAAAGAAAACGATTATATTATTCCTGCATCAGACTGGAAAAACGTCGTTTTTCAGGCATCAAGACGAAGTGACTTTGTAGATAATCCAGAATTTAGTGCACCAATGGGTTTAATTACCAAGAGAAATTAGTGCTATACTACTACTATGAATATTGCCATTAACGGATTTGGGCGCATTGGTCGACAAGCACTTCGTATAATTCAAGACAACTTTAGCGACATGAACGTTGTCCTTATAAATGACCTTACAGACAAAGAAACACTCATGCATTTGTTTGAGTGGGATTCGACGTATGGTCATCATCCATTAATAAAAGACCTTAATATTACTGCTATAAAAGATCCTAGCGCTCTTCCCCATAAGGAACTTAACGTCGATATTGTTCTTGAGTGCACTGGCGTCTTTAGCAAGCGTGCCGATGCTGCAAAGCACATAGAGGCTGGAGCAAAGAAGGTCATTATTTCCGCACCGTGTAAGGACGAGGCAGATGCCACATTTGTTATTGGTGTCAATGAAGATCGTTATGATCCTAGTCGCCACCATGTCGTTTCCAATGCTTCGTGTACGACAAACTGTCTGGCGCCAATGGCAAAAGTCCTTCATGACAATTTTGGGATTAAGCACGGCTTTATGACGACTATTCACAGTTACACCAATGACCAGAGACTCCTTGATCTTCCACATAAAGATCTTCGCAGAGCTCGTGCTGCAGCAGAAAACATTATTCCAACAACGACAGGAGCTGCAAAAGCAGTTGGACTTGTTCTTCCTGAGCTCCAAGGAAAGCTTGATGGTATGTCGATACGTGTTCCAACGCCGACAGGTAGTGTTACCGATCTTGTTTGTACCCTAGAAAAGGACACGGATGCAGATGCTATTAATGCGGCATTTAAAGCTGCGGCAGATGGTGCGATGAAAGGGATTCTTGGTTATGAGGAGCGACCGCTTGTCCTTAAAGATTTCGTAGCAGATCCGCGAAGTTCTATTGTCGATGCGCTCTCAACCAAGGTGCATAAAGAAGGTGACGAGACTCTTGTAAAGGTACTTTCGTGGTACGACAACGAGTGGGGGTATGCTAACCGTCTTGTTGAGCTTGCTCGTTTGATTGGTTCGAAGCTGTAGAAGAATTTACTCTTCTTTCTTCTCTTCTACTACTTCTGCATCAACAACATCTCCCTGTTGCGTATCTTCCGCTGCAGAGTTTGTCTGGCTTTGCTGTGCAGACTCGTAAACGATTTTTCCAATCTCCTGAGCGTCCTGTCCTAGTTCTTCTGTAGCCTTTTTGATTTCATCAATCGAGGCATCTTCTTTACTAAGCAGATTCTTCACGTCACCAATCTTGGTGTTGATCTTCTTCTTGAGATCATCAGGAATTTTTGCGTCATGCTCACGCATTTGCTTTTCGAGGTTAAAGACAAGTGCATCAGCGTTGTTACGCACTTCGACTTCTGCCTTTTTCTTTTTGTCTTCTTCTGCGTGGAGCTCTGCATCCTTCTTCATTTGTTCAATTTCTTCGTCTGAGAGTCCGGTAGAACCTTGAATGGTAATGTGCTGTTGTTTTCCTGTTCCCTTATCCGTTGCCTTTACATTGAGAATCCCGTTTGTATCGATATCAAACGAGACTTCAATTTGAGGAACGCCACGTGGGGCTGGCGCAATACCATCAAGAATAAATCGTCCGAGAGACTTATTTCCCGCTGCCATTTCGCGTTCTCCTTGTACAACATGCACATCAACAGATGGCTGATTGTCTGCTGCAGTAGAGAATACTTGGCTTTTTGTTGTCGGGATTTTAGAGTTTTTTTCAATAAGTTTCGTTGCAACACCGCCAAGTGTTTCGATACCGAGACTGAGTGGTGTGACATCTACAAGGACAATATCTTTATCAATATCCCCTCCCATTACTCCTCCCTGAATAGCTGCACCGAGGGCAACAACCTCGTCTGGGTTTACACCTTTGTGTGGCTCTCGGCCAAACATCTCTTTTACCTTTGCCTGAACAGCTGGCATACGTGTCATTCCACCAACAAGAACAACTTCGTTGATGTCACTCTTGCTGAGTCCAGCATCTTTTAGTGCCTCCTCGCACGGCTTAACAGTACGGTCGATAAGGCTTTGAACGAGTCCCTCGAGTTTCGCTCGACTGAGCTTTAGGTTTAAGTGCTTTGGACCACTCGCATCTGCTGTAATAAAGGGGAGGTTAATTTCTGTCTCTGTCTGTGAACTTAGTTCAATCTTTGCTTTCTCCGCTGCTTCTTTAAGGCGTTGCAGTGCTACCGTATCACTCGAGAGATCGATACCTTGATCTTTCTTAAACTCTTCGAGAATCCAGAGAATAATCTCGGAATCAAAGTCGTCTCCACCGAGCTGTGTGTCACCATTCGTCGATAGTACCTCAAAGACTCCGTCTGCCATGTCCAGAATAGATACGTCGAACGTTCCTCCTCCAAGGTCGTAAACGGCAATCTTGTGCTCGTTCCCCTTATCAAGTCCGTAGGCAAGTGAAGCAGCAGTCGGCTCGTTGATAATACGCTCGACTTCAAGACCAGCAATTTTACCCGCTTCTTTTGTCGCTTGTCGCTGTGAGTCATCGAAGTATGCAGGGACAGTGATAACAGCTTTTGTTACTGGTTGACCCAGGTAGGCTTCTGCATCTTTTTTCAGTTTCTGGAGAACTTTTGCACTGATTTCTTGTGGCATCATATCTTTTCCATTTGCTTTTATGACGACACGGTCATCTTTTCCACTTTTCACTGCATAGGGCATCGCTTTTGCATCTTTCTCTACTTCACTAAGTCGACGACCGATAAATCGCTTTGCAGAAAAAATCGTATCGTTCGGGTTTGTGACTGCCTGTCGTTTTGCTGCAACACCAACAAGGACTTCATCCCCTTTAAAACCTACTACAGAGGGCGTTGTTCTGTTTCCTTCTGAGTTAGGAATAACTGTCGCTTCTCCTCCCTCAATAACAGCCATACAGGAGTTTGTGGTTCCAAGGTCAATTCCAATAATTTTTGACATAAGAGATTGTGGTTAAATTAGCACTCAATAGTTTAGAGTGATAGATTGATATGTCAATACTCTTTTGCACATTTACAGACATTTCTGTACATTTCTGCCGTGTTTCTTGATGAAGCAACAATCACCGTCAAAGGTGGTAATGGCGGAAATGGCTGCGTCTCATGGCGTCGGGAAAAGTACATACCAATGGGCGGGCCAGATGGAGGTGATGGTGGCAATGGCGGTGGGGTATACATTCAGGCGGATGCCAACACGGACACACTGAGCTTGTACCGATCGGTTAAGCGATTTGAAGCGGAAAAGGGGGGTTTTGGACAAGGGCAGAACAAACATGGGAGAAATGGGAATGATCTACTCTTGGTAGTTCCGCCGGGAACTCTTGTCAAAGAGGGTGATACAGTGATTGCAGACTTAACCGAGAACGGTGAGGAGGTTTTGGTGGTAGGCGGTGGCCGGGGCGGCTATGGCAATGCACACTTCAAGTCCTCTACACGTCAGCGACCGGACTTTGCAGAGCAAGGTGAACCAGGTGCTAGTAAGGCAATTACTCTTGAACTTAAGCTTGTTGCGGATGTGGGCATTGTTGGATATCCCAGTGTCGGGAAGTCAACGCTCATTTCAGTTGTCAGTAGCGCTAAGCCCAAGATTGGCGATTATCCCTTTACAACGCTGGTTCCAAACTTAGGTGTCGTCGACGTTGATGATCGCAGCTTTGTAATGTGTGATGTCCCTGGACTTATTGAAAAAGCATCCGAAGGTAAAGGTCTTGGACACCAGTTTCTTAAACACATTGAACGCTGTGCCATTATTCTTCACTTGCTTGATGTTTCGCGAGAAGATCTTGTTGCTGACTATAAGGCAATTCGTAAGGAGTTGGAGGCATACTCTGAGATTCTTGCTCACAAGAAAGAACTTGTAATGCTCAGTAAGATTGACCTTCTTCCCGATGGACCAGACCAAGTGATTGCTAATTTGAATGCAGCAGGTATTCCTGTGCGTGGAGGCATTTCTGCTGCTGCACACATAGGTACGAATGAGCTTCTGAAAATACTACTTCCATTGGTTCTCATGCATAAGGAAGAGATAGCAGAGTCTATTGACCCCGATGAACCAGTGGTTCTTACGCCGCATATCGACGATGACAGAATGGGCTCGTATTCTATTGCCGTCGATGATGATGGAACAGTTCGTGTTGCTGGAAAGCGTATCGAGCAACTTACCATTATGACAAACTTCAATGCAGAGGGGGGTGTTATGCGTTTTAAAGATGTCTTAAAGAAGATAGGCCTCGATAGGGCCATTGCTCGTAGTCGGGCAACTGATGAAACACCAGTCTACATCGGGGAAAAACGCATAGATGACTTTCTTTAGGGCAAATAGTTGACATATGCTTTATATATATTTATAATATAATTATGCGTAGTAATGAAATAGAAGCAAGTAGTTTGCGTAGTGGAGTTGTATTGATTCAAGACAAAGGAGCACTAGCAAAATATGTTGAATCAAGTAGGAAGGCAATTGGATTGACCATGTCAGACCTAGCGCAAAGGAGTCATGTATCAACACGATCAATTTGTGCAATTGAGAATGCACACACAGATACTATTCGATATCAGACATTAGTGAGGCTAGCAAATGGAATGAATGTTTTGCCTAAAGATCTTTTTGCAATCGGAAATATTCCATTTGTAGAAGAATATGCATCTAAAACCAGAATTGAAAAATCACTGAGTGAAAAGTTAGAGGGCTTGCCAGATAGCACAAGAAGAATTATTCGAATTGCGTTAGAAGCTAACGAGAAGAAAAATATGGAACTATTAGATTTAATTGATACAAAGATTAATAGCGTACTGTTAAACATAATATCGTCCAATGGTGAGGATATAGCTAGGCTTCTTTAAGCGAGAAGTTTTCCAATAGATCTGATGCACGAGCAAGAGAAAAATATCTAAAAAGTGGCGCTAGAAGAGAAGAGCGGGTTAGACTGATATTAGAGTGGCCCGGTAGCTCAGTTGGTAGAGCACTCGCCTGAAGAGCGAGGTGTCAACAGTTCGAACCTGTTCTGGGCCACCATCACAATTTCTCAAAGAGTTCACGATACATTTGGTAATGTTTTTGTAGTGACTCAATACTCACCCACTCCTCATTACTATGGAGGCCTCCTCCTTTGGGCCCATATAAGAAGGCAGGAATCCCCTTCTCGCTAAAGTACCGTGCATCGGTTCCACCATGCTCGCGCTTGAAGCCAATTGCAGTACCAAGCACCTCCTCTGCTACCTCTTTAAAAAGGGTGACCATTGGATGATCTTCTGGAGTACTCAGTGGATTTGCCGAAAGAACCTCTTGAATCTCGCACCCCTCCGGAAGAATGGCAGACACTTTTGCTATTGCTTCTTTGGAACTACTGCATACTTCCGGCGGAAAGCGGATATCAAGTCCACATGTCACTGTGTCACCAACTTGGTTACGGGCACCACTCCCCTTGAGCATGGTTGGTGCGACAGTTATTTGCCAATCATCATGCTCCCCAGCGGGGAATGCCTCTTGAATTTTTAGCAGTGCACGGGCGAGAAGCCACGTAGGATTTTCTGTATCCCAGGGGTATGCACCGTGCCCTCCTTTTCCATGAGCTATAAGCTCTGACCAAACTACACCCTTGTGCTCGCAGACAATGCCAATATCGTTACTGTCTGGCGTAAATGCAGCAGGCGCAGAGACAACGCCGGTATCAAGAAGATGCGGGATGGTATTTCCTGCGATTTCTTCATCCGTTGTTATAAGGATACTCACTGGGGGCAGAAAGCCCGCATGTAGTGCATCACGGTATGCTATGAGGAACGGCAGAATGTTTCCCTTCATGTCCGAAGCACCTCTTCCTTTTGCGTTGTCCCCTTCAATTTGTAGATCAAACATTGCATCGGGAGCAGGGACAACATCAGCATGTGAAAAGACGAGTAGCTTGCAATTGTCAGCAGGGAGGTACAGCCACGGTGAACCCTCAAACTCCCCTCTTTGTATGTCCCCTACCTGGCTACTGAGAAATGCAGTCTCGACCCAGTCGAGACACTCTTTTTTCTGAATCGGCTCATTCTCGATAGAAACAAAGGATGTGAACGATTGTAAGAGATTCAGGAGCTCGTCTTTGTTGCACTTGCGCATCTTGTTAAATTATTGTATAATACAACTACAAACAAACATTACAAATGGACTTTACCACAAAGCAACATCTTCGTTCTATAGCAACACTCTCTGGAGTACTTGCTGTCTTAACTATCGGGGTCTCTCTCCAGGTACCAGCCATATCAGGTACTGCCCTTTTGCAGCACCAAGCATGGAGTGCAAATCTCGGAACAAACCGCACCTATAAGAAGGTTGCTACTTCAACACTTAGTGCAGAAGAGCGCGTTGCTGTACGCTTGCAAAATCGTCTTCGTAAACACGGTAATCGTGTTACACCATCACTTTCAAACGTTGTTGAAGCAGTGAAGCAACGTCAGCGTATCCTTGGGAAACATATTGATGTCTATTTTGATACAGAATCTGATGATGCTGGAGAAGCATGGTCTGTTTCTGCACAGCGATATCCACTATGGATTACTCCTCGATTTGGTGCAAGTGAAGCATCCTTTTCTATCAATGAAAAACGTATTGCACAAACGATAGAAACAGACAACGTCATTACAGTTGCTCCACCGACACATGCCGTCTTGCGAAGTGTTGCACTGCGAGAAGATGAAAATTCTGTTTCCAGAGTCACGATCGATGGCGTCGCTAAGCCAGGGTACATGCCAGATGTCGATTACATCTCTACTGCGATTGCCAAAACATTTGAAACAGATCTTGCAGAGGTGACTGTACCTCTTAATAAAGAACCTGGTCGTATTATCAACATGACCGGTTTAGAGCTTGGAGATCTTTCACTTTGGGCAGAGGGAAAATCAAACTTTAAAGGCTCGACATCTGCGAGACAGGCCAATGTCCGCAAAGCGCTCGATGAGCATGTAAACAACACTATTGTGATGCCAGGTGAAACATTTTCCTTTAATAGCACGCTCGGTGGTAGCGTTTCGCAAGCAAATGGTTGGCATATGGCAAAAGTTATCTACAACGGTGGCGACCTTGAGTATGCACCCGGTGGTGGCATTTGCCAGGCATCGACAACGGTATACAGAGCTGCCGTTCTAGCAGGATTTCCTGTACTCAAACGGAAAGCACATAGCTTGTATGTATCGTATTACAAAGAAGGTGGTGTCGGTATTGATGCAACAATCTACCCAGGTACGCAAGACTTGTCGTTTGTCAACGACTCAGCACATCCAATTATCATCCAGGCATACCATGATGGGTATGATGCGCGTGTCGCCATATACGGAACACCAGATACAAGAACAGTCGAACTTTCTGGACCGTACTTCACCGCAACGGCTCCTGCAGACATGCAGATTGCAACAAACCAAATTGTTTGGTTGCAAAAAGTGTTCTATCCAAATGGAGAAGAGCGAGATACAACAATCTCCTCGAAGTACAAAACAATGCCGCAATCACTTGCTCGCGAGTTTCCTCCTGAGGAAACAGTACACGCATCCGCACCGCTTGCCAGGCTTACAGACTAAACGTTACACTAGACTGTATGACAGGAAGAGTGCTGATTTCGCTGTGCATAGCAATTGGAATGCATAGCTCTCTGTGTACGGGGGGGCTTTTGGCGATAACTGCAGCCCTCTCACACGATCTTGCTTTACCTACCTCAAGTGATGGACCAATGTCGTACGGTGCGATTGGTTACTTAAGCTGCAAAACATCCACTGGTGAGCGTACCAGTACTGTCTCTACTCGCGATACGCACGGTTGCCAAGACGCAAAAGCATGTCTTTCTCGAGTCTCTTCATTTCTCAAAGAAAAATCGTATGTATACACATCCCCTGTTGCAGTCATACCTTCTTTGCTTGGGATCTCCCGTCCTGCTCCACCTACCGTTCCTTCTGCGTCCGCTATAAAAGTCGCCCGAGCGGGGCCACTTCAGACTACAACCACCGTAAAGCGCGAATGAAGTCATTGACCTCTTGTTAAAAGTCTTTACACTTCATTTACTCATTTTCTCCTAATTTATTATGGCTAATTCTCCTTCTAATCATTGGTTTGGTGTCTCTATGGTACTCATCGGCATTATTGCTGGGTACGGTGTCGCCGTCGGTACAAATGCACCATCTCCATCTGCAGCACCTAAGGCTGTAATGGGTGATAACCCTTCTCCTACGCCATCTGCACCTGCTCCTACTGTTGCCGCTGGAGACCTTCCTGAAATTGATTTTGACCGCGATCACATTCGTGGAAACAAAGACGCAAGTATTTTTGTTGTTGAATACTCTGACTTTGAGTGTCCATTCTGCTCACGTCACCACCCAACACTTACAAGTCTTCTTGAGAGCAACGATGATATTGCTTGGGTATACCGTCACTTCCCACTTAGCTTCCACCCAAATGCTACTCCACTGGCGCTCGCATCTGAGTGTGTTTGGGAACAGGGTGGCAACGATGCATTCTGGAGCTTTGCAGATATGATCTTCGAAAAAGGAGCTGACGCTAGCAAAATTGCAGAATATGCAACTGCAGCTGGTGTAGACGGTAACAAAGTTCAGACCTGTGTCGATAACAGTGACTTCAGTGATTACGTTGCAAACGATATGGCAGGTGGTAGCGCTGCTGGCGTTTCTGGGACACCAGGAAACATTATCATTAATATTGATACTGATGAAACACGTCTCGTCTCTGGTGCTCAACCACTCGCAAGCTTCCAGTCTGCTGTTGATGCACTTCGATAAATCGTAAACGATTTTGAAAGGGGTGGCTTGTGCCGCCCTTTTTTTGTTATAGTATATGTATATGAAACGAACTATTGCTCTTAGTGCATGCGGTCTTCTTCTGCTGAGCGGATGCACCTTAGTCGAAGTTACAGAAGATCCATCGAATGACACTACACCTCTTGTTGAAGAGGAGCCTGTACGTGAAACCCAAAATGTCACGTATATTGGTACACTTCAACCGGCCGGTATTAGCATTTACCAGCAAGGAAGTCATCGTCTTGTTCTTCCTGGTGGCAAGTTTATTCTGCTCGAGAGTGACGCACTCGACTTAAACGGATACGTAAACGAAGAAGTGCAGGTGTTTGGCGCACTAAGACCTACCATTGAAGCAGGTGGCATGATTATGAGAGTGGAGAGGATTGAACTTACTGAACAAGAGGAGAGCTCTTCAAGTAGTAGTGTGGATGAAGAGGTTGCAGAGGTGAAAGAGGTGGAGCAGGAAACAGAAGTGGTAGAAGAATCAAGCTCATCTGAAATGTCAATGTTAGAAGAAGTATCTTCCTCTTCCTCAGAGGAATCGTCTTCTCAGTCATCGGAACCATCTGCAGCATTTCTTGAAAACCTTGAAATAATGTCACGCCAAGATTTCTCACCAGAAGGATGGACTCAGGAGTATTGCTCTTCTCATGTCGGGTTCTGTATTCCTGTGCACCGAAACTTCTGGTTTAAGTCGTTTGGAGCTACAGACAATGTTTTGTGGCATGTTGAATTCTCTGCTGCGCCAGTGGAACGCCTCTCTGAAGGTCCTATTAGCCTCGAACTTCGTGCAGGCTCTAAAGCCGAGCTGGACGGTACTGTTGAGGAAGTAAATGGCATAGTCGTTGCCTACAAAGAGTGGACGTTTGGCAGGCACTTTGTGATTTCCTCAGATAAGAGTCTCGAAACTGCAGTACGCTATATGATGAGCCATATCACAGAATATACACAGTAATGGACATTCATTACTCAACGGAGGCACCAGAGTCTGTATACTTTCCATTCTATGAAACGCTTAGGCTGTATGCAGGGTGGCTTCTGGCTTGGTATTGCTTGGTATATGCCGTTGGTTCGTACCAGTTTATTAAAGAGCTTCCTATCCATATTCCTTACGCAGAGAGCTTGTTTCTCTCGCCCCTCGTACTCAGTTTTACTTTTGGTGCATACCTCTTCTTGCTTCTTTCTGGAGTCTACAAAATGCTTGGAAAGAAAAAGAAGATAGGACTTATTCTGTTTCTCGTCGGAGTAGCTGTCTTCATTCTTTATAGAATGAATGTTCAATAGTTAGAGTCCTAAGTTTTTGCGAATCTCATCTGCTTGTTGTTGCTCATGTTCGCGAGTACCCTGTTGCACATTGATGGACTGGAGGTCTTTCCAGTCTTCTGTGTGCTTCTGTTCAAGCTTCTGTAGCTGTAGTAAGTGCTTTGGGGAAAGCTCGGAGAACTTTCGCCTTTCTTCATCAAGAATTTTTTGCAGCTCATCAATTTGAAACTGACTAAGTTTTGGAATCGCCTGAACTATGCGCCACTTCTCGTCACGGGTCAGAGAGATACTTCCACGAAGAAGAGACAGGAAGCGCTGCTCATCAAACTGTGTTTCTGGGTGAGCAGGAACTGAAATATTATCGTTATTTGCAACCGAGGAAATGCTTCCAAAACGATAGTTTCCTACTTCTTTTAATATCTTGATATCCTCATCATCGTACCCCTTTGCTTTCAGCTCATCATCAGATGGCAATGGTCCTGGGGGGGGTGGTGGAGGGCCTTGGTCTTGTGGCTGTGCTTGCCCCTGCCCTTGTCCTCCAGCCTGTTGCTGTGGAGGAGGGGGTGGTGATGCAAATACTTGCGTAGGGTCTAGTCCACCCTCAGGGACTGCTTGCCCTGGTCGAGGTGGCGGTGGAGGATTTCCTTGATCAGACATTTCTGGTTTAGTGTAGCAGTCAACATGAACTATTCAATGCCTTTTAGGTAAATTCTTGAGCCTATATGCGGCCTACCTAACTGAACGTATGCACTATGCTCCAAGCGCTCTGCTGGTGATTCATTTGGTTGCCATTTTCTAGCTATATCAATATTTCCGTTGCTATATATAGACACAACGCCAGGTACTGCTTTTGCTAAACTATCTGCAGTAGAATATGGACCATATTCTACATTATTAATGTTTAACTTAATTTCGTCCTGCATTTCCTCGATTGCTGCATTAATTCGATTGCGTTCTGAAGAACCGGCATTTGTTATTACATTTCCAAACCTATCTACATAAGCAACGTGCCAATCACTTCTTGGGTCAGGTACGTCTGCTGTATTATCATGAGCAACCGTTGTATATCCATGATCTGGATAGAGGAGTGCCGGCGTGTAGCTTGAACGAAATTGCTCATTGTTTCCATAAAGATTGTTGTCCACATTTGGTAGGTGTTCCAGTGTCTCGATTTCATGTTTTATTGGAGCGAGCGCATCGATAGGGGTAGTCACTACGCGAATCCGTCCATTTCTTGCTGTTGCAATGTAAAATGGCTCTCCGTTACTTCCTTTTTTATTCCTAGGGGCTACATTAATAAGTATACCGATCGTGCTTGAAAGGTACGTTTCTCTGAAACTACTTCGATACTCATCGACTGCATTGGAATCTAGTTCAAAAATCATGCGAAGTAGATGAGCTGTCTGCTCTGAATCATGGTATATATCAAACTCGCGTCGTACTGACTCACGAATCTGAGATCGGAAGTCAGTAGTAATTACTGCATCTGGATCTATGCGTTCTAAGGGGTTTGCTGACGGAGAGCCAAATGTATCTGAGAATAAATATGATCGTAGAAGTTTGCTCATAATTAGTGGTGAAAAAGCCTCGCAGAGTGTGCGAGGTGGGTTACGTGTGTAAAGGAAACCTACCCTCGCGTGGAGTGCATCATCATTGCCATCATAAGGGCCTGTGATGAAGATTGGGTAGTCATCGTTGCGCAGATGTTACTCTTGCTTTTTGCTTCGTCAAGCCATTTTCAGGAATCTTTGTGCTGCCTGCCTTGCCCGGACTACGAGCTCGGGATTCATGAGGCTCGCTGCAACAAATTCCGGGATGCCACTCTGTCTAAGGCCAAAGAGCTCACCTGGACCCCGAATCTGTAAGTCTATTTCTGCTAGCTGAAAGCCGGAGTCATATTTTTCCATCGCTCTCAGCCTTGTACTGCGAGCCTGCTCGGGATTTGTGGTAAACAGAAAGCAGTGGCTTTTATGGTCACTGCGACCAACGCGCCCCCGAAATTGGTGCAGTTGTGAGAGACCAAATCGTTCTGCACCTTCAATGACAATAATTGTGGCATTCGGTACATCGATACCAACTTCGATCACGGATGTTGATACCAAGATGTCATACTGTTTGTCTTTAAATTCTCTCATAATGCGCTCTTTTTCCTGTGAGGTCATGCGGCCATGGAGCGAGGCAATCTTGCGATGACTGAAGCTTTCTTGCAACCTCTTAAACTCCGCTTCAACATTTTTCATCTCGAGCATGTCTTCATTTGTTGACTCAGAGATGAGAGGACAAATAACGAACACTTGTCTCCCCTCTTCAATTTGATGATCGATAAACAGTTCAACGGTCTTTCTCTCGGTGGGTGATACCACTTTTGTATCAATTGGCTTTCTATTACCGGGCTTTTCAAGGAGTACCGACAGGTCGTGATGGCCATGTGCCGTTAGTGCGAGTGTTCGTGGAATGGGTGTTGCCGTCATTGACAGGAAGTGCGGATTTCCCTTCTCTCGTAATCGCTTCCTCTGTGCTACACCGAAGCGATGTTGCTCATCGACAATAACGAGCATTAAATTCTTAAACTTCACCGTGTCTTCAATAAGCGCATGCGTACCAATGACAAGATCAAACCCTCCCGATTCAATACGATCTCTTACCTGCGCTGCTTGTGCTTTTGGAGTAGACCCCGTCAGTAATGCAACTTGTGGGCAGGGCATATCAATACCTCTCTTTGCACAGTAGTTATAAAACCCAATCAATGCTTTTCCAATGGACTCAGCATGTTGTTTTGCAAGCACTTCAGTTGGCACCATAAGAGCGCACTGCCCACCTGCGGATTTTATGACGTTGGCAATCACAGCAGTGGCTACTAGTGTTTTTCCTGAACCAACATCACCCTCAAGAAGGCGAGACATGGGTTTATCCTCCTCCATATCTTTCAGTATTTCGTAAATAGCAACTTTCTGGCTATCTGTTGGAGTAAATTTGAGCGATGAAAAAAAGTTGCGAATGAGCTGCACGTCCATTGGTATCTTGAGCCGTTCTTGCCGTACTCCTTGCCATTCGTGCTTTAACCCAAGTGCTTGGATCTGCATGTCGTATAGATTCTCATACGCAAGCCTATTTTTTGCACGCTGTACATCGTCTCCATTCTCTGGGAAGTGCAGGGCATACACTGCCTCTGCCCTGCTTAGAAAGTTCTCTTCTTTCAATACTTCCTTTGGAAGGGTTTCCGTAATTTCTGATATTGCCGGCTTGAGGAGAACCATTTTTTCACGGAGCCATTTTGTCGAAATTTTTTCGTGTTGAGGGTAAATGGGGACCAGTCGTCCGGAATGCACAAGTTCTGCACCTCCATCTTTTTCGAACTGCGGACTCTGTAGTTGCAACTTATAACCGCTTTCAACAAGTTTTCCTGTAAGCACAACTGCATCGCCATCACGAAGCATACGCATAATATGCGGCTGATTAAACCAAATGACATCACAAATATCGCCATCACTATCAATAAATTTAGCAGTGACAAGTTGTTTTCTGCTACGTGTACGAACGAGTTTACGTTTATCAATTGTTCCACTCATCGTCACTTTGGTATCAAGTGGAGCAGTTGCAATTGTACACATGCTCGATAGGTCTTCGTGTGCACGTGGAAAATACAGGAGTAAATCTTCTACTGTTTCGAGACCCATTTCCGCTAGCGCATCACAGTACTCTTTCGTTGTTCCGAGTACGTTGGAAAGTGGAGTTGAAAGATGCACGCAGGTAGTATACGATACTCTCCTTCTATGAAAAGACTTCTCGCCATTTCTCTCCTTACTGTAGGACTGCTCCCGAGCATTCCTGTTTTGCAGACACTCGCAAGTGTTCCGAGCCAAGAAGACCTTACTCGTCACTGTAGAGACCGCCTTGGTTTTGGTCAGACAGAACCAATCTACGGTTCTCAGCTCCTGCAACTACGTCGCTGTATTGATAATACTCGCTCTCAATACGAAAAAGCTGACCAGCTGTTGCGTAGAGCCGGGGCTACACACTATGCACAGCGCTACGATCAAGCACAGACTCTAGCGCCAACAGGGCGCGAAACACAGAGAAGCCTTAATGAACGCGTGCTTCGTGAGGAGCAGGTTCGTGAAGAGTACTACAACAACGTAAGCCTGGAAGATCGTGATGATGCTCTTGAAGCTCATCGACTTAGGCGACGTGCAGAGTCATATGAACAACAACTGCTCTTACTACGTGATATTCGCTCGAAACAAGCAAAATGGAAGCGAGCAGTGCGCACCTGTGTCTACTACCCACGCGAGCAGCGACAAGAGTGTGTCTATCTCGAGTTGAACGCGCCGGAGTAAACACGTATACTACCGTACCGTGAGAAGAATCTCTTACGGAATTCTATTGGCACTGTTGTTTACACCCAGCGTGTATGCTGTCGGTGAGGTTGAACAAACATGCGAAGAAAAGTATCCCATCTCAAGGACTGAGAGTAGTCCACGACAGTTTTTACTGCGTCGCTGTATTCAAAATGAACGAAAAAAACTGATAAACGAACGACAAGCGGAGCGCCAGCAAATGCGTGATGCTGCTCGCTACGATAAATCTGCAGCTCGTTCGCAGGCACTAAGAACGCTCTCTGAAAATACTACTCAAGATGCCATTCGTAGACAAAACCTTAAGGAGCAACGTTTCCGTGCACGAACAAACACTATTGATAAGACTCCATTTTACGAAGCACGACAAAGTCGACGCTCACTCATTCGTGGCACAGAAGGCGTTGATAGAATTAATGCCATCCGCAGGAAAATGATGAGTACCCAGCAGATTGACCCTTGTACCACCGTAGCAGCAATTCGCAAATTTAATAATCCATGTAGCCGCTACGGAACTCTTAGAAATACCGAAGGAGATGTTCGGTCTCCGTATCTGCAGTAAGAAAATAGAGTTTGTCCTCTAGCCAAGCTGATGTTTTTTGCGCATACTACGTGAAGTCGGGGTGTAGCTCAGTTGGCTAGAGTACGCGGTTTGGGACCGTGGGGTCGGAGGTTCGAGTCCTCTCACCCCGACCATAATACAACGGATCATCCTTCTTCTTGGTCATTGCCTTGAGTTCTTCTTCTTTATCCCACTTCACTTTATTGGCGCACCATTTTCCAAACCGCTGTGCGGTAAACTGTAACTTTCCTTTGGAGATACACCACTCAATACAACGATCGAGTTCTGCAGTCATTCCCTGAACACGCCCGTAGTAACGAGCCACAATAAGAGAGAAATGCTGAGGTTCTGCCTTCTTGCAGCCTAAACCTATGAGTTCACACGCATCTTTTGCGTGCTCAGAAAGCTTTTTGGCCAGTTCGCGCTGTGTCTCAGAAAGTTCTATTGCCATAGCAATATCAGTATACAGTTGATAGTATAGAAATACTTTTCCCTAAAATCACATGAAACGCCTCTTTTCATTCTCGTTTATACTATTACTTTTGGTAGCAATAGCTCCTGTACAAGCTGCAACATATATCAATGAGGATATGCTCCATGTAGAAAGTCCAATCAGTGGGGATACATATGCTGCAGGTGGAAAAGTTATGTTTGATGAAGCAGTCAATGGGGACCTGATTGTTGCTGGTGGCGATATTTCTATTAACGATAGAGTAGATGAAGACCTTATGATTGCCGGTGGGCAGATTCGTGTACGTGGTTCTGTTGGTGACGACATTCGTATCGCTGGAGGGGAAATTGAAATTGGTGGAAATGTACGCGGTGACGTCATCGTCTTTGGTGGTCGTGTTGAAATTCTCGACGGTGTTACTATTTCTGGTGATCTCGTAGTTAGTGGTGGTGATGTCACAATGAATGGTACTGTTCTTGGTAAAACGACCATCAATGCTGGTACTGCATATTTTGGAGGAGCTACATCAGGTGATGTTACTGTCGTTGCTAAAAACCTTACTGTAGACCCTTCTGCACGTATTCGCGGTAATGTTTCGTATTGGACTGACACCACAATGACTGAAACAGAAAATATTTTTGGAGACACTGTAACAGGGACTATTACGTTTATGGATGATGCTGCACCATTGAGTGAACGTGAAGTCCACACTGGACTTGCTGCAGCACTTGGCATCATTTTTGCTGCCAGTACTGTCTATAGCATACTTGCGACGCTTCTTATTATCGCTATTGCAATACTGTGTACCCGTACATACTTTACTGATGGTGTTTCCTACCTTGCATCTGGAGTATGGCTCAATGCTTTCTACGGACTCATGTATTTTATTGCTACGCCAATTATTGCTGCTTTGTTCCTTGTTACCCTCATAGGTATTCCAGTCGGTGCCATTATCCTTGCTCTCTATGCAATTACTATTGCCCTTACAAAGCCTCTAACAGCAATTCTACTTACAAAATACTGGGAGCAAACAAAGCGACCGAAAAAAGCAAAGCCCCTTGGCAATTGGCATCTTATCTTCCTTTCACTTTGTGTGTTTGTTGGTATGAAAGTACTGAGCTTCGTGCCAATTGTAGGATGGCTCGCTGTCTTCTTTGCTATCTGTGCTTCTTACGGCGCTCTCTTGCGCACTGAGTATGCAAAGTTTCTTAAGGTACGCTAACTGTTTCGTAGGGAATGTAGTGCAATTCCCAAGGCAACAGACACATTGAGAGACTCTTTCTTGCCGTGCATAGGGATATAAACTGTACTATTGCATGCCTCTAGTATCTCCGTAGGAACTCCTGTTACCTCGTGGCCAACAACAAGGCAAATGTTGCCCTCTGCGCTGTAGTCCATAATTGGCACAGCATTATCAGCAAGCTCTAACCCAACAATGCCATATCCGACTGCTTTAAGTTGTGTAATAACAGCCATAGGGTCTTTTTGATACTCCCATGGAATCCACTCCTCAGCACCAATGGCTGTTTTACTAATCTCACGACGAGGAGGAACCGCTGTATAGCCCGTTAAATATATTTTTTCTACCTGCATTGCATCTGCAGTCCGAAAGAACGACCCGACATTCCAGAGAGATCGTATATTGTGAGCAAGTAGGATAATGCTAGAGGAGTTCAATGGTCGACGAGTTGGGGTTTCCAAAAATAGCAAGAAGCTCGCTCTGGCAAAGATCTTCCTGTGACACACCGGAGCAAACGTAGCACACACCACTCTGCTGTGTTTCAAGATCATCACGTCTCAAGAGTGTTGTTCCTTCTTGCAACATTGATGCAGTGTGCTCCTCCTGCTTTGTATCAGCATTCCACTTTGTCCATGTTTCGCCACGACGAATGTATGCTATCTCTTTATTTGGATTAAACCGTAAAAGGCTTCCAAGAACACTCTCTTCTGTACCCGTTGATACGCAAAGATATTTAAGTTGTTTTAGTGTAAGTGATGGAGCAATTCTTTTTGCGGCCTGTTCCACAGTACGCTCTTCGTTGTTCGTGATGATGGTATCGATAAAGAGTTCTACGTGTTTCGGTTTGCGTCGTGGTAGACTGACTAACTTGTTGGCTTGTTGGCTTGTTGGCTTGCTAACTGATTGTGGCTTGTGTAATTCAATCCACTCTTTTAAAGAATCGAAATATGCTTTGCCATTTGGCGTTCGCTCTGGGTGTGGCATAAGCGCTACGACATTGCCCTCTGGGTTACAGATTCCGGCTGCAGCCATTTCTGAGCCGTTTGGGTTATAGGAATCATCAGGTGCTGGGTTGCCTAGTTCGTCACAGTAGCTAAAAGCAAGTTGATGATTATCAAGTAATGCTTTCCAAAGTGATTTGTCTTTTGTCGTAAATCTCCCTTCGCCATGGGCGATTGGAACGTGCATTGGCCCATCCCAGTTCGCTGTACAACAACGATCCGGCGCACAAGTTGGTGTAATAAACACCCACTCATTTATAAAGCCTGTTGCGGTACCATCTTTAACATTCTTTGCTAGGCTCATCTCAAGACCCTTCGCATTGGGAATGAGGCCAGTCTCTACAAGGATCTGAGCTCCATTGCAGTTTCCAATAATTGGTTTACCGATTGCAGCTTCCTGACGCAGAAAATCAAAAATGCTGTCTCGACCCGCAACCATGCCAGCACGACCACGGTCTTCGTAACTAAAGCCACCAGGAAGGAAGTATCCATCTATATCGCGAAGTCGAGCGACATCATCATTCCAACGAAAATACAACGGCTCCATCCCGCTATCGCGAATTGCTCGCATCGACTCCACTTCACAGTTATTGCCGGGAAAGGAGATAATCGCAATTCTTATCATGCATTAAACGGTCATAACTTCTTTTTCCTTTGCTTTTACACTTTCTTCGACACTTTCATTTGCTGCTTTTACTTCCTTATCAAGTTGGTCGAGCAGTGTGTAACGGAGATCTTCATCTTTCTCGTTTGACTTAATGTTGTCGTGAGCAGCCTGACGGTGCTGACGAATGGAAATACGAGCCTCTTCGCCGAGTTGATGAACAACTTTTGTCAGACGTTGCCTACGCTCTTGCGTCATTGGCGGAAGAGTAATACGAATTACTGTTCCGTCATTGACAGGTGATGTGCCAAGATCTGCCTTTGTAAGAGCTACTTCAACTGCCTGCATTACTCCCCTATCCCAGGGCTGAACAACAATCGTTTTTGCATCTTGGACAGAAATGCCTGCAACTGCTTTTAAGTCCTGCATTTGTCCGTATGCATCTACTTTTACTGTTTCAACAAGCGACGCACTCGCCCGTCCAGTTTGGAGTTTAGAAAATTCACTGTGGAGGTACTCAAGCGATTTAGTTACTTCTTTTTTAAATGTTTCAATGCGAACATCAGCCATAGACGAAGGGGTTAACCGTGAACAAGTGTCCCGATCTTCTCACCTTTTGCTGCCTTCAGCAAGGATCCTTGTGTATCAAATTTAAAGACACGGATAGGAAGTTTTTGGTCCATACACAAACTGAAGGCTGCTTGGTCCATAACATTGAGATGTTGTTCGATTGCTTCTTGGTAACTAATTTTTTCGTATTTTTTAGCATCAGTATGCTTGTTTGGGTCTTTGTCATATACACCATCAACATTTGTTGCCTTCAGAAGAACATCACATTGGAGTTCGCACGCGCGAAGCGCTGCTGCGCTATCAGTTGTAAAGTATGGATTACCAGTACCACCAGCACAAATAACGACTCTCCCCTTCTCCAAATGTCTAACTGCTCTACGTTTAATGTAGGGCTCTGCAAGTTGTGGCACGTCTATAGCACTACAAACACGTGTAAACTGTCCCATGCCCTCAAGCTCGGACTGGAGACCAACACCGTTCATAATTGTTGCGAGCATACCAATGGCATCACTTGCTGTACGTTCGATACCGCTATCTTGTGTGTCTCTAAACCGCCAGATGTTTCCTCCGCCAACAACAACAGCCACTTCATACCCTGCATCTACTACTTCTTTAATTCCTTTGGCAACCGCTTCGATACTATCGTGACCTAAACCAAATCCCTCTTCCCGAGCAAAGAGCTCTCCGGAAAGTTTGATCATAACGCGGGTTTTCGACATCCCAGAAATTGTAGTGATTTTTGCTGAAATGGCAAGTTTTGCAAAATTGTGCTACAATAGGCAAAATAACGCTGAATGCCCCGGTAGCTTCCACCTTCGTCCGCCTTCGCTTCGCTACGGCGTAACTACGGCGGACAGGCAGTTGGATAGAGCGATTGATTCTTGTCATTATAGGTATAGCGTGCCCCGGTAGCTCAGTTGGATAGAGCAGCACCCTTCTAAGGTGAAGGTCACAGGTTCGACTCCTGTCCGGGGTACCATTACGAGGACCATGACAAATATAGATATATATGTTATAATATTTACGTGAATGAGCTCCCTAAAACTAATGGCTGGCAGCACTATATGGGCTTTTACAATAGCCTATCTGACGCAGATCAAAAGGCATTAGTCCTTATGACCAGTGCACGCAACCCTGTACCACCTCGTAGCTTGCAGGCACTCTTTTTAGGTGAAAAGCCTATGTGCTTTGTGTCACAGTATCCAGAAAGTGTTCGAGATGCCATACGTAACAGTGGATTTATTGTAGGTGAAAATTACGCAGGTAATCCGGACGAAATGGCACGCATTATTCAGAGTCATTCTGATGTATTTTCAGATTTACCGTCAGACCCAGCACAGTTACTCAACACAATTGATAAAGCTAGTAATGCTGAGCTTGCTATTCCAAGAGGGTTACTACTTGGTTTCCCACGATCAGCTGTAGAAGTATTTAATACTGGGTCCGAGCTAGCGGCGTTTGGTGTTGATGACTATTCATGGGTGGATACCCCGAATTCAGCTGTAAGTACAGAAAGGGAAAGAAACCTTCGAGCAGTCTTTGAAACCATAGATAATCGTCAATAGGATTCCCAATTAGCTCTCCTAAGAAGTACCACGTGACTTGCGTCTGATCTGCTTAATTTGTTAAGTTAGCTTCATATTTTCTCAATTACTGACAAATGAAAAAATGTCCTTTTTGCGCTGAAGAAATTCAGGATGCTGCGATTATCTGCAAACATTGCAAAAGTGATCTAAAGTCAAAAAAGGCTTTGAATAAACCTGTTGGCAAATCTAACAAGCCCCAAACACCAGAAGAACAGCGTAAAAGTGCGATTAAGAAACTATGGACTATTTCGATTTTGCTTTTCTTTATTTTACCTAATCCACTGTCTGCCTTTGTCATTATCGGTGCAATATGGCTGCACCCGAGAAAGGGACAAGTAATGAAAATAAATAGGTTTAGGAATTACAAAGACTACAAGTTTCGAATTGCTATGACGTTCATTACTCTCTTTTTGGCTATTGCATCAATGGGTGCAGAAAGTGAGAAACATGCGATTGAGAATCACCCTGTGCCTCAGATTGAAGTAACAAGCAGTCTTGATAACCAAGAAAATGCCAGAACATATCTACTTACTGTATCTGCTAAAGATGCAAATGCTGTCTTTGCAAATAACTTGAGATTAGATGAACAAAACGGTTCGTTTACTGGTGAAATAGCACTAGATACACCTAAAACTAGTATAGTTATTATTGCTAGAAATAATCAAAAGGAAACGACCAAGCGAATTACTATAGAACGCATGGCTACAGAAGAAGAAATTCTTCAGCAGCAAAAGGACGGGGAAGAAGCACAGAAAAAGCGAGAGCAAGCTGCACAAGCAGAAGCACAAAAGGTAATTGATAAACTTCAAAAGGAAATAGACGGACTCAATAACTTCAACGGTAGTCAGTACTATGAAAATGTAACTGGCTTGCAACTAGAGGTAGCACTGTTTACTGCATGGGCGATGATTATCGAGGAGCACGAGAAGAACACTAACCCAGATGTTCAACGACTTGTTACAAGTATGAAGCAAAAAGTGCGGTCTGTTCAAACGAGAGAGTTCCCTAACATGAGAAAAGCATATGGAGATTTGGCAGATGAAATTTTATGGGAACATAACATTGATGCAAAAGTACGAGGCTCAGCTAACGGCACTCTAGAATTGGTTGGTGGAATTTTTGCAAATAACGTAAATATCAAAGAGGTGCAAACTATAATTTATGACATTGTAAAAATGCTTAGGTTTGACCGGATAAACTACAAGTGGTACGAATACGATTCAAACTATCAGTACTACACAATGAAAAGCCTGTTGGATTCTGATATCTCATCAAAGATTGAGTAGCAATATACTTTCATACTACAATTTGTAATTTTTGCAATTTCTTTGCAAGTAAATGTTTGTATACTCCAGACTCATTTATTTTCATTACTTCTTTATGTTAGATAAATATCATTCAAAAATTGCTGCACTGACGACAATAAGTGCAATTTTCGGTTTCCTGTTACAAGGAACAATACAGCATGCATACGCACAATATAGTATGTGTGGAGATTACATCTGTGATGCCATGTACGAAGACATAACTACCTGCCCTACAGATTGTGGTTCGACTGCATTTGGCTGTGGCGACGGGTTTTGTGACAGCGCTATGGGTGAAGATTTCACTACTTGTTCTACAGATTGTGGATCCACTTCGACCTGTGGTGACGCGATGTGCGACGCAGGTGAAGACTCAACTAATTGTCCTACAGACTGCATGAGTGCGGACTGTGGAAATGGAATGTGCGATGCAGGCGAAGACGAAACATCATGTCCAGTAGATTGTAACTCTTGTGGAAATGGCGTTTGTGACGCAGGTGAAGATTACTCAAGCTGCATGTCTGATTGTGAAATGCCATACTGTGGAAACAATATTATTGACACCTCTATCTCAGAGCAGTGTGATGATGGGAACCAAGATAACTACGACTACTGTTCACAGATGTGTACGACATGTCCTTCACACAACTATGCAGAATCACCTGAATTTGATGAAGGTGTATCCAATGCAGAAAGTGTCTTCTCAGAATATTCTGATGAATTTGAACTTAACTGTGTACTACGAGACTTAAATCTCGGACAGTACGATTTTCAAGCAGTTCTTGATGAACTTGATATTGATGTTGACGATCTAGAAGCTGCACCAAGTGTAGATACTGGTAATGGCGATTATTACTACGAGCCATTTATGCTTTCATTTGACAGTAGCGAGGAAGAATTTAATGCGTTTGTACAAATGAACCCCAACGATCAAAATACTCAGTTATACCAGATTGCAGAAGCAGAATTTAAGAAGTACGCCGACCTCTATCAGACATTAGGCATTGAATATAATTCTGTTTTAGCAGTCTACCGCTCTCTTAAGCCAGTTGCTCCTACAGTCGATAGCAACGGTAATCACATTAGTCTTGGACAACAGCTTATTGAGCTAAAGCGCCAAAAAGATGAACTTCTCAAAGCCAAAGATCACCTAATTGCAGTGTACTCCTCCTTGTCTTCTGCGCTGGAAAAAATTAAAGAAGCACGAACGATGATTCAGGATGCATTTGCTGAGACCGATACTGCGGAAAGCAATATTCTGTTTGGCAATGCAGTGACAAAGCTTGGTACGGCAAACGGCGACCTTATGTCTGCATATCCGAGCATCATTAAGGCAAGAAATATTGTCTATCTATACTAGACGCGATAGATCTTACATTCAGCAATCGTCTACAAATGGCGGTTGCTGATTTGTTGTTTACGCTTCCGTGTCCACCCTACTCCTGCTGCGACACCTGCTGCTGCAATGCCAATGAGGCCTGGGCCTGTTTCTCCTACTGGGGGTGCTGCAGTAATGATTGGCGTCACCTGTGCATAAGGGTAGAACCCATTTGCATACAGTGTAGGTTCTACAGGAAGAGGTTCCTCCGGTGGTGGAGGTGGAATGGTAATTTCGATTGGCCTGATATCTGTGGGCTTAAGCGGATTAATTTCTCCGCATGATTCCCCTTGTATCTTCTGACCAGGCAGAAACGTTGCATAGAGGTGCTGAGCAAGTGGGACATTCTCTACGATAGGAATCCCCTGCCGCTTTGCTGCTTCTCGGATAGACGCTGCTTTTTGATCTGCACCTTTTATCACCAGTAATGAGCATGGATCTACTGTTGTCATAAACTTTAGAGCATTTGCGTACTCTGTAGGATTCACAATGACAATGTCTGCATCAAGAACGAGTGCAGGTGGAGCAGACATTTTTGTGAGTATCTCGGGGACAGGCTCTGGTGGAGCTGGAGGTGTCGTGTGCATTGGTGTTGTAATAAGCCGAGGTTGTCTTGATGGTGGAAGTAAATGACACTGCGGTGTGCAGATAAGGCTTCCATCGCATTCCTCGTTACTATCAACAACACCATCTCCACAGTACGGAAGTTTACAATCTGACCGGCAGGTATCTGGGAAGAGATCTGAATTTCCTATACCGTTATCGCACTGTTCTGACTGGTCGACAACATAATCACCGCAACGTGGCAGTGTGCAATTTGTTCTGCAAGAATTGGTAAGAATATCCGAGTTTGCATCTCCATTGTCGCATTCCTCATGTATTTGAATAGTGCCATCTCCGCAAAATGGTTCTGCAATTTTTTCTGGAGTAATTTCCGGTATATCCTCGATTGGCTTTACTGCAATGTTTATTAATTCTTGTGAAATGCTTTGTTGCAGCGTGCATGTTACGGAGCAATCGGAATTTGCTGCAGTGTTAAATACACACTCTGCTCCTTCGCCACAATCGCTATTGAGTCTACAGGATTTTTCTGGATTATTTGAGCAGATGCTGCCGTTATCACACTGTTCGTCATCTTCGGTATTTGGCTGATTATCTGCGCCACGCTCTTGGATAAATCCATCACCACAAAATTCAGTTACACAGGTGTCACTGCATCCATCGCCTGCACTTGGCATTGGTGTACCACCTGCATCTGTACATGTCTTGACGGTTGCAGCATCCATCCAGAGTGTTCCATCGAAAGAACCACCACTACACACTCCGCCAAAATCACACTCTTCCCCTGGGTCTACTATGCCATTGCCACAATGTGCATTCGAAACAGACGAACTGGATTCTGTAGGAGATGTTTGAGCAGAACATTCTTGTAAGAATAATCGCTTGCACCCTCCGACAATTGTGCCTTGGGGTGTTACTTCGGGTGCACTGCACACTTCTCCACATGTTGCGACCTCGTATATTGTTTTTTCGTCAGTTTGTTCTTTGATGATAGGTTCACAATCTTCGCCAATTTGTGGACTGATAATGCCATCGCCACAGATAAGTTTCTTACAATCGTATGAACACGTTCCGATACCGTTGAACCGTTCGCCTTCGTCGCATTCCTCATTCTTATCCAGGTCAAGAACAGCATTACCACAACCTTCCGGTGGCTCTGGTCTTGTAGAGTATGTTGTCTCATCTTGCGTTGTTCCGATGGCGCCACCACCTCCACCTGAACTTCGTAGGAGACAGTTACTCAAACATGTCCCAGAGTTTGGTGGTTCGCACTGTTCTTCGCCTTCAATGACATCGTCTCCACAGACTGCTAGTCGACAATCGTTTGGACAGGAGTCTGTGTTAACAGAGTTTCCATCGTCACATTGCTCAGAACCACTCACAACACCATCTCCACACTCGGAGAGGAACTCCCAGTTGGTGTTATTTCCTACATCGATACATCCCTCTGTACATATAAGAGTTACCCCGCTGAGTGCGCTGCTATCGCGAACATCTAAGTACTCGAGTACCGTGTCATTCGCATCTTCTACAACCAGGTACGCCTGGCTACCTGTTCGAGAAGAAAGAACATCCATTGTGTTGAGTAGAGCACCCTGAATTGTCAGTGCCCCTGATACTGTCTGTAATGTGTTTGCTTCAAAGGTTAAGACAACTGATGTCGTCTTAATTTTCGTAAGTTCATAGAATGCAGCAGATCCTCGAACTTCTTGGCTCGAGCCATCCAGCACGACAGAACCTTGGTTTGCACGAATATCTCCTCCATAGTTACAAAAGTCTCCAGAGACGTTTAGTGCATAACCAGTACCAAAATCTAAAGTGCCAGCATACGAGCAGTAATCACCATTTACATCAATATTGGAACGCATAGTATACGTTCCTGATCCTGTAGAACGATATCCAGCTCCGAGTATGGAAAGCTCATCGCCCGTCATTGCTCGTGCGTAGATGCGGAAATCATCGAGAGTACCATCGAATGGCCCAGACGACGTTGCTGTATCGCCAAGCTGGAATGCCGTTGCGTTTGAGAATGTACCAGAGAGTGCGCCACCAGACTCTAGCGAGCCACTCTTGCTACTGACGTCGACAACACCATCAAGGAAGATATTTATCTTCGTTGTATCAAGAGGATCGTATGATACAGCTACATGGTGCCAATCTTGATCGGTAATTGCTGTACTCGAAAGAACGAGGTAATCATTACTTCCATTTGCTACTTCGAAGCGAAGTTTATCATCAGCATCGTCAATCCAGAGCATGTACCCTGTTGTTGCTGTTCCGGATCCTGTTTTTTTTGCGAAGATAATATCTTCAGATGTTGAAGACTTTCGGCGGAACCACGCAGTAAATGTTCGCTTCGTTGTTGTGCTATCAATATCGTACGCGTCTCCAAATGTTACGTAGTCATCAACTCCATCAAACTCCAGAGCTGCTGGGTTAAAGAAGAGCGTTGTTCCTGTATTTGCCTGTGTCCAGAATGGACCAGTAATTGTTCCAGAGACAGATGTACTACTCGAAGCGGATTCTATTTCTTCTCCCGTTCCTTCATCCATACGGAAATAACCAGTCATTCCTGAGTCAATATAGAGGTTGTTAAGAGATGTGCCATTGACTTGCAGTGTTTCCCCGGAATCTACAGATGTTAGTGTCATATCTCCGGATGTTGACACTGTTCCTGATATAACAACCGATCCGGAAGCTACAATGTTACTCGTACCGGTTGTCAGTGTTCCCTTTACTTCAAGGTCGTGTGTTAAGACGGCACCGCTTGTTGTATGTGTTGTAGAACTCCAAATGTAGAGCTCTTTTCCTCGTGCCATGAGCAAGTCATTCCCCTGCACTGAATAGATCGATGTTATGTCCGTGTCCCCACTGTTATCGGCAGTTTTAAGGTTTGTTGTTGTAATGTTCATATCTGATGCAGATGACCGAAGAATAAGTCGATCTGCGTAAATATGCATGCCAGTAACAGACAAGTCAGATAGCTCCGCATCGTTAAACTTTCCAACTAGAACACCATCAGCTGTTTCGTTATTGATATACACAGTTACTATGTCGTGCGCACTAATAGTAAGGCCTGTAAAGGTATAGACACCACTGGCATTTGTTGTGGTTGTCGACGTTGCAACTCCGTTAATGTCGATTGCAACTCCAGACCCTACACTTACCGCAGTTGTACCTTCATCCTTATACACGGTGCCGCTAAATGTCACACTTGAGTATCCGTAAGCAATATCCGGGCGTACTTGTGTCTGTGGATGCAATACGCTTCCTACTTGGTAAAAAAATAGGTAGATAATTGCGCATGTCGCTACAGTAATTGCAAGCCGGTGGGCAAATGTCTGTCTATGTTTCAAATCATATTATTATACCAGATTTCGTACGTGTCTGGATTTGTATTGCCTTGCATTTGTTAAGAATTGTTGTCAGTTCAATCAGCTTCAAATCAGCAAATACTGGTATTTTATACGTCTTCATGGAACACTACTGCCATGGCTCCCCCCAGCCACCTCCGGCGAACAAAGATCGTCTGTACCATAGGACCTGCATCGTGGGATAGTGCCACATTACACAAGCTCGGCGAATCGGGTATGAATGTAGCTCGTCTTAATTTTTCCCATGGTACACGAAAGGACCACCAGCAAATTATCGATCGTATTGCGGACTATAATCAGAAGCATGATATGCAAATTGCAACAATGCTCGATACAAAAGGTGCAGAAATTCGCACAGGAGATGTGCAAGATCCCATTGCAATTCATAAGGATCAAGAGGTTGTATTTTCTTCCACAGCAACATCGGAAAAGCTTGATGGCAAAACTGTCATCGAAGTAAGCTACGACGACTTTGCGAAAGATGTCATTGAAACGGATACCATCCTCATAGATAACGGTGAGCTTTCTTTCGATATTGTTTCTGTAGAGCATGATGGTTCAGTTATCGCTCGTGCACGAGAAGATGGTTCTATTGGAACACGGCGTCATATTAATTTGCCGGGGGCAGATATAGATCTCCCATCTATCACCGAGAGTGACTGGGAAGATATACGCTTTGGCGCTGAGCAAAATCTTGATTTTCTTGCACTGTCATTCATTCGGAGTGCAGAAGAAGTACAACAAGTACGTGCCATGCTTGACGAACTGAACAGTACCTCAAAAATTATTTCAAAAATCGAGACACAGAAAGGCGTTAAGAATATCAAGGCAATTATTGATGTCTCTGATGCCATTATGGTTGCACGCGGAGATCTTGGAGCTGACTTGCCGTTTGAGGATCTGCCTGCTGTTCAAGATGAGATTGTCTGCCGCTGTAAAGATGCTGGTAAACCGGTCATTATTGCGACACACATGCTTGAAAGCATGAAAGAACATCCAGTCCCTACAAGAGCAGAAGTCACCGATACCGCGCACGCTGTAGCAACCGGTGTCGATGCGACAATGCTTTCGGGAGAAACGGCATCGGGTAAGCACCCCCTCGTCGCGCTAAATGCAATGGTACGTATTCACCTGGCGACAGAAGACCATCTAGCCCGTTTGGAAAAAGCATATGAAATCCGTTTTAAAGATTCTGAAGAAGAAGAAATGGACAGTGCAATCTCTCTTGCTCTGGAGCAAGAAGCAGATGCATTTATCGTGATAACAGAAACGGGACGCACTGCACGCCACATGAGCAAGTTTCGACCAGAAATTCCTGTTATTGCCCTTACAAAGAACCGTGTTATACAACGGTCTCTTCTTTTGCATTATGGGGTATACCCGCTTTGCGTCGACTTTGACACATCTGATGATGTAACCATGAAGTTAGGTGTACAAAAAGCCCTAGAACTAGGGCTGATTGCAAAAGGTCATACAATTGTTCTCCTCAAAGACAGAGCAAACCGCATGGAAATTGAAACTATCTAACGCTTACTTCTTCCCATCCCACTTGTGCCACGGCATCTCAAGTTCATCGAGTGGAATGTCATCAATAGAAAATGACTTCACAGATTCTGCTGCCTGACGAGATAAGTCGAGTAGCTTCTTTCTAAAGATAAACCCTGCGACTCCTCCAGCAGAAAGAATAACCAGTGTAGTCCCACCCCAAACGGTGTTACCGTGCGCAGCCATAAATGTAGGATACTGGCACTCGGCAGTACAGCCGTCTGTACTGTCACATTGTTCATGTTCATCGATAACTCCGTCGCCACAAAAGGCAATACGGCAGTTTGGACGACAGGCATTTGGTTCTTCCAAGGAGTTTTGGTCTCCATTGTCGCACTCTTCTATACCTTCAATAATACCGTTACCACAAAGCGTTTCGATGTCGCATCGAATACTACAGCCATCTCCATCGATATCGTTTCCATCATCACACTCTTCTGTTCCCTCAATAATGTTATTGCCGCAAAGAGGAAGGGTGCAACTGTTCAAACATGCATCGAAATTACTTTCGTTGCCATCATCACATTCTTCTATGCCTTCGATAATGCCGTTGCCGCAAAGAGGGACAACACACTCACTCGTACATTCGTCAGCATCATTGATATTTCCGTCGTCACATTGCTCTGCCCCTTGTACTACACCATCTCCACAACGAGGAACCATGCATCGGTTGCTGCATTCATCGTCATTGTCTTTGTTACCATCATCACACTGTTCTCCTGCTTGTACAATTGCATCTCCACAGCGTGCAACAGTACAAAAGTTTGAACAAGAGTCACTGTTGACGCGGTTTCCGTCATCACACTCCTCTCCTGTTTGTACAATGCCGTCTCCACAAGAAGCTACTGTGCAAGCGTTGCTGCAACCGTCGGTATTTACTGTATTGCCATCATCGCACTGTTCATTCAGATAGCTTTGCACAACACCGTCTCCGCAACTTGGTCGTTTGCAGGTGTTATTACATGTATCTGTATCATCTTTGTTTCCATCGTCACATGTTTCATTGTATGGAGCTACTGGAGTAATCATGCCATCGCCACAATACGGAACAGTGCAGTCGTTTTTACAGGCATCAAAGTTGTTTGCGTTACCGTCATCACATTGATCGTTACCATCCTTAATACCGTTTCCACAACGCGGTACTCGACACTGGTTTGTACATCCGTCCGTGTTATTAAAGTTACCGTCATCGCATTCTTCTCCATGATCAGTTCGGCCGTCACCACACACTGGAATGGTGCAATCGCTGCGACATGAATCGAAATCGCTACTGTTGCCGTCATCACACTGTTCTCCTGTCTGCTTGTATCCATCGCCACAACGTGGCTTTTTACATTGATCGGTGCATGCGTCTCCATTTTCTTCGTTACCGTCATCGCATTCTTCACCAGCACTTTTATTCCTGTACCCATCACCACACTCGGCAAATGTACAGTCTGCATCACAACTTCCTGTGTTTGCTCCTCGTGTGTCACACTGCTCAGCGCCTTCTACATATCCGTCACCACAATAAGGAATTGTGCACTGGTTTGTGCAAGCGTCGTAATTGTTTCCGTTTCCATCATCACACTGCTCTCCTGCATCACGCTTTCCATTGCCACATCCCTCAGCTGCTAATGGTGGAACTGTAGGAATTAATACCTGTTGATTCACTGAGCTTACCGATGAGGCCGATGACGTCGACTGTAGTGTCTGCGTCTGTGTTTCAGAGCACTCAGGTTTTCCAAAGTTATACGTACAACGATCGGGTTTTAGCTGCGTACAATCTGCATTTGCACAGGGAAGAACGCAGTATACACCACAGAGTGGCTCGGGTTCATACACCACTTCTGTTAGCTGTACTGGATCGGATGAATACACCTCTCGACCTGGGTCACAATCCTCTCCAATATGTGGGCTCGCAACACCGTCTCCACAAAATAGTACTGTGCAGGAATCGCTACAAAAGCTCACACCATTAAATCGTCCTTCGTCACATTCCTCTCCCTCAAACTCATCTAAGATGGCATCACCACAATTTGGTGGAATGTCTTGAGCAGGCTTCAAGGGGCAACCGGGAGTACCATACGGCTGTCCAACACATTGACTATACGAGACCTGTGCCTGTAATCGAACAGATACAATCGACACAATTGCAGCAATAGCCGCCAAGGCGATGACAATGTTTCTTTTCATTTGTTACCAATATTATAGCAGATTTGTCGTTTTAAAGACAGTTTAAAATTTTACCCCTATTGTAGGGTTTCAAGCTTAATTTCTGTAGTGTAGCGAGGTTTTTTTACGGGAACCATTGCTTCAATTTGTCGATCGGACTCAATTTTTTCCATCGCCTGAGCTTTTGCCACTTGCATGTTTAACACCTCTTGTTCGAGGAGTAGCTGACTTCGTTCCCGTTCTAAATTGCGTAGTAAGTACCCCTTTGTTGCGTTGCTGTTTTGGTGAAACAAAATAAGGAGCGCCAGAATTAAAATAAGTGCACCAATTGATACCATTAGCAGTACCGTACTTTGGTTTACTTGCCTCCCAAGCGTCGAACGGCGTGTCATACAAAAAGTATAACACGAAATTTTGCACTCCTCGATCGAGGATTATTCTCTACTTCCTCTGCCGTTGGTTGAATGGCCTTTTTCGTTACGAGAACAAATGGTGCTGGAGCAATTGGCGCTCCAGTTGTTTCATTGATTTTGGGTGTGGAATATTCTTTGAAACATTTTTTGACAAGCCGATCTTCAAGTGAATGAAAGGAAATAATACCTAATCGACCACCGGGTTTAAGCATGTTGGGAGCGCATTGAAGAAGTGATTGTAATGCTCCAAGTTCATCATTAACTGCAATTCGGAGAGCCTGAAAGACTTGAGGTAGAATGCCTGGCGCTCGATAGCCAAAAAGTGTTTCACAAAGTGTGCGCAGTTCTTTGGTTGTTGTTGGCAACGCGACTTTTATTGCCGCGGCAAGTTTTCTACTTTGTCGAATTTCACCATATTCATAGAGTATGTTTGCGAGAGATGCTTCGCTACTCTCTGCAATAAGTTGTGCTGCAGTAACACCAGAAGTCCTGTCTAGCCGCATGTCGAGTGGCCCATCACTTCGCAGGGAAAATCCACGATCTGGATCATCAAAATGTGGAGAGCTGACACCGAGATCTGCAAGGATAATGTCGAACGTGCCAAGGTGTAGATCTGCAAGTTGTCTAAAGTTTGCATGAAACAGTTGACAGTTAACCGTTAACAGATTTTCTCTTGCAACACTGAGATTATCTGGATCTGCATCAATACCTACGAGTTCTAAATCGCCACCAGCAGTATCGATCAATGCTTTTGCATGGCCACCAAGTCCTAGTGTGCAATCGAGCAGTCGTTCACCTGGTTTTGGACTCAGAAAATTGATGACCTCGTCCTGTAATACCGGTATGTGGTGAAACTCACTATTCATGGCCTTATATTGCCACAATTTGGCTGTATAAAGCCATTGACTTAAATATAAAATTATGTAGAATATTCGCCTTTATGTCAACTATAACCGCTTCACTACTGGCGATTATTATGAGCGTGCCTACCGCTCCTCAGGTTGCTGTTCCAGTTACATTTTCTGAACCAGTGCCCTATGAAGTTTCTGCAGTTGGATGGGTACCAGAATTTGGCGATAAGGTTATCGTAGATACGGAGAACAATGAAGGGTTCCTTATGCACACAGATGGGACGTATATGCGTTTCCCTGTCGCAACCGGCCAGCGCCGCTTCGTCTACTACATCGGGAGGTCGTACCATGCAGCAACACCGAACTGGTACTGGGTCGCTCGCAGCCTCCATATTAAAGGCGACCGTGTGACATTTGGTCCCTCTGGTCGATTTTTGCGTCTCTATAAAGATGGCGAAACCAATACTGCTTATGGGTTTCATGAGTACCGTACTGATGAAGAAATGTTTGGTGAAAACGATTCCTTTCTTCCCGAAGAGCGTTTTGAGAGCATGGGATGTATTATTGTTAAACACGAAATGATGGACCTCATTGTTGCCACTTGGGAGAAAAATAGTGAGGTACTTGAGGTGCATACACAGTTTGGTATCGATGACCTTCGGTCTGTAATGCTTGCATTTACTCAGGAAGAAACAGAAAAATTATAGTCTCAGGGGAACCAATTCCCTATACTAGCGACGGTTGGAGAGGTGCCAGAGTGGCCGAATGGGACACACTGCTAATGTGTTGTCCGGGTAACCGGACCGAGGGTTCGAATCCCTCCCTCTCCGCCACCATTTACTCCATCGTTAATAAGAGGTCTGAAAGACTCTCAAATCTCCTCCACGTACGCTGAGGCGAAGGGGAATGTGTATTACATTTGCGGCACAACCGGCTTGTAAATTTACTCTTCCTTGCTGTCCTTTGCTCAGCAGACATGTAACGAAAGGCCACTTCTGTTAGTTCAGTTGTAATAATTTTACATGCGCGATTCAAACGGGACTTTATTGTTCCAACTGGAATTTCTAATTGTTCAGCAATCTCCTCGTCATTAAGATCCTCTTGATACTTGAGTATCACAGGTTCTCTATGGTGATCTGGCAGTCTATTAACTACTGACCGTACAAGTCTTCTTAACTCATCGCGATCCATCATTTCGAATGCACTGGGAGCAGTGGATTTAATATTTCGTGCAAGAACTGTTAATGTACTATCGTCAAATATTGTAATTGTATTACGTTTTCGTTTGCGTAATACATCTACACTCGCATTTCTCGTAATTCTATGCGCCCAAGTGCGAAACTTAGCGGATGTGTGCTCAATGGAAGAACCAATACCTGCAAATGTATTGAGGCCGACATGTATACGCAACATTGCTTCCTGCACAGCATCTTCTCCATCTTCCGTGTGCCCGATTATTTTTATACACATTCCGCGCGAATAATTATAGATTCGGCTGAGCAACTCACCTTCAGCGTCCAAATCACCACTAACTGCATTTCGGTATAGCTGAACATCGCTTACTGGCTCGGTGTTATTTGACATTACATCATTCATTATTTGTAATGTACGCAAGTATTTGCAGGATTTCCATAGGTCTAATACACTTTTTCTATGGACTACACCTCTACAACCAATCACTTCCCGGAGCTGCGCAAGCGTGCAGCAGATGAAGGACTTTTTCACAGAGCGCCGATGCGAAGTCTCATTTCTCTTGTTCTTACAACTGCAGGGTACATCGGGTGCTTCGTAACACTAGCGATAGTACAAAACGTCTGGTTTGTCATACTTGATGCTATCTGCCTTGCAATTATCTGTGGCCAATTTGGGTTTTTGATGCATGATGCAGGACATCACCAAATTTTCCGACGAGCATGGAAGAATACGGTTTTTGGTTCTATTGCAGCACTGGCTAATGGCACAAGTCTCCATAGTTGGGTTTTTGGACATAACGAACATCACGAACACCCAAACCATGAAGATCTAGACCCTGATATCGATATCTATTTTCTTGCCTACTCTGAAAAACAAGTAGATGAAGCAAATCCTATACTACGTTTTTTTGCGCCATACCAGGCACTCTATGCGACGGTGCTCTATACCTTTGTTGTCTACTTTATGCGATACGGTAATATCCCTCGACTCATCAGACACTACAAGCCTAAAGAATATCTTGTAGATCTCACTCTCATGGCACTGTGGCATGTTGCATATTTTGGGACACTATATTTCCTCGTGGGCTTTTGGAACATGCTGCTCTTTGCTTTTGTCCATCATGCAGTGACTGGACTACACCTTGCACTTGCCTTTGCGCCAAACCACAAGGGTATGCCTATGTTTCAGCGAGATGACAAGATCAACTGGTTCACTAAACAAGTGGTTACATCACGAAATATCTACAGTCACCCACTGACGAATTTCTTCTACGGGGGACTTAACTTCCAAATAGAGCATCATCTTTTCCCAACTATGCCTCGTGTACACCTTAAAAAAGCGCACGAAATAACGCGTGCGTTTTGCAAAGAGAACGATGTTGATTACTGTGAGACAAGTATTATCGAATCGTACAAAGCTGTATACACGCACCTTGCGGAGATTGGCCAATATGCAAAAAGCTTACGTAAGCCTGTAGCAGAACTGCAACAGCAATTGCATTATTTGCTTAAAGAACTCGAAGCGGATATCGACGCTCTAACGCATGTCGATGAACTACGCCTGATTGCAAAACAACACGTGCAAAAAATAAAAGCGATGAAAACAATGCAACACAAAAAACTTCTGCAAGCTCAAAAGGAAATTCGTGAGATTAGTTCAGTAGTTCGCGCTTCCCGTTTGGCAAAAGCTTAAGAAGCTCAAAGACTAGGAAACTTCCAAAAGCAAGAAAGAATATCTCTAGCCACTCCATTGGAGTCAGTGTCGTGAGGTGGAAGTACGTGCGTAGCGGCGAAAATAACAAGATCAGCTGTAATGCAAAGGGAATAGCTGTCCCCCAAATTATCCATGGGTTAGAGAAGAACCCAATTGTCCAAATAGGTTTTTCGCTTCGCACGGAATGCGCAAGAAATAGCTCGAACAAAATTGCAAGCGTCAGTGTTGTTGTGCGTGCTTCATCTAACATGATGCCTATACTCAGCTGCCATAGGAAAAACACAAATGCGATGCCAAATGCAAATACTGCAGCAAAGGTCAGCTTACCACTTTGCCCTGCAAGCAGATGCTCACCTGGATTCCGCGGAGGTTTACGCATAATGTCGCGCTCAGCAGGCTCCATTCCGAGTGCTAGTGCAGGAAGACCATCTGTCATAAGGTTGATCCAGAGGATATGTACTGGAAGATACGGCAACGGTAGCTTAAGGAGAATAACCGTGCCGATAAACAGCAGTTCGTCAAAATTTGCGCGCAGGAGAAACAAAACAAACTTGCGAATGTTATCGTAGATACGTCTCCCCTCTTTAATAGCTGTGACAATTGTTGAAAAGTGATCGTCAACAAGCACAATACTGGATGCTTCTCTTGCCACTTCAGTGCCAACGTTACCCATAGCTATGCCGACATGAGCACCTTTCAGAGCTGGTGCATCGTTAACGCCGTCACCAGACATTGCAACAATGTCGCCCTGCTCCTGAAGTGCTGCAAGTATTTTCAGCTTATGTTCTGGTGAGACGCGCGCAAAAATAGACACTGTCTTCAGTGAAACTTTCAGTTGGGCCACTGACATAGTATTAAGATCTGTACCGAGAAGTACATCACCCTTGATGCCCACTTTCTTCGCAATCGACTCTGCAGTTTTTGGATTGTCTCCCGTTATCATAATTGTACGAATACCTGCACTCTTTGCCTGGGCAATTGCTTCCTTTGCTGTTTTTCGTGGAGGGTCTTCCATTGCGATAAGGCCAACAAAATGAATCGTCTTTCCTCTTTTTTCTGCACAAGCAAGAACGCGCAAACCATGCATAGCGAGCTCTTCGTTCTTCTGTAATATTTCTTCTGTTTCATCTACGGCCATATCAAAAATTACTTCGGGCGCTCCTTTGAGAAACACTTTGTCACCGTGACGCGTCTGCATATACTTTCCCTCTGAGCTAAATGGCACCTCCTCTTCGTCAATAGGTAAACGCTTTGCACCAACGGATTCTGCAAATTCCAGTAAGCCGACCTCTGTCGGGTCTCCGACATTTGGAAGCTGTGCCCTGTTACACGATGCGGCAATCTGACCAAGATACGTTGCATCGTAGCTATTATCATTTACCCAAGAATCAACGACCTGCATTTTGTTCTCCGTAATTGTTCCTGTTTTGTCTGCGCAAATAACAGAAACACTCCCCAGTGTCTCAAGTGCCTCAAGTCTCCTAACAAGTGCATGCTGTTTCGTCATTCGCCGAACACCCATAGCCATGCAAACAGTCACAACTGCTGGCAACCCCTCGGGAACTGCAGACACTGCCAAGCTGACTGCAACAAGCAAGATTTCGCCAAGCTGCATATGTTCAAATTCACCGATAAAAAAGATCACTGCACAAAATAGAACAACAACTGCACCTATTGTTTTGCCAAGGGCAGCCATACGCTTTTGCAGCGGTGTAACAGGAAGCTCCGTCTCAGAAACAAGCTGCGCAATACGGCCAATTTCTGTCTGTAGGCCTGTTGCCGTCACAATACACTCTGCATAACCACGCGTCACGAGTGTTCCAGAAAACACCATATCCTCTTCCGTCTTGGAAATAGCAGCAGACTCACCGGTAAGACTACTCTCGTTTACTGCGAGGTGTGATGCAGTGATAATCTTACAGTCAGCAGAAATTTTATCACCTGCCTCGAGAATGACAATGTCACCTGGGACAAGTTCTTCTGATGGAATAATTATTTCCCTTCCCTCACGACGCACTCGTGTGTGTGGGGATGAAAGTTTTTGCAACATGTGAATCGCTTCTTCCGCTTTATACTCTTGGACAAATCCAAGAATCGCATTAAGAATCAATATTGCTGCAATAACAATAGCATCCAAAAAACTATCCGCATGCGGATGCCCAGCGTATTCAATAAACGGTAACACGAGGGAAATGCCAAGAGCTACAAAGAGAATGTAGACCATGACATCGTTAAACTGCGAAAGAAAGAGCAGTAGGAGCGATTTCTTTTTTACGGGGAGTTCATTTGGACCATACTGCTTCAGGAGCGCAGCACTCTCACTGAGTGAGAGCCCTTGGTGCACATCGGTACTCATTGATCCCACTGTGTGTGGAAGGTTCCTTCTTTATCGATGCGTTTGTAGGTATGCGCCCCAAAGAAATCCCGCTGTGCCTGGATGAGATTTTGCGGAAGCCTCTCTCTTCGAAGAGAATCATAATATGCAAGAGACGCAGCCATGGCAGGAGTTGCAATGCCACGACTTGCTGCAAGTTCTTGTGAGAGGCGCCAGTACACTTGTTTCTCACCATTGAAGTACGAATGACTAAACGCATTCATGAAATCTTTTAAGAGGATACTTCGAATAATACAACCGCCAAGCCAAATACGTGCGCACTCCGATAGGTTAAGGTTCCACTCATACTCTGTACTTGCTGCCTCCATAAGAGCAAATCCCTGCTTGTACGAGCAGAGTGTACTTAGATGCAACGCACTTCTAACTATGTGACGCATTTGCTGCTTAGGTGGCATAGGCTCCTCGAGATCGGGCATGTAGGGCAGCGTGTGCTCTCTCCGACTTCCAGAAATGATACGTGCATCGACAGCTGCAGTAATGGTTGGAATGGCAACGCCAAGGTGTAATGCTGCAATAGTCGTCCACTTCCCTGTCCCCTTCTGCCCGGCCTCATCATTTATGACATCAATAAGATCTGATGATGATAGATTATCTTTTTGCAAAAATATTTTTGATGTTATCTCCATTAAAAATGACTGAAGATCATCACCGTCATTCCAGTGCGCAAATGTTTCTGCAAGTTCTGCGTTTGTATAGCCACCAACATTCTTAAGCAGATCGTAGCTCTCTGCAATCAGCTGCATGACACCATACTCAATACCGTTATGGACCATCTTTACAAAATGCCCAGCACCCCCCGGACCAATGTAGGAAATGCACTTTCCTCCAAGTCCATCATCTGCCGCCATCTTTGTCAGGAGCTCCTCACAGTCTTCCCAGGCAGATTTATCTCCTCCGGGCATCATACTCGGACCGTTGAGTGCACCTTCTTCGCCGCCACTCACTCCCATACCAATAAAGCGAATCCCCTGCTCTGTCAGCTCTTTCTCTCGGCGTTCTGTATCCTCGTAGTGGCTGTTGCCACCATCAATAATGATATCCCCTTGTTCAAGGTGTGGTAGAAGGTCTGCAAGAACAGCATCAACCGCAGGCCCTGCCTTGACCATGAGGAGTATCGCCCGTGGCTTATCGAGCGAACGAAAGAGTTCTTCGTACGTTTTACACGGAACAAATGCACCTTCATTTCCATGCTCTTTGATAAATGCACTCATGACATCCGTCGTTCGGTTGAAGACCGCTACTTTTGCACCACGACGCGCTGCATTTCGCGCAAGGTTTGCACCCATAGTACCAAGGCCGATGACTCCCAACTGAGAAATAGTCATACGTATCAAGTTTTCACCTGTTCCCAATCTTCCAAAAACTTCTTCAGGCCTTTGTCTGTTAAGTCATGTTGAGGAAGTTCTTTAAAGACGTTGTAAGGAATGGTTGCGATGTGTGCACCAATTGTTGCTGCACGACGCACGTGCTCGGTGCTTCGCACAGAAGCAACAAGTATTTGTGTATCAAAGTTGTAGTGATCCCACGCCTGTCTAATGTCAGCAATCAGTTCCATGCCATCGACACCGATATCATCCAAGCGACCGACAAACGGACTGATCATCGTTGCACCAGCCTTGGCGGCCATCACAGCCTGAGGAACCGAGAAGACAAGTGTCGTGTTTGTTGCGATGCCTTTAGAGCTGCAGTACTTGAGTGTCTTTAGTCCCTCTACCGTCATTGGTACTTTAACGACGACATTCTTGTGCCAACTGTGGTACTCATCTGCCTGCTTTTTCATCTCCTTAAATTCTGTTGCCGTAATTTGTGCACTCACTTCATCGACGAGATTGCACATGGCAATGACCGTTTCTTTAAAATCCGCCCCTTTCTCTTTGGCTACAAGACTGGGGTTTGTCGTGACACCATCAAGAATACCCCATGAGGCTATTTCCTCTATCTGGGCCAGATTTGCCGTATCAATAAATAATTTCATGACCGCATTATAGAGAAGTTTTCGCTGGATTTTAAGCGGAATCTCGGTAGGCTATACGAATGAGATATTTTGCCTTTCTGCTGCCAATTGCTCTCATTGGATGTCAGGCATCTACCATCACTGTCGAGCTCACGCCATCCTCAGAGGCGCAGGTAAACTTTGAGCAGCAGGCCATCCCTGAAGAAGAGGTTATTGAACAGGTGCAAATCCCCAGAAGTTTTTCTCTTACTGTTCCGTTTGCTGTGCAGGCACCACTTGGTAACTGGGATGACCCGTACCAAGAGGCATGCGAAGAAGCGAGTGTGATTATGGTAGACTACTTTCTTCGCCAACAAGTGCTCTCCTCAGACCAGGCAAACAGAGAAATTTTGCAGCTAACAAACTGGGAACAAAGTAAGAACTATACGTACGACGTCTCTGTTGATGAGCTTGCACACATTGTAGAGCAGTACTACCACCATACCGTGCGTGCGAGCACAACAGTTTCTGCAGAAGCTATTATGTACGAAATTGCTCAAGGACATCCAGTGATTGTCCCTGCTGCAGGAAGAATGCTCGGCAACCCCTACTTCTCTGGTGATGGCCCATGGTACCACATGCTTGTCATTACTGGGTACGACAGTCATAACTTCATCACGAACGATCCTGGCACAAAACGTGGTGAAGGGTTTAAGTATCGCCACGATGTCCTCATCAACGCCATTCACGACTGGACGGGCGTGAAGGAAGAGATAGAAACGGGTGCGAAGAAGATGTTGATTATTACCCAACCGTCAGCATCATAAGACTGAGCAAGACGATCGCAGAAAGGTTAATGCCAACAAGCGGAATCTGCTTGCGAGATAGGAAGGTGCGTCGTGTCATAACCTAGGCATTGTACTTGGGCTCGTTTTCGAATCAAGAGGCTGCTGAACACTTAATGTTATCAAAAAGCGAAAGAAACTTCCTTCTTTCCGCTTTCCGCTCTACACTTCTCATATGACTCGCCCAGACGCAAAAACATTCACCGGGAAGAACCCCAAAGAGGTCCCTATGTCACTCCAACGCATAGCAGCGTCTGCGTCCCCAGGTGAGCGTTTCTGGATTTCGCAAAGCAATGCTGAAGCTCTATCGCAAGAGGAGCTTGAGCAGTACGAACTTGCACATACTCTTATGAAGTACCTTGCGGTGCAGGCGCCACTTGCTCATAAGTCTGGTCACCCTGGTGGTCCTCTCTCTGCATTTACTGCCTGCTACTTTGCCTACAAACTCCGTAATCCCTCTGTCGACCAACCACTGCGCATGAGTCCGGGGCATCTCTCGATTTTGAGTTATGGACTGCAGTATCTCTTTGGCCGTGATAACGGTGATGAGAGACTGGCAACTGTTCAGAGTATTATTGATACGTTTCGTACACCATCTGGACTTCCCGGTCACATCGAAGCTGGTATCGGTGACATTCCGTTTGGAACTGGGCCACTGGGTAAGGGCGTGAGTAATGCGCTTGGTGTTGCTTTTGGCTTAAAACTTCAGAACAAACCTGGCATGGTTGATGTCCTTCTTGCAGACGGTGACAGTCAGGAGGGACAGGTACAAGAAGCATTTCGACTTGCAGCACATCTTGAACTTGATAATCTCGTTGTCCACGGGGACTGGAACGATATTCAGCTCAGTGGTTTTCCAACTAAAACCGTAGCAGCAGATTTTGCTGCTATCGCTGCTGCTTCCGGCTGGAATGTTATTGAAGTGGAAAATGGAAACAATCCAGCGCAAGTAAAAGCAGCAATACTCAAGATGAATGAGGAAAGAGGAAAGAGGAAAGAGATAAGGCCAACGTTTATCTGTTACTACACCACGATGGGGTATGGGATTGATCTTATGGAGGAAGGTAGTAACACCGGGAGCAAAAACTTCCACGGTTCTCCCCTTTCGGAGGAAGAAGCAGTCAAGGCGCTTGAAGGTCTTGAACCACTCACTGAAATAGAATCCCAATACTCCCCTTTCCGCGATGCAGAGCGTAAACGCTATGCGTCTGGCTCCGTTGAAACTGATAGTGAACTCAAGCCAAACCTCAAGGGGTACACTAGAGAAATTACCACTGAGAAGGGTGCTGCTCGCAAAGACTTTGGTGCAACTCACCTTTTGAATATGATGAAAGCAGATGAGCGTATCATCTGTCTGCATGCAGACCTCGCGGGTTCAGGGGGCTTCGACAAAGTCGAGAAAGAGTTTCCTGAGCGTTGTATCAACGTCGGAGTTGCAGAGGCAAATATGTACATGATGGCAACTGGCATGCGCCAGACAGGACTTCTTCCTGTGACGTACACGTTCGCTGCATTCGGCACAAACGAAGCTCGGGCAAATGCGAGACTTATAGATATCAACTGTGGCCACACACGCTGCGCTGTTCTCAATGACTGTACCCATGCAGGACTTTCGGTTGGTGAAGATGGTGAGACGCACCAAGAGCGACACTACTTGAATATTCCATTTGACCATACACAGGTGTGGATGAGCGCAGACAGTAACCAAGCAGCCGCAATGGCAGAAAAAGCAATCGAGCACATTTGCGAGGGACATACGAGTGTCTTTACGTTCTTCCCACGGGATGGACATGAACAGCTTAAGAGTCCTGATGGGTCAATTATCTACGATAAAGATTATCAGTTTGATGGAAAAGCAGATCTCATTCGCGGTGCAGGTGACATAACAGATCAGGTAACTGTTATCGCAACCGGTATCCCCGTCCACAGTGCGGTTGCCGCTGTTGACCGAATCACAAATTCCCAATCACGAATCACGAATGTTCGTGTCCTTAATATCGCTTCTGTTAGACCAATAGACGCATCTGCAGTTATCCAAGCAGCGCTGGAAACTGGCCATCTTATCGTCGTTGAAGACCACAGTTCTGAAGGTGGACTCGCTTCGCAGGTCGCAGACATTATTGCCGACTTCTCACTCCCCTGCTCTCTGCGTCGGCTTGGGGTCAACCGATACTACCCCTCTGCTCCTGCTAATGACTTGTACGTAATGGCCGGAATTGATGCAGATTCTATTGCGGATGCCATTCAGGATGAGGTTCGTACAGAAATTTGCGGCGGTGAAGATGCGCTGATTTCCTCGTTGTACGAACTAATGAATAATCGTCTGCATTCGCGATTTTCCGCTACAGTTCAAGACTTTATCAATAAGCTTACACAAGAAAAACAATACGTAGAGGGGCTTCGATCCTTCTGGGCTGCTCGCTCATGCCCAAAGGAAAAGATGCCAAGTACTGCGCAACTCATTGAGCGGCTGCAGCAATAAGTGGCGGAGCATGTGGGTCTCCTACCCCTTTGAGGGTATGTGAATTGGACAGAATTGGACAGTACTGTGGGGGAGGTAATCCGAACAATTCCGAACAGTACTTTGGGGGTTAAATGAGACAAATGAGACACTCTAAAAAAGGGGTAAATGGAACAAATGGGACACCTATAAAAAGGAGGAATTTTGTTCCGTTTGCGGGTGGTTGACATATACGAAATGTAGCAATTTATACCTGTAAACCGCCTAGCCTTTCGAGTCCCGCTGCGTCATTCATTGGGTATATGGAAAAGATCACCTACTGCCTCTACGCCCGCAAATCCTCAGAATCTGACGAACGACAAGCCCTTTCCATTGGTTCACAGATAGCAGAGATGCAGAAGATTGCAGACAAGCAGGGTCTAAAGGTTGTGGAGACAATTCAGGAGAGCAAATCGGCAAAGGACTCTGGTGGAAGAATGGGATATCAGAGCTTACTGATAGGGCTACAGGAGCGGAGATTTAATGCAATTCTGACGTGGGCACCGGATCGCCTGAGTCGAAATGCCGGCGATCTCGGCAAACTTGTTGATCTGATGGATCAAGGAGTACTCATTCAAATTCAAACAAGTGGGCAGACCTTTACCAACACGCCTGACGAAAAATTCCTCCTCATGATTCTCTGTAGTCAAGCGAAGCTAGAGAACGACAACCGTAGCAAGAATGTGAAGCGAGGGCTGCGAACCAAGTGTGAGATGGGCGTTCGCCCTGGTCGACCACCGATTGGATACAAAATGGTGCGATCAGAACGATTCGGTGAACCGAGCACAATTGAGATTGATGAAGAGCGAGCACCGTACATTAAGAAGCTCTTCACCTACATTGCTGAACAGGGCATGACAGGCAGAGAGGCAAAAGAGAGGCTGCAAAAGGAGGGCTTTCGAAACATCAGCGGTGGCACAGTAGGGTTCAGTCGAATCTTTAACATTCTCCAAGAACCATTCTATTACGGAGAGTTTGTGTATGGTGGTATTCGGTATCAGGGCAGGCATAAGCCACTGATTACAAAAAAGCTGTTTCAAGAAGCACAAAGCAAGCTAAAGCGAACCGCAAAAGGCAAATGGGGTAGAAAACAGTTCTACTTCAATCAAGTACTCAAATGTGCGGAATGTGGCTCTGGTGTGAGTGGTACAGAACATACTAATCGCCACGGCAAGACCTACATTTACTACAAATGCAACAAGTACGGTGGTACGAGAGTGTGTAAGTGTAAGTACATACGAGAAGAGGCGCTGTTTGAAGAAGCAGCTGTCATTATTGCCAAGACCAAAGAACGGCATATTCGATTGGATCGGCGGATTCAGGAAGATCTGGCGAAGATTAACCGATTTCGACCAGAGGAAGATCCGATAAGCATCGAAGAATACTTGATTGGCATTTTTCGGCAGGGATCCCAGCTTGAAAAGAGCAATGTACTGAGAAATTTTAAGGAGAAGCTGATGCTGCAGGAAGGAAAAATAGTGTTAACGAGATAGTGCTTTGGTTGTGATCCTTAAAAGGCTTGGTGCCAAAAGGGGTGGCAGAAATCGGCGTTTTCTGCTATAATCTAGGGATTTATGCCAAAAACAGACACTCAAACTCTCAAGCAACTCGTTCAACGTTCAAAACTCCTCTCAGAAGAAAGGAAAGAGCGACTTTTCGATGCAATACCGTCACTAACGGATGAACAAAAGACGCATCTTGAACACATCCTCGTCTCAGAAGGGACGATGGTTCAGGAAGATGTTGCGACTGCGATACGCAAAGCCGTCGCAGAGGATGATAGCGAAGCACTGGAAAAAATTGGGCAATTTCTCCATGACGCAGAACGAACCCTTCGAAAAGAGGACGAGAAGGCTGAGAGGACACAGGAGACACAGGATACCCAGTCATTCTTTTCCGACGCTGCATGAGTCCTGAAACCCATCCAGAGAACGAGCATAACATTCAGCGAGAGCAACAGCGTCTCGATGAACTCGACGCGAAACGTGACAGCACAATAGACATTGGGGAAGAGCGTGAACAACTGACACAGACGTACATCAAGCGTGTGAACGATGTACAGGGACATATTCGTGATCTGCAAAAAAAGATTGACGTTCAGAAGGACATGCGCGCTCCGCATTGGCAACGACTGGAATCCGTCTGTCTTGATGTGCAGGGAAAACTCCTCGAACGACTTTCTGCCATTGACGAAGAAAACATCGGCAGAGACGTTGCTGCGTTCAATGGAGCTATTGACGAATTTCTCTCTATTCTCAAATCAGCAGAAACGTACCGTGAGGAAGAGGGAGTTACACCCGAAAAACCCTCGCTCACATCTCTTGAAGCTTCCATCAGCACGCTCCGTAGCAAGCGTGAGTCCAAGATTGACGAACGGTCACACGTACAGGACGAGCTACGGGATATTCAGGAAGCAATACGTCAAGACACCGAAGCACTCACAACACATGCAAAGCGTGGAGACAGAGAATATCAACCGATGATTATCGAGAGACTAACGCGTCACCAAGAAGAACTGACTCAAGTGGAGCAAAAGCTAGCGGTCACCTCCCAGGATGTGACGATGTTAGACATTCAGATCACTGCACTGCAAGCGCAGAAAGAACAGGAACAGGGAAACACACGGGAAGCGGATCGCTTGCTTATCAAGCTGAAAGAACGATTTGGAAGTGCTCTCAGTGCCATGCACCCCGGGTTGTGGAAGAAAGTGGGTGAAGCAGAACAAAGACTCCTCTTCGCAGAAGCACTATCCGACTTTGAGCAATCACTTCTACGCAACAAAGGCAATGCGTTGCAGATCGCAGTGGAACAGCAAAGGAGGGCTTCGATAGGCGAGGTAGACTTCCTCGACCAGTACCGAGGATACGGATTATCACTTAGCAAAGAGTCACCACGCATTGAGACTTCCCGTAGGAGTAGCCCTTCTCATCTCCCATTCGGACAGTCACTGGCCTTTAGTCAGCTTGTACCTTCGCAGCGAAACTCACTGCTCCAATTACAACTGCAACCAGAGATACAGCTTGGCACGATGAGAGACGGGGAAGTCATTGTTTTACAGGCTGATGCTGAAAACAAAAACGAAGTGCAGCGTCCGCTTCTTCTTGCGTTTAGAGACAAGAACGGAGTTGTACGTCTGCAAGACGGAAATGAAGTGCAGCAACCAGTGGAAATTCGCCCCTCCACCGTCGGAGGAATGAAAAGCGTGTACCTCTCACCGGAAGCACAGCAAATGTTCGAACGGACTCCCTACGGATACAGGATTGCGCTAAGAAACTCTCCACAGAGAGTGGCAGTACAGAGCTGGAATGCTCCGAGTGTGCGTTTGCTGACAACTACCGATCTTGCGTATGTGGGTACACACGAAGGCGACCTCTTTGTGAAAGATGGAAAAGAGCAATTACTCACCATTACGAACATTGGCGACCTTGAGAAACAGCGTGAAGAGCAATCGCGTGATGTACTGAGAGCACTGGATCGTGACCCCTCGGTGCAAGCCATTGTCGGCAAGACTTCTGCAATGCAGCTTCACTTGCAGAGCATCGGTGAACTCCTTTCGTCTGGGACAGCAAAGGGAGCGGAAAAGGCAGCAGAGTACGTTGAATATGCCCGCAGTCAGGCGCGACCACTGCTAGCACTTCTCAATGACCCGCAATTCAAAGGTCAGCTTCAAGCAGTGAAGCAGCAGTTACAAACACTTGAAAGGACACAGTTTGGTTTCGCACTCGGAGGTATTGAACGGGAAATCGTTGAGCAAATAGACGCGATTGACGACATGGTGGCCGTTCTTGAAAACCCAGACATCAGACGAATGTGTGAGACGATTCTCGACAAATCGAAGTTCCATCCCGATACGTGGGCACACTGGTGGAAGACGGAAGGCGTGAAGTTCCTTGCAGCCATCATCGTTGCTACAGCAGCTATAGTGACAATTGTTGCAACATTCGGTGCAGCGACACCTCTCTGGGCGATTGCAGGAGCAGGAGCAGCAGGAGGCATCATCGGATCGGAATTGGCTGCGGAGGGAGTTCACCTTTCCTACCATGTCTTTGATGCAGATGTGCGATCAGGAAAAGCAACCTTTTCAGATCGTTCCATACTCGGTAAGTATTTTGAAGATCAGAAAGTCATTGATCCTGTAACAGGTAAAGAGCGAGATATGTCTTTCATATTTGATGTAGTAAATCCATATGCACAACAATTCTTTGTAAACTTCCTCATTACGTATGCGACACTTGGGGCTGGACGATGGGCTGCAGGGAAAATCAGCTTGCTTGCCCAGAACTCCAAGTGGATTCAAACCATGACACAAAATGGTGGATTTCAGCGGATGACACAATCACTTGAGCGCATCAAAGCAGGCTTCGAATCCATTGCAGATAAGTCGCTTGCACATAAGATCGTTATGGAGTCACTACAGGAAATTGGGGAAGAAGCAACAGAGGGAGGGATACAGCAGGGACTCAATCGCATTGACGCACGTTTAGGTGTTCTTGCAGGTTTTCTTGTAGCCACAGCACAAGGCATCCGTGTTCGTTCACGCGTTCGTGGATTTGGCGTAGAAGTTCCGCATGGAACTTCTATTGAGCAAGCACAGCAAACACTTAAAGTACAATTGGAAGCACAAGGTCATTCTACTAAAATTTCTGGTGATACAATGGTAGTTACTATGTGGAATGGTGAGAAGATGGAAGTGGAGTTCTTACATGTTGCGGAAAACAGTAATGCCAGCGAAGAGACTGTAACTTCCGAGACGGACGTTGAACAAGTTCACAGTGACATTTCCGAGACGCTGAGTGAGTCACAACTGGAAAGCAATGAGGCTCAGTCACAGGAACTATCACCGGAAGTCGTCACAGCCCGTGAGAATCTCCGAGCGCAACTGGAAAAATCAGGAGAGATTTTACCGCCAGAACATCCTGCATCTCAGTTCCTGATGCGAGTGACAAATCGTTTGGGGAAACCAGATGACATTGCGGTAATTTGTCTCGATAGCGAAGCGTGGATGGCGGGATATGAACCGTCCTCACGAACAGTCGTAGTAAGCAGAGAGTTCTTGAGGACTGTGGTGAAGAGTATTCCCGATGCCAGCGAGGATCACGTCGCTGCGGTACTGGCACATGAGTTGGAGCACAGACACGCAGATGTGAAGGAATGGGAGAAAGCAAAGAAACCTTTTACCAATCCCACAGCCTACTTCTCGGCAAACTTCAACCATTCGGAAGAATTACGTGCAGATGCGGAAGGGATGGAGCAACTTGCTAGAACTGGATACGACCCTATGGCAATGATTGAGATGCTAGATAAGGTACTCGGTGTCGGAAGCGGACGTGGAGATCGTGCTCACCCAGAAACAATTGACCGCATCAGGCACTTGGAAAATCGGCTTGCTGACGATGAGCACCCTATTGCGAATATCGGGAAAGAGCACACCCCATTCGATCCAGAACTGCTTAACTGGATTGAGCAGAAAAGCGAAGTATATGACAAAACAGACGAGCTTCTCTCGATGAACGATGAACAGCTTGCTGACGCACTTGGTAGTGCGGAAACAGTGGAGGAGTTCTGGACTGTGCTCAAGGTGATAAAACATCGAGAAGCCGTGGGTGAGGCGAAAGCTATCGCAGGAGAGGATCGACTGAGGGGTCTTTATACGAATATGATTGCACTTGAAGCGCTTGAAAGCCTTTGCAAGTGTAAGGTGCTCAATTTCGAAGGTGATACTGATTCGGAACTACGAAAAACAGAATGGGCACGGGCACTCAACGATGCTGCGAACAAAACACAATCTCCGTATAAGATTAGATTAGAGAGCAGTGTAGGATTGAACGATGTTCTTGCAAGTTCGGGACATGTAGAGAGAGCTTTGAGAAGTGCCTCTGATCGAGAAAAAACCGATACACATGAGCTGAGCAGTGCAGACAGAGAGCGATTATCCGAAGACTTGGCGAAAGCAGAGGCATACGTGCAGGAAAAGTTGCAACAACTTCTCTCGGCTGCCGAAGAGCAACAGCTTCCACCGAGAGAACAGCATTTTCTTGAACACATCAAACAAACACTTGAAAGCGGGCAAATATCTCCTGAAATACTACGTGCTGTTTACGCTGGGTACGATCAAGAATATGTCCAGCAAAAACGAGCAAAGGAGGACACTGAGAGAAGTGAGCGTGGAATGAGAGGCCACGACACAGCACGTGAGCCTCTAACGCGTGACCTTCGAAATCCAGATGTGCGAGAAAGGCTAGAAAAAGACCTTGAATTGACAGTTGCATTGCACTTTGCGGGTAAACCCGAAGTGAGTGAAGAGATGGTAGCGAACTTACAAAACTTACTTGAAAAACAGCACAATCTCGACTCCCAATCAGCCTCTGCACTTTCCCGTATTCTTCTCGAAGGAGGGTCAACTCAGGAATGGGAACAATTTACAAAAGCACAGTCAAACGACGTGTTGGTTCGCATCATCGACGCATTGGATCACCTGCCACAGAGCGGTTTTATGAGAATCTCTCCTGTCCGTAGGTCACATGATGCGTACAAAGCATCAGAGGAAAATCTTCCGCTTGTTCATTCCGCTACACATAGGGGAGGCTCGGTTAGGTACAGAGACTACTCGTTCACCGACTACAGTGGGGTGGAAGCAATGCAGTATATTGCGGGTTGGGAACTCCTAAGCAGAGGTCATCCCGATGGCCATTTGGAATCCCAGAAGCAGTTTCTACCACCGGATCAAGTAACACTATCACCAGCAGAATGGAAAGCAGTCACCAATGCAGGAGTCCGTGGAACTGAATCTTTGATGACAACAAAGGCGATACAAACATTTGTCGAGGCAGGTGGCGACATATCAAAAATCCCCGATGAGTTTCGTGAAGCTCTGCAAACTTCCTCAAGCCTCCCAGAAAATTTGAAACCTAACGAGCTTCTCACACTCCTCGAACACAATCCTTGGGATTCAGATAAGCTACAAGTGCTCATCAAAAAACCCGTTGAGCAGCTAGTGAAAAATGCAGACAAGATTGAGGACAAAGCTACTCTGTTGCAAGTTCTTGAAAAGCTCCATACGCAAGCAAAGGAAGAACCCTGTCATGTCACAGACATGCAGGGCTATTTGGTAGCAATGACTCCAAACGGAATTGCCCAGAAGATGTTGGATTTGAACCTAATCGAAGAAAACAAGCGAGTCGATGAAGCGGTAGCGGAATTGGCGGAACAGGGTGTGTGTGACTCCCTGTACTGCATATCCGATAACGCAGAGAAGCGCATTGCTGAACTCTCAACCGAGGAGTTGCACGCTTTGGCGGGTGAAATGGATGGCATTGAAGGGGGAGGTTCCTTTGCAATTCCTCTTTCAGCAGCCCTCCGGTTCACGGCAGAAGTTCCAGCAGAACAGCGTGCAAAAGCACTGCGAGAGATGCACTTTTCAACTTCCATGATCGTCGTTGAAGAACTATCCAGCAAGTACGGTATGGAGGAGAGAGTGGAGAAAATCATTACTACCCTCAAGCCAGGAATACAGCGTGATTACTACCTTGTTTCGTTGTATGAGCGTGTCAGCGATCAGGACGCTCACTCATTCGCTAACATGATACGTCCGCATCTCGTTTCATCTCCTGATGCACACAATGCACGTCAAAAAGCCACTTTCTCCAACGCGGAATACGTCAAAGAAAAGCATACTGATGAAGAGACGGACTCATTCCGTGGAGAGGGAATCTTGCATGAGCAATTTCCTGACTTGCTGCAACGCAGACACTCATTTGCAACACAAGGACAACAATTTTCGTGGAAGCACGGTGAAGGTGTGTACAAGAGAGATGGTCATCCTTACCAGAAGTTCATGGCAAAAGAACTGGCTCTTGCCGAAGAAAAAGTGTTGAGTGACGAGCCGGTAGATACACGTTTGCAACATCTTGTCAGTGTGGCAAGCACCCCGTCTGTTGTTCGAGACATTTACGTTGAACGAATATTTCGCAATGAGCTTGCCAAAAAGCCATCCAATCAGGAAATCGTTGCGTTGGGGGAAAAACTGCTACCGCTATTTTCCAGACAGTCTGAACTACGTGATCCGTTTGCGATACGTACTCTCGAAGCGACAATTGCACAGGATAAGAGTGTCATAGAGGAATATGAGAAAGGCAGAAGTCACATTGAAATGCATTTGCCTGAGCCTTCGCTTGCCAGAAATTACTTCCTTGACCAACTGGAAGCGAACGCACGTCTAACACCAGCACAATTGGAAGAACTACGTGCCCTGCGAGTTACCCCAGAAGGGCAGAAGCAGAAGGGAGAAAGTTCGCCTGCTGCCTTCATTCACAGCAAACTGGCGGAGTCGAACAGGGAGGAGAGAATGAAAACCTACATGTGGATGACGGGAATATCCTCAGAGAAACCAAAGAACGTACTCAAACTTGAAGAAGAGTTGGACGGTCATGCAGACAACTTCCCAGCAGCATTTGCCAGTCTAACCTCGTCAGAACAGGAGGTAATGATAAAGAGATTGTGTTTAGGAGACGAAGGAATACTGGACACCGCAACAGTGGTCGAAGACCAAAAAGAAGCTGTCGACGGACAGAGACGCCTGTTTCTCGAAAAGTTATCCGAAGAATTGTTTCCTAGCGATGTTGAAGGATCAGCAACTTTCCGCAGTATCTTCGTCAATGTCATCACGGAGGCAGAGCCAGCAAAAGGAGCACAGTTACTCTCAAAACTCACCTCACAACTCACCAAACACGCACGAGAGGGAACAAAGCTCGACTCGGCTTCCACCGCAGCCTTGGTACTGGGTGAATGCGGAGTTGTTGGAAAGAAAGTAGCGCAGAGCCTTGCTGAACTTCCATGGGTTCCTGCGGACTACAAAGAAGCGCTGAAGACTATGCAGAGTGATGCTGAGGTCGTACATAAGAGATCGCTTGCTGCACTTGCAGAGGGAAATGGTCTCCTTGACGGAAGCAAGGGTGTAAAGATTGTCTCGTTCGACTCATTGCTCGGTGCTGCTTCAAACAAGCAAGCATGTTTGGTCACTGTTGAAATAACTGATCCAAGTTTGGGACACCCTGTTGGAACAAGACTTCAACTGGTCGGAAAGTTCAAGAGGCCATCTGCACAAAAATCGCAAAATGTGGATCACGATATTCACCTCCTTGAAACAATCCTCACAACCATCGAAGGACAGCAAGGTAGAAAGAGTATGCCCCCAGGTTTTTCAGAAGGTATTCGTGATGCAGTTACAAGAGAATTGGACTTTCCGAATGAAGCCGAGTTTGCAAAGGACATCAAAACGGAATTGGCAGCAAAGCCGAAGAGTACATCCTACAAGGTAGCTGTGCCAGATATCGTATTCTCATCTCCTGATGTAATCTTGGAAACTGCTGCAAAAGGTATGTCATTCCGAGAGTATCTCGATGCGAAAAAGGCCAGAACACTCCCACCAGAATACCAGTCGTTGAATGAGAAGGCAGTTTCACAAACTGTACTCACGGAGTCGCTTGCTCAGTTACTCATTCGAGGAAATCTTCATGCTGACTTACACCCGGGCAATGTGTTCGTTGCACCTGATCGTACTGTGACACTTATTGACCTCGGTATGCATGAACGGCTCACTCCCACTCAGCGACGTGCTGTTGGACAACTGCTTCTTTCACTCACGACTGGTTCAGGAAATCAAACCAATGCTGCGTTGAAGAGACTGGGATGGGACACAGAGTTACCTCTCAAGCTCGCTACGGGGGACTTTGCGGGAAACGTGGATAAACTCATTCTTGCTTCGCGTGAAGCGACGACACCGATGCCTCCTTTTGTTTCTTCCATCATTACTTCCACATCCAAGCTGGGAACGTATGCACAAGGTCTTTCCACCATAGAAGCGAGTGTCAGCGTAGCAAGAGCGCTGTCGGAGGGTATTCCCTCCATGAGAGATATTGTAGGGAGAGTCTTTGGTGGAAGAGGGTAAAGACGAAGGGCGCTACTCACTGATGACAAGGGATACAAAAGCCTTCAATGTGCCCTTAGTGTTCTGCAAACATTAGTGAACAGGATTAGTACCTTTTGCCCAATATGTGGGACAAAAACAATGTTGTAGGAGATTTGCTTCCGAAGTTCACTCTCCATAGTGAAGCTTTCCAGGGTGCTATTAGTGCAATGCATGGCGGAGGGAGAGGGATTCGAACCCTCGGGACCTTGCGGCCCAACAGTTTTCAAGACTGCCGCGATCGACCACTCTGCCATCCCTCCAAGGCCTAGTGTACAGCAGAACATTCTGGCTTGGTAGAGCCGTTATTATAATAATATACTACTAAACAACTATTTATATTTTTCGCAACACTATCACTCCTCTCAAGAAGGCACTTTTTTGGTATAATTATATGAAAACTCAATATTTTAAATGTCTTTGCAAAAACAAAAACACAGTATTTCACTCCTTGCAGCCCTTGTCATTCTCACGGGAGGGCTGCTTGGTACTGCGCCTCGTATTTATGCAGATAGCAGCTGGTCCCCTACTCTCCTTGTTAATACAGAGGCATTTCAGATTATTGATGATACCAATAGCTCTGCAGACTTGTACCTACAATTCGGTGGTTCGCTTAATAAGCGTCTAACGTACGACCGAACGCTTGAAACGTTTATTTTTGATGATGACCTGGAAATCATTGGTACTGCCTCTGGTATGCACCTCCATGCACAGGATCTCCTTACATCGTCTGGAGATCTGATTGTCGAAGGAAACAGTGTATTGCACGGATATGTCGATATTTTTAATGTGACAGAAATTCATAGTTCAGCGTCTGGGCGTACACTCCATGCACAAGATCACCTCAGTTCGTCTGGTTCCCTTGCAGTAGAGGGTGGCATCTTTGGAGCTGGTCTTTCTGATTGTGATACAGCAAGTACAAGTAAACTGTTGTGGAATGCCGATGATGGCACCTTTAGCTGTGGCACAGATACCGATACTGATACGAATACACACTTCTCCGGGACGGGTTCTCTACAAGCGTTCTTTGATAATCGCTATGTGGAAACTGCAGGTGATACGATGACAGGAGCACTCGTTATTTCACCGGAAACCGATACAACAAGTATGTTTGTTGTGAATGATGCTGATGGTGGAAACCCTGTCTTAAATGTTGACAGTACAAATGAACGTGTTGGTATAGGAACGGCGAGTCCTGCTGCCACCTTACAAGTTGGTGCCAGTAATTCCAGCAATCTCTGGGTTGGTTCGAATACTGCTGGCAACGGCGGCTCTTTGCTCATTGATGGTGGACGCCTACGAGCATACTACAATGCAGAGTCGTATCCTCGATTTGAACTCAATAGAGATATCGGCGGTAGCGCTCTTCCTGGTATTGGACTTGGTGGTGGTATTGCAGATGTCGATACAAACCTCTACCGCAGTGCAGCAAACATCCTTCGCACAAACGACTCTCTTCTCGTTGATGGAAACCTAGGCGTAGGAACAACCTCTGCAAAGTCGAAACTCGACGTGATTGGAACGATGTCTGGTTCTTCCCTCACTGTTTCTTCACTACAAAACTGTGACACTATTGATACCGATGCTCAGGGTAACTTCTCGTGTGGTACAGATGCTGGTACAGTAGGATTTACGGGAACAGGAGCCCTACAAGCGTTCTTTGATAATCGCTATGTGGAAACTGCAGGTGATACGATGACCGGTGCGCTTGTAATTAATACAGAAACAGATAGTACGGCTGGATTCCAAGTAAACGACGCTGATGGTGGAAACCCTGTCTTTAACGTAGACACAACAAACGAACGTGTGGGCATTGGAACATCGGCACCAAACAATACGCTTACCATTGGTAATGCTGGAAATATTGCCATTACCTCATCAGACACTAATGCAAGAGGAGCTCTTATCTGGCAAGACTCTACTCAAACACGAAAATGGGTAATAGGGTCTCGCCATGCGCTTGCGGGCGGGCAACTAGAGTTTAATGAAAACAACACGGATACACGGATGGTGATCGGTGCGGGCGGTAACGTTGGTATTGGTACAACGAGTCCTACAACAAAGCTTGAAGTTGTAGGAACTGCTTCAGGAGAACAACTCCACTTTGGAAGAGTACTTACGGGGTCTGGATATGTATCGATCCGTAACACGACAGATAGTTCAACGGCATTCCAAATTAGTGATGCCGATGGAGGTAATCCTGTCTTTAACGTGGATACAACAAATGAACGTATTGGTATTGGAACGGCGAGTCCTGCTGCAAAGTTGAGCGTTTATGGCTCAGACTCTGCGACCGTACCTATGCGTATCACAAATGCTGATGCAGGGGGATCGTTCCCGTACATGTCGTTTATGGTAGGTGGCACTGCTGCATACGGAATATCTGATTGGGTCAAAGCGGGTATTATAGAATCTGATGCCGATGGAGGTCTTGTGCTTGGATCGTATGGAAATAGTCTCAAAATGTATGCTGGTTCTGGTCGCTCGTCACAAGTCACGCTTACAACAGCAGGTAATTTAGGTATCGGAACAACAAGTCCATCGAACAAGCTTGAGGTTGTAGGAACTGCTTCAGGAGAACAGCTCCACTTTGGAAGAGTGCTTACGGGGTCTGGATATGTATCCATCCGTAACACGACAGATAGTTCAACGGCATTCCAAATTAGTGATGCCGATGGTGGAAGCCCTGTCTTTAACGTAGACACAACAAACGAACGTGTTGGTATTGGAACGGCGAGTCCAGGAGAAGAGCTTGATGTAAATGGACAAATTCGAATTAGTTCTACTGCAATCGACTCTCTACAAATCAATCGTGGAGATGGAAACTACATGACCATCGGAAATGACGGCAGTAATAACATGCGACTTACAGCAGTAGGATCTACTGCAGATATTATCTTGAAAACAAATGGAAGCGATAGAGTACTTCTAGATGAAAATGGTCAACTTGGTATTGGGACAACAAGTCCTGAAGCGAAGCTTGATGTTGTGGGAACAGTATCTGGCTCTGCACTTACGTTTAGTAACCCAAGTGGAACAAACTATATTATGGGTGATGTTGGTATTGGAACGGCGAGTCCCGATGCAGAACTTGAAATTCAGGACTCAGCAGGTACCGCACAACTAACTCTCGATTCGAGTAATGGGTATTCTACGGTCGCAATGAAACGTAGTGGTAACTACCGATGGGAAATGACAAGTGATGGAGCTACTGACGACTTATGGTTTAGAGAAGATGGAGCAGATGTTAGACTATCGATTCAGGAAGGGGGTAACGTCGGTATTGGGACAACAAGCCCAGCACAACTTCTTGAAGTCGCTGGAAACCTGAGATTATCTGGTAGCAACCGTTATATCTACGGAAGTTCACAACTCTTCCTTGCTCCTGCAGGGGGAAATGTCGCAGCATATGACGGATCGACAAGAATGTACTTTGATGTCTACGACGGAGCAACACTTGGTGCACGTATCCATAGTAATGGAACATCGTATCTGAACGGTGGCAATGTCGGTATTGGGACAACAAGTCCTGAAGCGAAGCTTGATGTTGTGGGAGTACTATCGGGCTCTTCCCTCACTGTTTCTTCACTCCAAAATTGTGACACGATTGATACCGATGCTCAGGGTAACTTCTCGTGTGGTACAGATGATGGTGCTGCTGGTTTTACAGGAACAGGTGCCCTACAAGCCTTCTTTGATAATCGCTACGTAGAAACTGCAGGCGATACGATGACGGGGGCACTGGTCATTGAGACAGAATCTGTCACCAATTCTGGGGCATTATCCATTAAAGCAGTGGAATTCCAAACAGGTGCGTATCTTACTGCTTCAGGCTCTCCTGTTCTGGCTCTTAATAGCCAAACCACAAATGCATCTGCAGCTCCTCATATTCTCTTTGGATACAATAATATCTTCGATACAAACCTCTTCCGCTCAGCAGCAAACACGCTGTATACCGATGGTAGCTTCTGGATTGGCGATACGGCATCGGGTACACATCTACATGCGAATGCGCTTTTGACAGGCTCTGGCTACGCCATTTTTAGAAATATTAATGATAGTACAACAGCATTTCAAATTAGTGATGCTGATGGTGGATATCCCGTGCTTAATGTCGATACGACCAATGAGTACGTTGGTATTGGTACCGCTAGTCCAAGTCAAAAATTGGACATAATGACTACAAGCGGCCATATTCAATTAAGACTTGGTAGCAACGGTTCGTCAACGACGAACTTTGACATAGGACGAAACACAAACGGCTATTTAGAGTTTACTGGAAATCAAACGAACTATGCTGGTTATCGTTTTAATGCTTCTGCTGCTTCGCAAGGTTCGTTTGGTGCATATGACTTCAGAGACCAAGGGTCAAGCAGGCTGTTTATTGACACTGCCGGCAACGTCGGTATCGGGACGACGAGTCCGTCCGGGAAGCTACAGGTTCAAAACAGTAGTGGAGTTGGATCGCTCTACCTAACTGCTAATCCTGCATCGAATTCAAATCTAATTTTTGGTAATACGACAAACGAGCAAAGGGGTCAGGTACAATACTCAAATGCAAGCGACTATATGGCCTTTGTTACGGCAACCTCAGAAAGAGTTCGCATCGATTCTTCTGGCAACGTTGGTGTTGGAACGTCGAGCCCGTCCAGCAACCTCCATGTGAACTCCGATTCAGGTAACGCTACGATTCGTGTCGAAGCCTTAGATACCTATGATCCGTCCGTAGCATTTTATGAAAGTTCTGAATCATTAGCACAGTTAGTTTACGACGAGAGTGCTTCTGATTTGGTTTTACGCAATAACCGATCTGGAACTAACTCTGATGTTATTTTTGCAACTGGCGATGCGGGAAGTGCCGTTACCATTAAAGGTAGCGGAGTCGTCGGTATTGGGACAACAAGTCCAGAGACAAAGCTAGAAGTTGTCGGGACAATTAGCGGTTCCAGCCTGTCTGTTGGCTCTATTACAGGCGATCTCATTCCTGCGACAGATGATACATACAATATCGGTTCAGATACACTACGTTGGAGAGAGCTATACCTCTCTGGAGGCTCACTGCATCTTGGTGGAACAAGTGATGAGGCAGAAATTGGCTTCGATACAGTCAATGGCGCTATCACCTTCGATCCCGATGATGATGGCACAGCTGAAATGGTAGTGGATGATAGTGGCAACGTCGGTATCGGGACAACGAGTCCACAAGGAAAACTGCAAATTACCGATTCATCAGCAGCAGATCTCAGAGTTCAACGAACATCTGACTCTACTGATGCAACAGCAGAGATTAAATTTAAAGTGTCTACAAACACTGAGGACAACTATTATCGTACAGGAATTTTTGCAAAGCGTCGTAGTGATGGTTACGCAGATCTGGTTCTTGCTACGACAAATGGCAACTCTGTATCAGCATCCGATGCAAAACTTACTATTCTCAAGGATGGCAACGTCGGTATCGGGACGACATCGCCTACAACCAAACTCGAAGTTACCGGAACTGCTTCAGGAGAACAACTCCACTTTGGAAGAGTGCTTACGGGGTCTGGATATGTATCTATCCGTAACACGACAGATAGTTCAACGGCGTTCCAAATTAGTGATGCCGATGGTGGAAGCCCCGTCTTTAACGTAGACACAACAAACGAACGTGTTGGTATTGGAACCTCCAGTCCAGGATACAAACTTGAAATTGCCGGTTCTGCAAATGCCATTAAAGTACCAGAAACTGCCTATATGCAATATGGCGATACATGGGGTGCTGGGGCATTCTATCTGCAAAATGGTGCTACAACACTTGCAACCTTCCAGTCATCTGGAGTGGAGTTTAGTACAGGTGTGGAGTCGAATGCGGGTACGGTTGCCCTTCCTGATTATCGTTTCAGAAATGACACGGACAACGGACTCTACCTGGCTGGGACAAATGCCATTGGTTTAGTAACTGCAGCAACCGAACGCATTCGAATTGATTCATCGGGAAACGTCGGTATCGGCACGACGAGTCCAGGAGATAACCTACACGTATATGGAGGTATTCGCTCCGAAGATGACGGTGGAGACACCCTATTCTCTGGTTACAACCAAGCAGGCAATAAAGTATTTGATGTAGAGGCACTAGGCTCTCCTGCATACGGAGTACTGAACATGTATAACAACGGATCAGAGACTGTCCAATTGCACTCGTATGGATCAAGTTACTTTACTGGTGGCAACGTTGGTATTGGAACTACGACTCCGGGTGTTGATGTAGCTGGGTTGTCGCCAGTTGATTACGGTCATCTTGAAGTCGCTGGAGCAACTCCTTATCTCACCATTGATGGAACTAGCAACTCCAATATCCTGCTGACTGACTCAAACGCTGCTGTAGATAGTAAATTAATGCGTATTCAGTATGATGGCGGTGATCTAAACTTTGCACATATTGATGATGCTTGGTCATCTGCAACCTCAAGACTATATATTCAAGACGACGGCAATGTTGGTATTGGAACGTCGAGTCCAGCAGGAGCTCTACATGTTACAGGTGCTGGTGCAGACAATACTCCCAATGTAAATGGCGTTCAAATTTCTGCAGGATCTGATGGAAATGCAAAGATTGAAATAACAAGTGCAGCAAGTGGAACTCCGTATATTGATTTTCAAAATGATGTATCTGGAACCGATTATGATGTAAGACTGAGATTAACTGGTGATGACTCTTTAGCTATAGAAGGTGGTAACGTCGGTATCGGGACGACGAGTCCGGGACAAGAGCTTGAAGTAAATGGTGATATTTTGCTCGGTGCAGCTACTCCAAGTCTCTACATTGGAAGTGATAGTGACCAATACATCACAGGAAATGCAGCATCGAACTACTTGTCGATCTCTACCGCCAATGATGAAATCTTACGATTGAATTCCAACGGAGGAATGGCCTTTGGTGACGACTACGTGGCAACGACTCCTCCGGCAGATGGTATGATCATCGAAGGAAATGTAGGAATTGGAACGACAAGTGCACCTGCTACTTTGCAAGTTGGTGCCAGTAATTCCAGCAATCTCTGGGTTGGGTCGAATATTGCAAGCAATGGTTCCATGCTCATTGATGGCGGACGCCTACGCGCATACTACGGAGGACAGTCCTATCCTCGATTTGAACTCAATAGAGATATCGGCGGAAGTGCTCTACCTGGTATTGGACTTGGTGGCGGTAGTTCCGATGTCGATACAAACCTCTACCGTAGTGCAGCAAACATACTCCGTACGAACGACTCTCTTCTCGTTGATGGGAACCTAGGCGTAGGAACAACCTCTGCAAAGTCGAAACTCGACGTGATTGGAACGATGTCTGGTTCTGCACTTACAGTAAGTAACCCTAGCGGGACAAACTACGTCCTCGGCAATATCGGCATCCGTACAAAAAGCCCTACAGACCCTCTTCATATCGTAGCAGATAGCGGTAATGATAACATTCACCTCGAAGAATACAGTGGTGGTGAAGACTGGCAAATTGGTATTGATAGTGATGGTGATATGAACTTTGAAGACGAAGGAACTGCTCGCTTCCAGCTGATTGATGGTGGTGGTGCATTGTTTGGTACCAGTATTGGCGTGCCAACTGGTGTACTCTCAGTTCATAGTGGTACTGCCACTACCGATGCTGAACTTGACATTAATGCAACTGTAAGCGGCGATCCAGCTATTCAATTTAAAATTGCCTCTTCTACAGAGTTCCGAGTGGGTGTTGATGATACCGACGGCGATGCCTTTAAGATTAGTGAGGGTGGAGCACTGGGAACAAATGACCGCCTCATTATTGATCCTGCTGGAAACGTTTACATTCCTACAGGTGATATTGATACGCTTGATGGAGGATACCGCGATGCAGGTAGCTGTGTAGCAGGTACTTGTGCATCCGATAAGAACTTGAAGGAGAATATTACACCAATCTCAGGTGCACTAGATGTTATCCGCAAGCTTAGACCATCTACCTTTAACTTCACCGATGAAAAATTCGGTCCTGGGTTGCAGTTTGGTCTTATCGCTCAGGAAGTAGAAGAAGTGCTGCCTGAGCTGGTCGAAGAAAATAGCAAAGGCTACAAAACGGTTAAGTACGGCATGGAACTCCAGATGCTTACGATGGCAGCAGTAAAAGACCTCGACAGTAAGGTCGCAGAAATTGAGCAGCATATAGATACCCCAAAGAATACAGCTGAACGAGGCTCTATATTACAGGTTTCTGGTGGAAGCATTACCGTAACCTCTGGCTACCACAAAATTGCTCCAGAGGAAGGGGAGGACGATGTTCTTGCCATTATCCATGGTGGAGAACTTGATGGCACGATTACCCTACAAGGAACCGATGCAACTCGCATTACTCTTCGAAAGAGCGGAAAACTGTTGCTGACAAAAGGTGACTTTACGCTTAATGGACCAGAAGACACCATTGTCCTCATGAAGATTGCTGAGGATACCTGGGTAGAACTTAGTCGCAGTAACGACGGTAGCGGCATTAATGACCTCCTCCAATCGATGCAAGGGGCTTTTACTGGGGTAGATCGCTAGCGATTCAGTCTTGCTGCCTGCGCAAACTGCAAAAAATAGCGATCAAGAGAATCCCCTTCCGTTGAATACTCATTGCCTCCTACAAAATAGTCACACGTAATTTCCCGTGCACTGAGTGCTCTCCCCACTTCACTTCCGATGTTTCCAAGCTGCTCACAAAGCGACAGAGTATTCCATTGCTCTTGCGTGATGCTGTGATGCTGTAAATGCATGATTATTGGACAATATGTGAAATAATTTCACGAATTTTTTTTGAATAAGAGGACGTTCTACACTCCTCGATCTGTTTCCGTCTCTTTGCCTCACATTAATCATTGAATCGAATTCAATCCAGCTGTCACTTTCATCTTGAATCTCGGTTGGTAACAGCTGTTGGGAAATAGTTCCCATCGAAGCCTTCCCCATATCCATGTTGCTCCCGCATCGCTTTTACCGGAGCATTACGTAAGTGCATGGGAACTTCGAGTGATGATGCGCTCTGCACAGCACTTTTTGTCTTTTTCATGGCACCCGCAACCCCTCTACTCTTTGGTGCATCACCCAAATAGGTACACGCATGCGCGAGGAAGTACTCGCCCTCGGGCATGCCAACCATTTCAAATGCCTGCCAAGCTGCAGTAACAAACTGCAATGCATTCGGGTCAGCCATGCCAATATCTTCTGATGCAAAGATACTCATACGCCTAAAGAGAAATCTTGGCTCCTCCCCTGCTTCGAGCATTTTATACATCCAGACAAGCGCTGCGTCTGGCTGGCTGGCACGAAGAGATTTTATGAACGCAGAGATCGTATCGTAGTGGTCTTCCCCTTTCTTGTCGTAGCGATACGCACGATTCCTCAAAAGCTTCTCTGCCTCTTCTCGTGTAATATTTGCACCGATAACAAGCGCCGCTAGCTCAAGGTAATTCAGCGCCATGCGTGCATCGCCATTACCATGTTCTGCAATCTTGGTAATAGCCTCTTTCTCAAGAGTAATCTTTCCGTTGTAACCGTCTTTGTGGGCAAGGGCTCGGGTGATAACCTTCTCAAGATCTTCTACGGTTAACGGCTTTAAGAGGTGCACCTGCGAACGCGAAATCAACGCGCTATTTACAGAGAAATACGGGTTCTCTGTTGTGGCGCCAATGAGAACAACATCGCCGTTCTCAACAGACGGTAGCAGTGCATCTTGCTGGCTTTTGTTGAAGCGATGGATCTCATCAATAAAGAGTGCCGTGCGCTGCTTCGCGGCAAATGCTGCCACCTGCCGAATCTCTTTCACGCCACTCGTTACAGCATTCAGTTGGACAAACTGCGCCTTGGTCGTCTGTGCAATAATCTTTGCAAGCGTGGTCTTTCCTGTTCCTGGGGGCCCTGCAAAAATAACTGATGACAGCGTATCTGCTTGGATTGATGTGCGTAGCGGTGTCCCCTCTCCGACAACGTCTTCTTGGCCAATGTACTCGTCCAGTGTCGTTGGTCGAAGGCGGTATGCCAGTGGTGCATCGGCGTCAGCACTCATGAAGGGTTGCAGTATAGCATAACGACTTTTCCGCTACACGAAGCCAAATCTCTATTCTGAAAATAGGGTCAAAGACCCTATTTCTGTTTAGCGTATTTTTAAACTACTCTTGTTCTCTAGTGTGGTCGCGTTGACCAGTTGATATTGAGGTACCCTGCATGTGCCTCACCCGAGTTTGTCGTGCGTGCCTGCATGGAAAGGATGATGGTGATGTAACTGCCAGGTGTGTATGTGCCCGAAGCTTCTGGCCCAGTGATTGTTGCTGTTGTCCAGGAAGTATTTGCAAGGTCTGCTCCTCCTGTAAGCGATACGGCTGAACCTGCAGTATCGAGCATGGTTACATCAATCTGGTTATCACTCGTCGATGCAGCATTACTACGGTAACGGAACTGAATGGGCGCCGTGCCATCCCAGTGACTAAAGTCATCGGGTACCTTTACGCGGACAGCAATGTTGTAGTCCTGCAAAGAAGACTGTGTGGAAGTCCACTGGTAGTAGTTTTCTTTATTTGTGGCATCGTATGCAAGTACCATTTGTCCAACATTGTTTGAACCGTCTCCATAGTAGACAGCACCTGCGTATTCTGGACTCAGCGATACCTGTGAGCCGGAATTCGTTCCTTGGTTAATGGTAATGGAACCGTTTGTATCATCGTAGGTAATGACAATACCAGATCCCGACTGGAGAAGAGATGCCACACGGTCATCGACACTTTCGTCAAACCCTTCAGAATCACAAGCAAGCTGCCCATTACTATCTGTCGTCAAGAGACCACAGCTTGTAATAGAAGAAAATGACAGGGTTCCATTAAAGGTTGCTGCACCATCGATCACCAATGTGCCAGATGAACGGAGTTCGTCTTGTGCATGGAAGATGCGACCAGAACCCGTCCCAAGAATTTCAAACTGTCCTGTGCTACTGGCATCAAAAGTAAAGTTATTCGACCCAAGAGAAACTGTGGTATTTGCGTCTACAGAGAGAGAATCGGCAAGTTCTGTAAAGTTAACGCTATCATCGGTGATATCGACTGTAACCGTGTCGGTTGCGGATGCGGTTGTTGTAATAGAAGAGCCACCAGCAATCTCGAGGGTATTACCGTGAGAAATGGTCTGATCAGAGCCACCATCAGCAGAAAGTGTAAAGGTTGTTGCTTGGCTCGTATCTGTAGAAGCGATGGTAATCGTATCGCTTCCTGCGTTTGTCGTAATCGTTACATTAGATCCCGCTACAAACGTCAACGTGTCAGATTCCTGGTCTGAAACAACATCGCTCTGGCCAGAGACAGAAATAGTTTGGAATACGTTTGGTGTCGACCCAGCTGCCGTCCATGTAAGGTTTCCTGCCCCGTCTGAAGAAAGAACCTTTCCAGAGGCAGATGCATCGCTAAATGGAAAGATATACTTTACACCGTTTAGGACAATTCCGGAGCCGAAGACTGCATCGTCTTCGACAACAAGTCCTCCGGACGATGTAAGAAGATCTTGCGCATGGACCACTTTACCAGATGCTGTTCCCTGCACTTCAACGCTTCCGTCAAATTCAAATTGTGACGTTGTTACGTTCCAACGAAGTTCTTTACCTGTTGTACCAAAGCGCAGTTCAATATCAGATGCGCCATCTCCATCATCAATTGACTGGAATGCCTCTGTGTTTACAAGGAGTGTCGGACTCCAAGAACTTGCAAGCGCAATACTCGGTACCAGAAACACAATGAGAAGAGCTGCTGTGTTACGAAGCAGCCTCTGCGTTGTGAACTGTTGCCGTGCTCTTGCGGAAATGTTCATGGTAAATATTTTTTGGATGTTTCATATCATTATATCAAAAAACTACTTTCCACGCTTGCACAAGGGCTTGACTTGTACTCTCGTTTATGTCGATTGCTTTCTGGCTTACAGAAGCCAATTTTTTCTACTCGCGAGGAAGTTCTACGTAGCGAAGCTTTAAATGACCTATTTGGACTTTTTCGCTATCCTTTGCAAAAGGTCGTACTTTTATAAGGAAGCCACTACCCGTGTTCCATGTTGGAGTACCGCTAAAGGTAATATCAGCTGTCGTCCACTCAGTGCTATTTAACGCTGAGTAGCTCCCGCCAAGCGTCACCTGGTTTCCGGCAGTGTCATAGACCTCAATATCAAGTTTTGCGCTGGTATCTGCTGCAGAGGTGGTTCTATAGCGAATGCTGAGTGGTGTACTATCCCAACGAACAAATGCTGTTGGAACTTCAGATTGAACAACAATATCATAATCTTGCAAGCTTGAACGCGTACTTGTCCAGACGTAGTGGTTTGTCACTGCTGCACCTGAATTTGTGACAGATAGCTGCCCAACATTGTTAGATCCATCTGCCTGTATAGACGATCCATCGTATTCCGGTGCGTATGTACGCACAATGGTGCGTTCGCGGTCATCACTATTAAAGACACGGCGATCAGATATCGTCTGAATTGCGCCACCAGAGGTAACAACAGTTGCAAGGCGAATGAACGCTTCATCTGTCGGGAAACCTGACGTACGAATTGTTAAACCCCCAGAACCAATAAAGACATAGTTTGTCGTGTCATCGGTCACTGCCTGATTACTGTTTCCACTGTACTGGGTGACATTGCCATTCAGTCGGTAGTCCCCTGCTGAAATGTTTACACTAAGTCCAGCGCCACTACTTACCTTTAAATGCGTCTGGTCAGAGCCTGCAGAGAGCGATGAAATATCAACACCATTAATGAGGCCTGTCACCGTTAAGTCCCCTTGGATGTTTACATCATCGTTAAAGTTAAAGTAGCTATTTCCTTGATCGTAACTTAATTCTTTTCCAAGGTCTGCACCAAATCGCAAGTAGAGTGTCCCTCCGCTGCTACTGTCTGCATCAATAGTAAACCTGTTTGCGAGGGTTCCTCCTTCTCGTAGGTATCCACCGCTTCCAAGGAACGTAATATTTCCGCTACCAGAGCCAATTTGCTTACGGTCGAGGAAATTTGTATTGAGCGAGAATGGTACACTGCGGACGGGGCTGCGGTCGACTGTATCGTCTGTACTGTCTCTATCGAGCAGTTCATACGCTGTATCTGCAGCAGATGAGGCTTTGAGTTCCACCTGCATATGCAAGTTCAGAAGCGTAGAGACTGGCAATTCAGAAAAATCGGGAAGTGCTGTAACACTTCCAATTTCTACGCTGAAATATCCTTTGCTGTCCGGCGTTACTGTGTGCTCTTCGTACCAGTTTGCATAGTTACTCGCCCCAATATTAATGGCACCGGTTGCCGTAACATCACCCGTTACGTAATCCGTTGATGTCCAGTAGCTGAAGCGAATATTCACTTCGGATGCAATTGCTGTTCCAGAACTATCGAGCAGGTGACCGTTATAAATAACGCGTTGTGGAACAGTGGTTTCTGCAAATACCTGTGGCGAGAGACCCGCAACTACGGTAAGCAAGATTGCGCCGATGAAGACAATGCGCGTGTTCATTTCTGCAAAAGAGTTCGTGTGAAAAATCCAATAATCCAACCAAGAAGCAAGAAGATTGCAAGAATCAAGATGTCACGCATGGTGTGTTGTATTGGTGCAGCGGAAAGCAACGGTGTTTCTTTGCAGGGCTCGTCTATTGCGAGGAACAAGTGCGTTGAGCAGATTGGTTGCTCGTGTAGTGCCACTGCATATTTCGATGGATAGTGTCTGGCTAATTCTGTAGGAATTTCTTCATTATCTTGAGTGTATGTTGGAATCTGCGTCTCCTGCTTTACATCTGGGCCTTCTCCAATCTGTGGGGATGATGGTGCCGTACCACCACCTTCATTACTTCTGTGGCCTCTGTGACCTCCAGATGACCCTCCGGTAGAGGTATCTGTAACGTCTGGTGCTGTCGACGAAGAAGAGCTGCTCGATTGCTGTTGCTCAGGTGGAGCTGTGACAATCTGGTAGCTATTACTCGTAATAGGAAATGCTGTCCATGTTTCTCCTGCTTCATTGAGCGTAAACGATGATGAGCCCAGGATAACAGAATCGGCATCAGGATTATTTTCGTACAAAACAAATGATGCGCTCTCTGCACCCTGTACAATCTGTGGCGCTATGAGAGCAACGACGACGAGAATGTCGCAGCAGAATGCCGTTAGTAAGCAATGAATGTGTTTGTGCATTTGATCTATTATTTTACCATATTTATATATATATGTCTATTCCCTTAGAAGACGTTATTTTGCCTATCCTACGCAATTTTGCTACTCTTTCTCACGCCTATTCCCCTCAACTATGCGCCTAGCCCCACTTTTTCTTTGTACACTCTTTGTCTTTCCGAGCATTGCACATGCGCAGGAATCGACATTTTCAGATCTTCCAAAAGATCACTTTGCATATGAAGCTGTCATGTTTTTAAAGAGTGAAGGGATTATTTCTGGATACGATGATGGAACATTTAAGCCCGAAAAATCTGTCAACCGCGCAGAGGCACTTAAGTTAATTGTTGCTCCTCTTATTACTGAGGACCAACTTAATGAAGCGAAAAAAGCAAACACTGTCTACAACGACATTAACAACGATGACTGGTATAAGCCCTATGTAGAACTTGCACGCATTGCCGGTATTATTGATGGTCCACCAGAAAAAGAGGCATTTAACGGAGGAAATACCGTTATTCGCGTTGAGTTTATGAAAATGGTCGAAGAGGCCTTTGGTGCAGAGCCAACAAAATCATTCAGTGAAATTCTCCTTCCACTCTCTGGTGATGTCTCAAATACAAGCGAGTGGTATTACCCGTACCTGCGCTACGGCATTACGTCGAGCATGGTCATGATTTCCAATGAAGGAACCTTAACACCAGGAAAGCAGTTAACCCGCGCCGAAACTGCAGTTCTGCTCTATCGATATATTATGTATAAGCAGGGCAGAAGAACACAGGCACTCCTCTCTGAGGCTGAGAATGAGATTCTCATCACACTCTCATTCCTTGAGCAAAATAATATTGCCGAAGCAGAATATGCCTCAGCTCGCGCACTGCTTGCAGCGCGTGGCGCACATGCTGCAAAGCCAGATGAAAGCATCGTGCAGGGTGCCGTTAAAATAACCGAAGCCTTCCGCGCTGTTGTGCGCGCATACCGTGCTGGCGTCGATGAAAACTTCGAAGAGACTGTTCGCCTTGCAGGAGAAGCTTGGAACCTTGCAGATCGTGCACGAGAAAAAAATGCTGACCTCAGTAGCATTACCGAACAAGTACAAATTATCTCGAAGAACATGGCAGATAGCGCACGCATAAAGATGACAGAGTCAGCTGACCAGTAGTCATGCACTTTACCGCACCAGTTATCACCGGCTCAGGGCGAGGAAAGAAGCTTGGTATTCCGACCCTTAACCTTGATACTGCACATGTACCTGACACTCTTGAAGAAGGCGTCTACGCATGCTTTGCTCGCCTTGGCGAAAATGGTACACGCGTCCCCGCGGTAATGCACCGCGGCACACGGCCGACATTTGGTGATACACCTTCATGTGAAGTGCATGTTCTCAATCATATTGTTGCTATTGCCCCACGCAGTCTTGTTGTCGACGTCGTTGAGAAAATTCGCGATGTGCAAAAGTTTGCAGATGAACATGCACTCAAAACTCAGCTAAAGGCAGACTGTGAGCATGCGGCGTCTCTCCTATGTATTTCATGCTAAATCGTCTGAAACGTGTCATTGGACACCGGAATGTCCTTCGGCTTCTTTGGCACCGTACGAAAGGGTGGACAGCAGCTTTACTCTGCGGATTTCCTGCAAGCAAGCTCTATGTTATTGGTATAACAGGTACCGATGGAAAAACGACAACAGTAGGAATGACTGCTCATATTCTTCGTGCAAATGGTATCCAAACAGGAGCACTTTCTACTGCCTCTATGCAAATTGGTGAAGAGGGAACCTGGAATGCAACACAAAAAACCTCCCCTTCCCCTTTTGTCGTGCAAAAGTTTCTTTCACGATGTCGTAAGGCAGGATGTACGCACGTGGTACTTGAATGCTCATCCCATGGTCTCGTCCAGGGAAGGCTCGCAAGTATTGTCTTGGATGTAGCTGCCATTACTAACATCTCAGAAGAACACCTCGACTACCATGGCACCATGCAACAATATCGAAATGATAAGGCTTTGCTCTTTGCCATGTTACATGGCAGAGGTACCAAAGTTCTCAATAAAGATGATAGTACTTACAAAGAATACTCGCGGATACAGAGCAAGAATACTATTTCCTATTCTGCACACTCTAACAATGCAACATTAACCCTTTCTGATATTCAACTCACGCCGAAGTATTCTACCGCGTGGGTTCACTATGAAGAGGAAAATGCTAGCGCCAAACTTACCGTACCACTTCCCGGCTCGTTTAACTTGGAAAATGCACTTTGTGCCATTTCTTGTGTACAGGGTTTTATTAGTGTGTCTAGTGCATGCAACGCACTCTCGACGTTTGGCGGTGTACCAGGACGCATGGAAGCGATTGACGAGGGGCAACCCTTTTCTGTTTTTGTAGACTTTACCGTAACACCAGCAGCGTATGAAAAGACGTTATCAACACTTCGACAAATGCTTGCTCCAGGAAAGAGGGTTCTTGTGCTCACTGGTAGCTGTGGTGACCGCATGCAGGAGAAGAGACCAAAGGTTGGAAAGATCTGTAGCCAGCTTGCCGATGTTGTTGTTGTCACAAACGAAGATCCCTATACAGAAGATCCACAGAAGATTATTGATGAGGTATGGGCTGGCGTCGATCAAACTGCCTGTCAAGCTACACAAATATTCGATCGACGCGAAGCAATACGCTATCTCTTTGATGAAGCAAGGGAAGGAGACATTGTCATCCTCTGTGCTAAGGGAAGTGACACAACCATGTGGGTAAAAGATGGGCAAATTCCCTGGAACGAAAGAGAGATTGCAAGGGAACTTTTACGCACACAAAAAACAAGCCCCGCACATAACGTACGGGGCAAATAGTAGACTTTCAACATTTCGAGTACGACCGGTACCAACGATCGATCACTGCATAATACGCAATGAGTACAATGGTTGGCGGAACAATGATGATTCCAAACTGGATCAGCGTTCCAAAATGGTCTACGACCCATTGGACGTCTGGGTTTGCTGTATCTTCGTAAAACCACAAGACGTTCCAATAATGCATCCATGCATTCAACATTTTTTGCCTCCTTGCTTGAAAGTCTGAATGAACTATTATTATATTAATACTTTTTCTGGTCTTGTCAATTTTAATTTATCGGTGTATTGCCCATAGAAGCGCTAATCCAATGAGTATAACGGGGACGCTGAGTAACTGACCACGTGTCAGTGCTGTAATAACAAGGTCGAACGTCGCGTATGTCTGCTCTCTATAATATTCAACAACGAAACGCAGCACGCCATACATGATAAGAAAGAGAGCAAAGGAGTCCCCTACTCTCCCTCTACCGGATCGTAGAAGTATGAGGCATATTGCAGCAATCCAGAGGTCTTTCATCATCGAGTAGAAGAAGGTTGGGTGCCGCAGTCCCTCAACGCCTGGAATAGCGATAGCCCACGGTACATCCGTCACTGTTCCGTAGAGTTCCCAATTGATAAAGTTTCCAAAGCGACCAAGCGCGAGCCCAACGGCAATGGGAATAACTGCTACGTCCATAAATGCAAGGACTGGCACCTGATGTGTACGTAAAGCATAGAAGAGTGCAATTGCTACACCAATAAATCCACCATGCGATGCCATGCCTCCGTTCCAGACAGCAAAGATTTCAAGAGGATGATGCAAGAAATATACTGGCTCATAGAACACAACGTATCCGAGTCGCCCACCAAGAATAACTCCACATATCGCCCAAGAGAGGATGGATTGTATTTGCTCCCTTGAGAGCTGTAACGAACGATAGTGCTGAAATCGTGCAATCAGTAGATAGGTAAGCAAGAAAGCAAGAAAATACATCACACCGTACCAGTGAATAGAAAACCCAAATACTGTTGCTGCAATGGCACGGCTTGGGAAGAGTTCAATCATGTGTTGCAAATAAATTGAAGTAGTGGCGCATTATCTACCTTTTTTAGGCAAGGATCGCGTAGTACAGGATTCGCTCTTTCGCCGTAATACTCGGTAAAAAGCGGTGAAGCAAATAAATAGAGAGATTCACTCTCTACTCTTTGAAGGAGTGCTTTACGATCGGCATTGGAACCATCAATAAACTGTCCCCACTCCTCAATTGTCCATCCAGGAAAATCAAAGAGGCCTGGAGCACCAACGTTCCTGTATGGAATCCATCCCCGTAGCCATGTACTCGAAATGTTTTCAAGCGCAATAATTGACGCATGTTCTGGCAACGCTGCAGCTGCCTGGTGGATGAGCATAATATCCGATGAGCGAATCGCTGGCGTACGCATAGATACAACGCGAAGTCCTACAAGGCACTGTGCCAAGATGAGGAGTGCCAGTGAACCTCTTAGTACACTACTATGTTTCAACATATTCCACAGAGAGACTAAAAAAGCAGCTGCGTATGGCAATAGAAAGAAGTCGAGTAGGAGAAAAAATCGCTTATAAAATGTAAGATGCAACGTGACAAAGATAAGGCACACCAAAACAGATAGCTGCCATAGCGACCCTCTTTCCGTCTTCATGCTTGTCAGGTACCCACCTATTCCTAGCAGTAAGACTATGGGCATTGTTTTTATATAAAATATTGCATCCGGAAAAGCGCCACCTGGGGCACTTGCACCGCGCAGCAGAAAAATCGACTTAAGGGGAGAGAGAATCGCGCGTTCCCATTGTGGCAAATACATTAGTAATCCCACACATGCTGCTCCAGCGAGAATAGTTGTCATAACTCTAAATCGAGGTTCGCTAAACCGTGATGGTAGTTGTATGACCCACCACACACCAAGTGCAACAACGAGCACGAGACCTGTTTGCTGGTGTATAAGTACAGCAAGCAATGCCGTTATGGGAAACCATACCGACAAACGTTCGACAAAATAGTATGTAAGGACTACAAAGATAAGTGAGACATACACTTTCATGTACATCGCAAAAAAACCGTCGTAGTACGCCTGTGAGAGAAATGCCATAAGCAGAACTGCTATTCCTATTTGCGTATTTGATCGCTTCGCTGTTACCCATGCAAGTACGCACGCAAGTGCGACGGGAACAAGATTCCACATCCAGCCAATAAATGCATCCACTGGAATACCAGCAATAATGAATGGGGCAATAAATAGGTAGAATGTCCGTGGATACTCTTGTGCCCATGGCGCAAGGTTGGGGAGGGATAGGCTGCGCAATGCATCCGCATATTGAATAAATAAATAGCGATAAATCCCTGGGTCGTAGCCAAGTGGAACATCGTATGTAAATAGTGGATAGAGAAACTTGCCAAGCAATAGAGCAATGAGACCTCCAACGATGTAGTGCTTTTTCATGCAGGTAGCATACGTTGTTTACACCACCTTGTTAATCGTCAATCCTCTGTGCTGTGATAATCATGCGATCTCGTGTTGTTCCCACCGGATAACAGGTAATGAGTTTAAGAATGCTCTCATCATGTTGCTGCTCTAGGATTGTTGTCGCTTTTGGAGAGACAATGTTTTTTTCAACGACTTTATAGCGAATTGCTGTCCCAGCAGATTGTACTTGAATCTCTTCTCCAACAGCTATTTCAGGAAGATGTGCAAATACACTGCCGTACAAACTCTCCTGCGCCTGTTCGTCGGGTGGACTGGAGTGCCCTGCAATAATAAGCGAACCCATCTGTCCCGGGCTTACAGAGTGTGGGTATGCAACTGTTCCATGATTCAATCCAATCTGCATTTGTTCCTCAAGCATATCCCATGCCTGCGAAGACCAGTATTTCATAGATGGAAGGAGCACAGGCGCTCGTACACTGAGACTGGGAATGAAAATGTTCCACGCACGCATAAGTTCCCACTGTTCCAGTTCAGACGGTGGAGGCGGTGGCAAAGGAGCTGCTGAGTGGGTAGGGATTGGAGTAGGAGTAGGAGTCGGTGCTACCGAAGCCTGTATTGCAATTTCAGATTTCTGCACTGTCTGCACAAAATGATTGCCAAGATTCTCAACAGTCACCTCTGGAACTTCGAAGAGTTCAGCAAAAAGATCGTTAATAATTTCATCGACAAGCGTGATGGTTGATTCCCTAAATGGTGGCAATGCAACCTTTCCAATTGCTTGCGTCCATAACGCAAACGATGCAACGAGTGCCAGAAATGCGGTTGCTACCGCGCGATATTGATGTTTGTTCACATTGATATTATACAATATTTTTATAATATTGACAATATTCCATTTCCTTATGTATAGCCAATTGAGTACTATTCCTGCATGCGAATCCTTGGAATTGAGACATCATGCGATGAAACGGCAGCAGCAGTTGTTGTCGATGGTGTTATGGTCGAAAGCTCTGTTATTGCGAGCACAAAAGACATCTTTAAAGCCGTAGGTGGTGTTGTCCCAGAGGATGCCGCTCGACGACAGCTTGAATATATTATTCCTGCAATCCGCCAGGCACTTTCCGATGCAAACGTCACTCAGGAAGCAATTGATGTCATCGCTGTTACAAAGGGGCCTGGACTTCTTGGCTCATTACTCGGAGGTACAACTGCTGCACGGGTACTTTCTTCTGTTTGGCAAAAACCGCTTGTGGGCGTCCATCACACATTTGGCCACTTAACATCACCCTGGCTTGCCCCAAACCCACGCCCCAACTTCCCATGCATTACTCTAAGTGCATCTGGGGGACACACCGATCTTTGGTACAGAACAAGTCATACAAAAGGTACATTACTTGGACGCACACGAGATGATGCTGCAGGAGAAGCTTTTGATAAAGGAGCAAAACTTCTTGGTCTTCCGTATCCTGGAGGGCCTTCCATTGCAAACGCTGCTGACGCTGGTAATGAAGCTGCGCATATGTTTCCTGTGGCCTTGCGCAATGAAGATACATTCGACTTCAGTTTTTCTGGTGTTAAAACGGCGCTAAGAACAGCACTACATGCTCTCCCAGACCTTGATGAACAGGCGCGTTGTGATATAGCTGCAAGCTATCAGTATGCATTATGCCATCAACTAACAGATCGCGCTGCAGCAGCAGCAAAAACGTATAGGGACGCCGTAGAAGTCCATATTGTCGGCGGAGTGTCTGCCAATAGACGACTGAGATCTCTGCTGACTGAAACACTCTCTATTCCTATTGTATGGCCTGCGACACTCCAATACTGCACAGACAATGCAGCAATGATTGCGTCAGGTGCAGCATTTCTCATTGAGGAACTCGGTGAGAGTGCGTATGCGCCATTTGATACAACTGCGACTCTGCCACTTGAGTCCTGCGTTTCGTAATTACAACACTGAAAGTGCTGGGAGTAATGCACCAAGTACAAGACCAAACACCGCAACGATAGCCAATGCACGAACAAGGGATTTTTGCTTCATGGTTCTACAATAATAGTCTGATTATAGCGACTTGTGGAACCATTTCTATCCTCCATTATTAGCTCGACAGTAAATTCTCCAACATCCTCAAAGATATGGTCAATTTCCTTCTTTGTGTCTTTCGGATCTGCATCTGCCTGAGAGCCATCGCCGAAATCCCAACGAATGTCTTTTGGAACCCCTGTAGAACATTTCCAGTTAAAGAGTACACCACCAAATTGCTTAATCTGCTTTCGACTCATATTAAAGCAGGCATTTAATACTGGAGCCCGCACAGTGATGGTTTTTGTCGCAGTCTCTGTTCGCCCAGAGAGTGTATTGATCGTTAGAGTTACTGTGTACTCGCCTGCCTGTGTGTACTCGTACTCCTCTCGTGCACCACTGAAACGTTGTGCACTGTTTTCTCCATCTCCAAAATCCCAAATAAATCCCGTAATTTCATCACCGGGTACGTACGTTGCTGATGCGTCAAATTTAACGACTTCTGGTGCTACTGGTTGAATAGGGCGCACTTCAAAGTCAACAAATTGTGATTTGGGTTGCACTTCCAATTCGATGACTTTCCGCATCACGCGTCCTTCCGCATCCTTCCCAAGAAGAATGAGGTTATACATTCCTTCATCACGATAGATTGCTTTCAGTGTTGTATCGGTTGATGTCACCTGCGTCGCTCGCTCTGGTTCCCACCAAAAGTCAATAAGTGGCACCGTCGTCGCTGGTGTAAGGCTTAGAGAAACTGGAGCTTCTGCTACAATACGTTTTCCATCGATGACGGGGTGTGAACCATCAAACGACAAATCTGATATGCTGAGATTCTCAACGACTTTTACTACCTTTGTCGCTTTTGCAATTTCTCCATTCAAGTTTCTTGCAGATGCCTTTACTTGATATACACGTCTATTGCGGAAGGTATGGCCAATACGGTCTCCTTTTTCTTCGGGGGTGTTGTCATCAAAATCCCACGTAATTTCCTGGAGAGGCTCCTCTGTCACCAAGCGGAAGATGACCTGGAACGGTGGAGGACTTTCGAGGAAATCCGGCGTTGTTTCTATGCTCACTGGGAAAGGATTTGGAAGAGGCTCTCGTATCTCAAGTATCCTCGAGTAGGAATTCTGTGTTTGATTCGTAAAGAATATTGTTACGTCTACTTTATGTTCTCCTATCGTTAGAAATGTATGTGTTGTTTCAAGTGCTGAACCTGTTTCATCTGGTATGCCGTCTTCGTTGAAATCCCACTGTACTTCTCGTACGTGGATATCTTTACTCTCTGGAATAAGATGCGAAACACTAAATTTTATTGGCTCATCAACAACGGGGACAAACGGCGTGTACGAAAAAACTGCCTTTGGAATTACAATACGACGTGTGAGTTTTCTGGATGATCCGTCACTTAACCTCAGTCGTACACTTACGTTGTACCCGCCTTGTCTATCGAAATACGCTGTAGATTCCGGCGTGACTGTTTCCTCATTTACCTCTCCATCGCTATCAAAATCCCATTCGAACGATTTTACACCGAGTCCTCTTCTCTTCAGAGTATCTACAGCACGCTGTGTACTAAAGGTAATAGAGAGTGGCGCTATGAGCTCTACCGTTTCTGCTGGGCTTATTACATCAAGGTTCAATGCAGGTTCCTGGACAATCCAATACGGAACAAATCCGCTCATCAAAAGTCCTGGCAAGATAAACAGGCCAATACGTGCAAGTCCTGTATAGCGAACTGCATCGGGTACTGTCCCTGTTTTTCCGATGCGCATCACCGCTACTGAACCTACGAGAACAAATCCTAATGCACCCATCATAGCAATGAGTTTTCCGATCGGCACAAAACTATCCCATGTCCCTGAGCCATCTGGAAGAATTGCGAGGAGGAAAAAAGACCATGCAATATAGAGTGCATACGGAATACCAATCATTGTTATTAACGCAAACTTTGCGCGTGACATCACATCACTCTTTTCTGGTGCCTTCTGTCTGGGCTCCGGTGGCGGAGAAATGCCGTCAATATTTTTAGCGTTCTTCATTGAAAAGGGCATCGGGCGGTAATGCAAACAGCACTGCTGGGGTAAACTGCACGGCTCCAACAGGCGGTTCTATGGTTGGAGCAGCATTTTGATTACGGAACGTCAATGTTAACGACGTATCGAGTGTTGCCTGAGCGGAAGTATGCAAAGACGAAATATTCCACAAGACTTTCTGTACGTAAAATGTTTCTGCATCTATCCAAATCTCCCCCTCTGCAACTGTGTCCTTGAGCGATGCTCTTACCTCGTCTGTCTCTACCTTGAGTGCTTCGAGGTATGAAAATAGTTTTTCTTTATCCAGCTCTACTACGTAGTGATATGACATTTTCCCGTTAAATTCTGTTATTCCTTTGTCTGCTATTACAGTGATAACACTCGCCTGAGCTTGTAGAAGCCGTGGGTCTGGCGTTACGGTCGTCGATTGTGGCGCAGCATCCTGTGAAGGGAGCTGCCACCATGTTCCTGCGAGTTTTCCGATAACATCGGGCTGAAACAAGGCGCTGTTTGGTTGGGAAGTTAGTGAGTGAATATTCAAGTAGACCTCATCTTTTCCCATAACCACTACTTCGACTGTGCCATCGATAGTAGAGTCACCATTGGTACTATCAGTAATTTCTGCCGTCACATCTGTTTGGAAGCGCACCTGCTTTCCTGCGTGTTGAATAATGCCATCCATGCGTACGACACCCTCTGCCGTCCAAGTGTTGCCTGAATCCATATCGAAATCTGCAGTAATAAGGTACTGCGACGAATCTAATTTTTGGCTTTCCGATGCAGTGCGCTGTAGTACTTCTTCTGGAAGAAGTGACTCTCCAGGCGCATGAACAGTTGTGCAACCGACAAGAAGAATGCCGACGAGAGGGAGGAGATGACTTAGGCGCATGCAAGAAGGGTGCCAGTATTGTGCCAGATAAAAGCTCTTCAATCTAGCGACCACGCTTTGGGGCCGCCTCGATATCTGCAGATTCCTCTATCTGTAACTGAATCGTTCTACTTCGGCTTGCGCGAATATCTCCACGAAGGGAATATTGCAATGTTTGATTTTTTTGTAACACAAGCGGCGGATTAAACGTAAGTCGAACAGCATCACCTGTCAGGCTTGTTGCTACATCGGACACTTTTCTATTTCTGAACTCTAGAAATATGTTCTTGAGATCGTCATTTCGTGCACTTCCGCTATTTGTAAACGTCATAGCATAGACATAATGATCATCTTTATTGTCAGCTGAAAGAGTAAACCGCCCAAGGCGTTGCCGTGAACCATAATGAACACGCTCATTTACTTTTAAATACTCGATGCTGATTTGACCAACCGGTGGCCCTGCTGTCCTTTGCGGGCGTGTAAAATCGCCAAGCTGCTGGTCGATACGCACAGTTGCCTTTTTCGCATCTATACCTTTTAGCTCGAATGTATGCTCTCCAGCAGGCGATGCATTTTCGGAGATATCTGCGTAAACACTTATATCTTCCTCGGTACATTTGGGAATAACCACGTTGCGTAGTGATAGGTCTAGTAAGCCATCACGCTTCTCTACACTCCGTGCCTGTGATATGCGTACACCACGATGCAGAGCATACACAGCGCTGATATCACTGTTTTCACCCAGTCCCCTACGCTGAATGGTGATAGTTTGAATCGGTATGTCGTCTGCGCAACTTGCGCTAAGGCGAAGTTTAAGCATTTCTACGCGTGTAGAGCCGGGAGCTATAGATCCTGCTTTTGCTGTAGATGCTGTTACTGTCAATGCTCCACGTTGTTCTACAGTACGAATATACTCAACGCTTTTATCTTCTCGATATGGCACAGTCACCGGTGTTTGAAACTGGTGAAGAAAATAGGCTACGAGTACTGAGTGGATCATACGTTTAGACAGTAAATTTTCCGTCGTTGTAGATTACTTTTTCGCTTCCATCTGCAAGTAGTGCCGTTACCGTTCTATCTTCAGTTGAGATGATATCGGTATGCTCCACAGAATCATTGTATCCCATCTTCTCCCACTCCTTTTTTGTAGGCTTGGATGGGTCCCCGTCGAAACAATCTTTGTAAGCTGCACCCAGTGCTACGTGCGTGTTTCCGTAGCGACCACCGATGTTCTCATCAAACAGTGTATTTGCCGTAAACTTCGTAATACGCGACACACGAGAATCGGTCAGCGAGAACTCTCCGAGCTTGTTGGCATTCTTCTGCTTGATCATATTCTCAATAAGCTTCTTTCCTTTTTTGGCATCTACTTTCACTACTTTTCCGTTTTTAAACTCGAGACGAATGCCTTCTGCACGATTGCCGTAACGGTATAATGGCTGATTAAAATAGATATAGCCTTCCGTCCCGCGCCAGTCGGGTGACGTAAAGATTTCGTACGACGGAATGTTGCGTCCGCTTCCCCCAAACCACGCACGCCTCTCTCCGATCTTAACACGAAGATCAATATTCTTTCCCTTCACGTGTACCCACTGGATCTTCATGGAATCCAACTGCTTCTTGACGCGCATTTGCTCTTTTTGAATGGCTTTCCATTCGGCAATAGGATCTTTTTTGTCGAGGTAGCATGCCTCTTCGATGGTTTGCCAGTACTGCTTCAGGGACATACCTGCTTCTTTTGCCATTGCCTGCGTGCCGTAGAGGGCAAGCGTCCAGGTGAACTTCCCTTTATTTTCTTTTTCGTTGAGCCACTCTCGTACTTTCTTCTTGCTCTGCATAGACTTGAAGATTTTTGCTGGATCAACCTTGGAAAGCTCGAATGGATCGACATCAGAAATAATGGAGATAGAGTGGTCAATTTCATCGCAGCGTGCATGAATGTACTTCTCCGGGAAGTACGTCAGCTGGCTGTCACTTGCAAGTGCAAAGTAATCTTTAGAAATTCCTGTCGGAATCAACCGAAGCATTGGGTGTGCACCTGCTTGTAATATCGCCTTATGGAGTTCAACGAGTAAAGGTTTAGCAACGTCATCAACAACACATTGTACTACTTCACCCTTCTTTACGCCTTTTCCGCTATTTAAAGCAAAGTTCACAAGGAGATCTGCGTATTTTTCCAATGTTTTCTTTGGGGGTTCGTAGGTCATTAGTGGCAGTATACAGCATACTGACTCATGAGTGAATTTCCTGATAAAAATGCGGCAACATACATGCGCAGAGACGACCCTAAGGGTGCCTGGCATATGCGAAGCGAAGACGATGTGGAAACACTGTATTACTACCTACAGCAGCGCTGTGAGGAGCAGATGAGACATAACCCTGATGGAGCCCTTGCAGAAGCTATGGAGTTTTATGGACTCGATCCATCGTGGCTTGCTATTGAAGTGCCATTGCATAGTGACGCGGATTTCTTACTTGAAGGATTTAGAGTAGACATTGATCTCCCTGTTTGGCTTGGAAGGTTTAAAGCTGGTGCATCATTCCGCGCAATATTTTCCACTCTTCAGAATGAAATTACTTCGCTTCCAAAAAATGGCCTAGAGGCAATTGAACGCTATGCTGGCGAAATTGATAAGCGCGTTGAACGCATTCAAAGCATTCCAAGAGAGAATGGGGAGAATAAGACACCATATACTCTCACTGAGATCGGCAAAGATACGCGTTATGGCGACTATACGATCACATACACTTTTCCTGATGCTCGGTGCACGAAACGCAGCGAATGTATGAAACATGCGCAATACATTCGAAAGAAAATTCACTTTGCTATTGATGATACGCTCTTTGAGCGATTTGCTATCGATACCAGCCCAACAAACCCTTGGACTGTTCGTCTACATCGCTATCGCCTAGACTATATTCGTCGGTTCAAGTATTTATTTAGGCAATTAGAGCACCTGAATGGGGTCCATATACTGGAGGCTGACAGAGAGGTGCCAGATGGATACGAACAACATGATGATGACGACTTTCTCGTGTTAGCGAGCGAAATAACACGAGATTTCCCTGAAGCAACGCTCCTCGAGCTTCATGGCAGGCTACAAGAGATGCTAGAAGACTATCAAAAGATTATTCTTAGTATTTATGAGCTAAAACAGGAATTCGATGAAGATGTAGATCATCCAGACCTTGAAAAAGACTGCGATAAGCCAGAGGGAGTCACCGTGGAAATACACAAGAAAAGCAAGTAGCCAATATTTCTTCTTGCTACCTGTTCGAAAAGAAGTATAGAATAGTTTTCATGGCTGAACATCCCACCCCATTTGTTTCCCATATAGATGGCCAGTGTACGGAGATCGGATTTCGCAATTCGCTATCAAAATTACCAACCGACCGGGATCTTATTCTGGATATGAGTGATATTTCCTTCATGACGGAGGAGATGGCAGGAGACATTGTTGTTCTCTATAAATATCTTACATCTACAGCTCATAAACTCTGGCTTGTACTCGCAAATAAGCAGCCCATTGAGAAATTAGCACGGACAAACCTTCATACTCTTTTTCCCGTGCGAAGTTCTGTGCAGGAAGTACTCGAAGAAGCGAGAAACGTAGCTTCTTGATTTGTCCTTTCAAAAAGGAATACAATAGTTTTCATGGCTGAAGGCTACCGCTACTTCGACGAAGGGTTACAAGGAGATGTAGGTCGGCATACAGATGAAACTTTTCAGCAAAAACAAGACGCATTTTTATCTGCCATGTTTCGTACTCCTCTTCGCTCTGAACTTGCAACAGATTCTGAGGAAGAGATCGTGCTCCCCGCACGACCATTTCATATTGTAAAGGTAGGACTTGCAAAGATATACGATTATGACTCCCATCATGAGTTTCAAAAGATTTTAAAGGAAATCCCTGATCATTTAGATGTGATGCTCGACATGTGTGATGTTTCGCACATCGATTCAATGACTGTGGGTTTGCTGTTAACCCTACATAAACGCATGCACAGTACTGCTCATCGATGCTGGATCATTACTGCACAGCAACAGCCAGTTGATAAAGTGAATACAATGAGAATGAATACCGTTTTCTTTTTACGAAGCACAGTCAAAGAAGCGTACGACGAATTGCTGCAGCTTGCCTTGTAGCGAAAATGGCAGAAACTGTCTTGACGGTAGTACATGTCAGAGTAGGATTAGCGTAATCATGAGTTACCGCTCCATTATCATTAGCATTATTATCCCGCGCTCGGCGCGAGGGTAGCTTCTGATATAAAGCCAACCTCATCCCGCCGAGAAGTCGATGCGGGGTTTTTTGTACTTTTCCACCATTCCAATGTCAGTAGAAACAGCACCATTAACAGTTGAACGCGAAGCATCTTCGTTCAAAGATCCTACATTTCTTATCCAAGGCGATACGAAAAATACAATACGCATTCTTGTGAAACAGCAATATACCCGTGAGCTTGCTCCTCATACAACAGAGGATACCGATTACGAGTCAATCGTAGAATCATATAGCAATGTATTTCATGCACTTCTCCAAGAAGACTCTTTCTTTATAGAAGTAGAAGGACATGGAAGGAAAACATTTCAATATATTGGCGAACAACGCCATAGTCTATTCAGTGTCCTCATTCGAAGAGACCGCAAAGAAAGCCAAATGCTATTACAATGTGTAGATCTTGAGCAAGATCAATGTGCATCCCATGAAGAAAAATCACTTTCTCAGCAATCTGCAAAGGCACTTCTTTTAGGGCTGCAAGCCTACTGTGCAACGAAAAATAATGATGTATTAAAATAATTTTAGTTTTTGTCACTACTTTTTGATCAAATTATTTGTTCAATAAATACTGTGCAATTCCCTTCTGGGAAGAAAAAGTCAGGGAAATAATTCTATACATCTCTACCCCTTGTTCCGCTATATATAACCGTTCTTTACATACTATACCCAGATTACGTACACGAAATGTAGTCAAGTAGTACTAGACATCAAAGCATGCATCCGTAAACTGCCGCGGTCCTATGATTAATCCTACAATAGTACCAGTGAAGCAATTCACACACCGCCTTCCTGAGTCTGTCGTGGCACTCCACACAGCACTCATCACCCTGATGACCATCAGCATGGTGATGAGCCTCCCAACACTCGGGTAACCGGCAGCTTGAAATTCTAAGCAGTAGGTGTACACTCTATGCACAGATGAATAGTGCATACGTCCTCAACTGCTCCCCTATCTCATCCTGCTGCTGCAGGTAAGGGGGCTTTGAACGTAGCCTCCTTTATTTTCTAGGAGGTTTTTATGTATTTCCCACCATTCCCATGATTCACCTACCAGAAGGCGTACATGTTGAAGAACTCGATCCAGCAATTCGAAAAATCGTTGAACGCGATGAGCAGTATAAAGAAGTACGACAGCAGATTGATGAAATGCTCAACACACCTCAAGAAGAGGCTCCGCCTAGCGCTTCGTGACTTTGAGCTTTCCTTCGGCTACGTGGTCCGCTGGGGCCGGGTTTCCATCATCCGGTTCCAGCGTGACAACAACCGTGAGATAACCGGTGTAATCGGTATCCGATTCAAATCGGAGATTGTGTCGTACGTCTGCGAAGGGATTTGTGAGGTGCCCTGTTGAGATAACGCTTGGCCCCTTCACAAGCCATCCCTCGTAAAAGTAGCCATCGGGAGCTGGTTCTATATTCAAGCTAATTGTGTGGAGGTAACGACCGTCATCAAATTGATGCGCTTGGGTGACACCATTGGCATTTGCATCCCCTACTCCTGTCATCGCACCGTAGGCAAACCAGTCTTCATTCCCATGTCCTTCATATTCCACTTTTCCTCCTTGTGGCATTGGATATTGAATTTTCTCTGTATTCATATTTTCTTCACGCTCACTTCGCTGATCTCCACAAGCAGTCAGCACGAGGAGGAATGCTAGGAGGAGGATGGATGATTTTTTCATAGGCGAGAATTTTAGAACTAAAAGCTAAAAGCTAAAAGCTAAAAGCTGAGTATTTACCAAAGGAGTCCTGGTGCGCGTGCTGCAATGCGTCCGCGTTCGATTTGTGCGTTGTAATCCGCTTTAGCAGCCATAACTTGGTACCGAGGAGCATCTTCAGGAAAGAGACGTGACATGGCATTGCATATGGAAATAAGCTCCTCAACATTCGGTGACAGTGCTATAAAATGCGTATTTGCCTGAATGGCATCAGCAAATGCTGCAATCAGTGCATCAATTTCCTCTTTGCGCGCAAGAATATCACCTTGGTCATCTTCTGCTTCATATGTTTCGAGAATACCGCGGAGAATACCAAGATCATTATACTTTCCTTTTCTGTATGCCACCTCATACGCCTCTAGCGCTTGGCGCTTCTGACCCGTAAAGAGGAAGATGTCTCCTCGCCTCTTCCATGCTCGGAAGTCTTCGCTGTTTCGTTGCATATACATATCGATAGCATCTTGTGCTTCTTGGAATGAACTCTCTTCAAAGAGAAGCTTTGCTCTGCTGAGTTGCAAATCTCGAGCGAATACTTCTCCAGAAGCTCGATCGTACCACTTCATGGCACCTACGCGATTGTGCGTGGCTTCTGCATGGCGGCCTAAGGATGAAATGACGAGATAGCCACCTTCATAAGTGGCAGCAATAAGGAGTAATAGTGCAAGGAGCAACTCTGTAGTGCGTGAAATCTTTGCGGAAACCTGTGCTTGTGACTGCACATCCACAAGTGACATAAGGACACCAAGGAATAACCAGAAAGGGAGTGCTATACCTACAAACTGCAGATTGAAATCAATCATATTATGGAGCAGTACTCCAACAAGGCCTACAAAGAGAAGTATCTGTAGTGAGAAATGCTCACGAGAACGTAGATGCACAACTGTCTTAGAAAAGATAAACCCTACAAGAATTGTGAAAACAAGAAGTGCAGGTAGTCCGCGCTCCACAAGCAGTTTAAGGAGGACATTGTGTGGATGGTCGGATGTTGCCAAAACAGAGTTTTGGAACTCTGGTTGGATAAAGCGAAAGCTATAGGGCCCCCAACCAAGTAGTGGTTTTTGGAACGAGAGGACTAGTGCTTGCGACCAAAACTGTGCACGCTCCGATACGGAACTCATCCCTTCAGAGGCGCTAAATGTTACCTTCTCTCCTACATCTTGAATATCGTAGATCTGTGAACGAAATGCATTGACTGTGATAAACGTTAGTAATGCAATGACTGTAATAACAACACTTATTGGAACAATGCGACGAACAGGGAAGTTCTTCTCTGTTTTTTTATACACAATCCCTGCCCACAAAAGAAGCTGAAAAATAAAGACGAGTATGCCACCACGCGAATACGATAGGAAAAGACAACCAATAACGAACCCAAATACCAACGAGCGAATAAGAAGTTGCACCCTGCTTGCTGCCTTTGTTTCATCAAACCGAAAATCTTTGAGGGCGAGAAAAAGAACAATTGGCCAGGCAAGGAGCAAAAACTCTGCCCAGGCGTTTGGCCAGTAGTCTGTATGAAAACGGTAATCGAAGAACGTACCAACAAAACGATTGACCGGTTGGAACAGGTAGACAGGTATTCCTAGGAGACATGCTCCGACTGTTGTCAGCCCAAAGACACGGAGCAGGCAGTGCAGATACTCGCTCTGCAGTTTTGCATCACCAACTTTACGGATGATCCAAAATAGTAATAAGCTCAGTGCCCCTGTACGTAGCACTTCGTCAAACCCATAATTTCTTGTAGTCGAATATACAAAACTCAAAACTGTGATAGCGATGAATGTGATTACTGCGTACCAGAGATAGGCCGGTATTCCACTCTTCTCTCTTGTAGAAAATCGAAGATGATAGGTTATGGTTGCTATAGATACCACTCCAATAAGAATCCACGTCATATCCAAGCTCTTTCCGCCACGCCATACAATGGAGAGAATTACGAGGACGATAATCGCCCAATCGCAGAGAGTACACCAGAGATGTTGTCGTTGCTGGAATGCCTCGAAAAACTTCATAGGCATATGGTACAGGGATATTTGATGATTTTCATGTACAGGATAGTTCGCTTCCTCTACCCTATGGCGGATATGCATAATCCAATATTACCTATTATTTTGAGCGTTTTGGCTGTAAGCGCCATTTCACTTGTCGGTGTCGTTCTTCTTTCACTCACTGAAAAATTCCTAAAAAACATCATGCTTCTCCTCGTCAGTTTTTCGACGGGAGCGATGCTTGGAAATGTCTTCTTTCACATGCTCCCAGAAATTGCGCAGCAGGCCGAGGAAGGTATGACGATGGTGCTCATCGGCCTTATTGCTTCGTTTATTATTGAAACATTTATCCATTGGCGTCACTGCCACGACGTTGAGTGTGCCGGGCACATTCACCCAGTTGGTCCACTGGTGATTATGGGAGATGCTGCACATAACATGATCGATGGTGCGCTTATCGCAACAGCGTACGTGGTGAGTATGCCGCTTGGCATTGCAACAACCCTTGCAGTACTGCTCCATGAAATTCCTCAGGAAATCGGTGACTTTGCCGTACTGCTGCATAGTGGCATGAGCAAAGGGAAAGCGCTTGCCCTCAACTTTGCCTCTGCCCTTACAGCACTCCTTGGTGCTGCCGTTGTTATCATCCTCTCTGTACAAGCAGAAGGCGTGGAGACCATCTTGCTTCCGCTTGCTGCTGGAAACTTCCTGTATATCGCTGGATCAGATTTGATTCCCGAACTCCATAAAGAAACAAGAATCAGTCGATCTCTTCTGCAGCTGCTCTGTATTTTGGCAGGGGTAGGACTGCTGTTTGTGTTGCAAGGAGGAAGCCCTGTACACTGAGCCCATGCGTGTCAATGATGGATCTATTCATTGGAATGCAACTGCATTTCTATTGGCAGTAGTGATTACCACACTGTACTGTTTTATAGTGGCAATTGGTGGTATTAGTCTTTTTTTTGAAGGTTTGGTTCATCACAAGGAACCATTTGATACATCATCTCCTGTGCTCGCATACAAAGCTTTTTCCAAATTTGGGTTATTGGCAATAGGTATTCAATGGGGACTATACGTAAAAAAACAGTATCCCCTTGCCTGTCTTGCTAGCCTCCTGCCAGCTGGCATGTTCCTGTACCAGTTGTCGACAGGAAACGCACCTGTATTTGGTAATGGTAGCGGGCTAATGATTCCGTTTATTCTGCTCATCTCTATTGGCTGCAACGTGCTCGGTATTGACTGCACGTAGAAACCCACTTCTACGATTTCGTAATGGTTCCCGGGAGAGTACTTGCACTTTGTGATACAAATTGATACAATGTTTACATGAAGACAACTACAATCCATATTCGTGTATCAGAAAAATTAAAGCGTGCTGCACAGAAAGTTGCTGATGCTAACGGCCTAGAACTTTCCGCTTGTATACGCATGTTCCTTACACACATGGATGTGCGTGGTTCCATTCCTTTGCCGGGCCTTACAGTAAATGGTTATACAAAGGAGGAGGAAGAAGAGCTACTGAAACGCATGAAACAACCGACTGTGCCGATAAAAGACGTTAAAGCATATATTGCTTCTTTTAAGTAGTGGACATGTATCAGCTGGTGCGTACAAAAGGGTTTGATCGTGATGTTAGGCACTTTTTGAAAAGTGGAGGAAGTGCCACTCGATTGCATCGAGCGCTGCAATATCTAGAAGATGGCGATCCCTTACCAAATAGCTTCAGAGATCATCAACTCAAGGGAAAGTTGCGTGATTTACGAGAACTGCACATCGAATCTGACTGGCTCCTTGTTTACAAGAAAGATGGTAAGCAACTCCAAGTAGTATGCTTATGGCTCCTAACGCATAAAAAGTTACAGGAACGTGACCGTTCAATCTAATGGTGCCGATGGAGAGACTCGAACTCTCACAAGCTTGCGCTTACACGCACCTGAAGCGTGCGCGTCTACCAATTCCGCCACATCGGCACCCTAAAACTCTAACACCCTAACACTCTACTTTCCTAGTAGTAACTCCTCCAACTTCATCTTCGTCTCCTTGTCGCTGGGATTAACCTCTAACACCATATTGTAGTACTCGATTGCCTCGTCTCTTCTGCCGAGTGTTTCGAGCGTTGTTGCTTTGTTAAAGAGAAGAACCGGATCATCCGGTTCCAGGTACTCCGCCTGGTCTAAAATCTTCAGTGCTTCCTCGGGCTTTCCTTCCCCAAGCAATATTGGCGCAAGGTTTATTTTTGATAATGCGTGAACTGGGTTAATTTTAAGTGCTTCAATGTAGAGGCGTTTTGCTTCCTCAAGGTTACCACGTGCGCGCTCATACTGACCGAGGTTAAAGTACGCATGCTCGTTTGGACGAATGCGTAGTGACTCTTTAAACCGTTCGATGGCAAGATCGGTATGACCTTTCTTGTCCAAGATAATACCGACGTTGGTCTGTGCCAGATGCGAGTTTGGATACCACTGTAAGACGTTTACAAACAACGTTCCTGTGTCCTTCCACATTAGCGACTGATTGTGTGCGAGGTACCCAAGTGTAATGACGATGACTGCAGCAACAGCATTGCGTATTCTCGATGAAGAAATTGCTTTCGCAATAATGACGACAGCGACAATTATAATGGGGACGGTTGCAAGGTATGCGTAGCGATCGGACCCAACGTACACATCCAGGTAGTAGTTCTCCCCTTTTGTGAAGTTTTGAAAACTTGGAGCAACGAGAATGCCAAACGTCATCCAAGCCCAAGCAAAAAGCCTGTTTCCCATCGCAAGAAGAAAGACAACAACGGTGACAACGACAACACCAATGAGCGACCAGAGCAGTTGTGGGTTATGAAAGGAGATGGACTCTGTGAAGGGATACAGCAATGCAAACTTTGTTGGCCAGAAGACATGGCCTATGTAGAGCCATACAGAACGAGCGCCGATCAGTATCTTTTCTAAGAACAGTCCCCCGCTCCCGGGTTTTCCGAGCATTGCGATGATTCCAAATGCAATACTGAGCAAGAAGTATGGAATTTTTTCTTTGAGCGACGCTTTATTGATCGGCCGTTCATGCAACCAATCACTCAAGATAAGCACAAGCGGCAGCATTAACGTGCTGACTTTCGAAAGCAGCGAGAGTAAAAACATGAGGATGCTCTTTTTCTTTTCTGATTGTAAGTAGTACCCCCACGAGAGAAAGAAGAATAGTGATGACACCAAATCTTTTCGCGCACTTGCCCACACCGCCGCTTCGGTGTTCTGCGGATGGAGTGCAAAGATAAGACCGACGACAATACCTATCCATTTGTTTCGTGTGAGCTGGGTTGCAACCCACATAACAGCAAGTGAGACACCTGTATGAAAGAGAAGATTAATGAAGATAGTAACCGCAGCATGAAACTCCCCTCCTCCAATAATACGGTCAACGTGATACGTCAGGAGTGACAACGGAATATAAAGCTCCGGGTCGTACGTCGTAAACGCGAGCCAGATGCTTTTAAGGTTCAGGTGCTGCAAAATCGGATTATGCACGATCAACTTAAAATCATCCCAGTCAACGTAGGAGTTCCCTATCGCCTGTCCGTAGACGAGAAAAACGGCAAGGGTAACGAATGCCGCAAGTTGCCACTGCTGTTTGGAAACAGAAATCACAACAATATTCTACTATAAATCTTGACGTCATGTGTTAGCACTCTAAAATACCGACTGCTAACTGCTGCCTAACACTCTAAAACTCTAACTCTCTAACCCCTATTTATATGTCAGATCTGCCTCAATTTACTGTAAAGGTTCAGCCATTCGGTGACCACATTGCCGTTGTTCCTGAAGAAATGGAGACGATGACCGCTTCTGGCATCGTTATTCCCGATACCGCAAAAGGCGAAAAGTCTGCCATCGGTACCGTGATTGCCGTCGGAAACGGTGAGGGTCAGAAAGACGAGAAGAACCCAACCAAATACTTCAAGGTCGGAGAAAAAGTCGTCTTTGGAAAGTACTCCGGCGAAGACATCGAACTCACTACGAAGGATGGATCAAAAAAAGAAGTAAAGTTCCTCTCTATCGACTCTATCCGTGCGAAGATCGCCTAACCCTAACACTCTAAAACTCTAACTCTCTAACCCCTCATCACCATGGCTAAACAAATTATTTTCGGAAAAGATGCCCGCGAGCAGATCCTCAAAGGTGTAAAGATGCTCCACGACGCAGTAAAGTCTACTATGGGACCAAAAGGTCGAAACGTTCTTATTGAGAAGAGTTACGGCGGACCAACTGTTACCAAAGACGGTGTAAGTGTTGCCAAGGAAGTGGAACTTGAAGATAAGTTTGAGAACATGGGTGCACAGCTTGTAAAAGAAGCGGCAACCAAGACAAACGATGCTGCTGGTGACGGAACAACTACTGCAACTGTACTTGCCTACGCCATTATGAGCGAAGGACTGAAGCACGTAAAAAGCGGAAGTAACGCCATCGCCATGAAACGTGGTATCGACAAAGCTGTCGATGCTGTTGTTGAAGAACTCGAGAACTTAAAGAAAGATGTTGATGACCGTGAGGAGTATAAGGCCGTTGCAACTATCTCCGCTCAGGATGAAAAGATTGGTGACGTTATTGCCGAAGTTATTGAACAAGTAGGCAAAGACGGTGTTGTCACGGTTGATAAAGGGCAAACGCTTGGTATCGAAAAAGAGTACGTTGAGGGAATGCAGTTTGATAACGGGTACATCTCCCCATACTTCATTACCGATACCTCTCGCATGGAAGCAGTGTTTGAAAATGCTGCAATTCTTATTACCGATAAGAAGATCGGTTCCATTCAAGAGATATTGCCGCTACTTGAGAAACTTGCCCAGAGCGGAAAGAAAGAGATCGTCATTGTCTGTGAAAACATGGAAGGTGAGGCGCTCGCTACCCTTGTCGTCAACAAGTTGCGTGGTTCATTCAGCGCACTTGCTGTGAAGGCACCTGCTTTTGGTGACCGTCGCAAAGCAATCCTCGCAGATATTGCAGCTCTTACCGGTGGTCGCGTGATCTCTGAGGAAGTTGGCCTCAAACTTGAGAACGCTGACGTTGCCGACCTTGGTTCGGCCGATCGTGTTATCTCTGGCAAAGACTTTACGACGATTGTTGGTGGTCACGGTAAAAAGGAAGATATCGACATGCGTGTAAACCAAATTAAAAAGGAGATTGATAACACGAAGAGCGACTTCGACCGCGAAAAGCTCCAGGAGCGTCTTGCGAAGCTCACCGGTGGCGTTGCCGTTATTAAGGTAGGTGCAGCAACAGAAGTAGAGCAGAAAGAACGCCAGCACCGTGTCGAAGATGCACTCAGTGCAACCCGCGCTGCTGCTGAAGAAGGTATTCTCCCTGGAGGTGGAACTGCGTACATCCGCGCTCTGTCTGCGCTTGATGGTATCAAAGCGGACAACGACGATGAAACCATCGGTATTCAGATTGTCCGCGATGCCCTCAGTGCTCCGTGCTACCACATTGCAGAGAACGCCGGTGTGCAGGGTGATGCTGTTGTGAAAAAGGTTGCAGCCGCTAAAGGAAACGAAGGATACAATGCACTTACTGGAGTATACGAAGATCTCGTCAAAGGGATGATTATCGACCCGAAGAAGGTAACACGTAGCGCCCTTGAAAACGCTGCCTCCGTTGCCAGCATGTTCCTGACGCTCGAAGCTGCTATTGCAGAAATTCCAAAGGATCCAGACCCAGCAGAAGCAGCCGCGGCTGCCGCTGCCATGGGAGGCATGGGTGGAATGGGAGGGATGATGTAGGGGCCCTTGACATATCGTTTATTTTGTATAGAATGTCGCCGCTTCATTTCCCATGGTGGGGTGATGAAGCGGCCTGCACAATACAAGGAGTAAAACTATGCAGACCCGTACGCACATGATCTTTATCGTTTCGTTTCAAGATGAGAATTTTCCTGCTGGAAAATGCCCAAAGTTAAACGCGGAGCATTTGCTCCAAGAAGCTGCGGAACTCATCCGGGAAGTGTATCGGTCTTCCCGGGAACTCTTCGTACGCATGGCGTGCGATGAACACCGGGCAAAATCGATACAAGCTACGCTTCTCGAAAGAGAAGATGTTTCGGAGGTAGACCTCCGGACTCTGCGGCTTACTGCCGCATCAGCATAACGAAGCGATATCGACCAAGGCCGGCAGCACTCTGTGTTGCCGGCTTTTTTATGGTATACTGCGCCAGCAATTATTCCCCTTCTCCTCCCATGTACACCTACGGACTCTCCATACTCGTATTTCATGCGCACATGTTCTTTGCCAGCTTTGCCATTGTTGGCTTTATCCTCCTGACCTTCTGGGCACTCAAAAACCTTCAGAAGGACAAGCTCAAATCTGCTGCTGTTTGGCTGCTCGTTGTTGGTATTCTCGGTACACTCGTTACAGCTCCACTTGCCACCAAAGGGTGGAAGACTATGCATCCTGGCATGCACAGTATGGGAATGATGAAAGGTGGTGAATGCTCAATGAGCAATGGAGAGTGTCCCTTGAAAGAGATGATGAACGATAACGAAGTTGACCAATAGTTCACGTATGAAACGCCTCTCTCTCCTCTCTCTTGCGCTGCTCCTTGCCGCTTGCGGAAACTCTACCATGTCTCCGTACCCATCTGATGCAACACAAAGTGAAATTAACATGGCGGTAATGATGGGCATTTCTGTTGAAGAACTCCGAAGCCAAACCCCAGAAGAACACATGAAAATGATGATAGAAATGCAGCAACAATGATGAAACACTGTCTCCTTTTTCTTGGCCTTGTTCTTGTAGGGTGCACTACCCCTGCACCTCAAACGCAGCAGACTGAAATTATTTCTGTTAACGACGGTGATACTATCACGCTCAATCCAACCATCGTGACAAAAACCATTAATGGCAAAACATTTGACATGTACGGGTACAACGGTCAAATTCCGGGTCCGATGATTAAAGCCCCGCAAGGTGCAAGCATTACCGTAAACGTACAAAACACAATTGATGATGACACAACCATTCACTGGCACGGTCTTCGTCATAATAACAGCGATGACGGCGTACCGAACCTCACCCAGGACCCCATAAAGCCGGGTGGAACACATGCCTACACCGTACATTTCCCCGATGAAGGCATCTACTGGTACCACCCGCATGTCCGCGAAGACATTCAGCAAGATATGGGGTTGTATGGAAATCTGTTTGTCACACCGAGCGATAGCAACGTCTACGATCCCGTGAACCATGAAGAAGTGCTTGTCCTTGATGATCTGTTTCTCGACCGAGATGGGATAAATGTTCCCTACGGAGACCGTGACCCGAACTTTGCACTCATGGGACGATTCGGAAACGAGATGCTGATAAACGGAGAACCTGCCGAGGAGTACAATCTCACTGTGAAACGCGGTGAAGTCGTACGCTTCTACCTAACTAATGTTGCAAATACGCGAACATTTAATATGCGCATCGATGGCGGTGCCATGAAACTGGTTGGCTCAGACCTTGGTCGTTACGAACAAGATGCGTGGGTTGATACGGTTACCATTGCCCCTGCGGAGCGATATATTGTTGAAGTCCTCTTTGAGGACGATGGTAAGTATATGCTCACTCATGAAACTCCTTACCATACGTATCCAATGGGTAGAGTAACGGTAACTCCCGAAGATGCAGATCCATCGTATGAAAAGCAATTTATGACACTGAGTCAACATGAGGACATTATTCAAGACATTGATGCCTACAGGCAGTACTTTGATAAACCCGTCGATAAAACACTTGTGCTTGATATTGCACTTGATGGACACATGGCAATGATGCATCAAGGCATGGAGATGATGCATACAGATAGCACAGGAATTGAATGGGAAGACGCTATGCCTATGATGAACCACATGATGGCCAGCGAAGACTTCCAGTGGAAACTGGTCGATAAAGACACGGGTAAAGAAAACATGGATCTTGATTGGTCATTTAAACAAAATAATGTCGTGAAGATTCGCATCATCAACAAAAAAGAATCGGGTCATCCAATGCATCACCCTATTCACTTCCATGGACAGAGGTTCTTGGTACTTTCGGACAATGGTGTACCAAACGAAAACCTCGTGTGGAAGGACACAGTACTCGTCCCAATCGGCCATACAGTTGATCTTCTCTTTGATATGAGTAATCCCGGAGACTGGATGATGCACTGCCACATCGCAGAACATCTCAGTAACGGTATGATGGGCATATTCCACGTTACAAAATGAATGATTGTTGTGCGCCAAAACATCGACGAGACTGGCTTCTTATTATCTGCACACTAATCATTGCTGCTGCCTACACTGCAAACCTTGTCAACGTTGCAAACCTTGTCAGCCTTCCATCAGCTATTACCGCCTTCAACCTCAACGTGTTCGAACTCAGCAACAAAATGTGGTGGGGAGTAGCGCTCGGTATTCTTGCCGTTGGTGTTCTTGCGGGTATGCCGAAAGAACTCGTGATGTCCGTTCTTGGAAAAGGCGGAACCTTCGGCGGCATACTGCGTGCCGTTGCTGGAGGAGTGCTGCTGGATCTCTGCAGTCATGGCATCCTGCTTGTTGGCATGCAACTCTATAAGCGCGGTGCAAGCCTTGGCCAGTTAATGGCATTTCTTATTGCCAGTCCGTGGAATTCGCTTTCGCTCACACTTATTCTTTGGGCACTTGTTGGCATTCAGTGGACACTTGGTATTCTTGCACTGTCACTCGTCATTGCGCTGATCTCCGGTGTCATCTTCGACTGGCTTGTGAAACGCGGCACATTGCCGAACAATCCAAATGCGCAAGACCTTCCAGATCATGTCACTTTCTCAAAAGAGCTGGAGAAATACTTTTCCAGCCTCTCCCCATCTGCTGGTAGCAGCGTCCAACTTCTTAAGACAGGCATCATGGAATCGAAGATGATTCTCCGCTGGATCTTCTTCGGTATTGTTCTTGCCGCCCTCATCCGTGCCACTGTACCAACGGAAATATTCACCAGTCTCTTTGGACCATCGCTTCTCGGACTTGGTGCAACCCTCCTCTTTGCGACGATTCTAGAAGTATGCAGCGAAGGGTCTATGCCCGTTGCTGCCGATTTTCTCCTACGAGCAGGAGCACCGGGCAATATGTTTGCGTTTCTTATGACTGGTATCTCTACAGACTACACGGAGATAATGGCGCTTAAGGAGACTACAGGGCACTGGAAGATTAGCCTTTTTCTCCCGCTTGTTACTCTGCCCCAGGTAGTCCTGATTTCGCTTGTATTAAACAATATTCATTAGTTCTTGACATAGGCAGGAAGATCCGTAGAATAGCGCGGCTATGAGCAATATCGAATTATTTGAGGATGAATTAGAGGACATTGATCCGTCCACAGTCGAACCGTGGCGTCCTGAAAACATCGTAGATCACACAGCGGAATACGTGCCGCAACATATGCGCATCCTCTTGGATAACTAGCATGTCATTACAATTGTAGATCTTCTTTCGTAATCTGAATAATCGTTCCACGCTTCACATCATGTTGTAGCATGAAATCTGCAACGTATGTTTCGAGTGTATCGGTAATTGCACGACGCATTTCGCGTACTCCAAACTCCTTCGAGTATCCCTTCCGGGCAATTGCAGCCACTGCATCTTCGGTAATTTGAACAGCAATGCCCTTGCTTACTTCAAGTTCGTGAATGATAGATCCAATCATCATGGATGCAACGCGAATCGTTTCACGTTCTGTTAGTGGCATATAGAGAATGACATCATCAAAGCGATTTAGGAATTCCGGTGAGTACATTCCGGTTTTCATGAGTTCATCAAGCAACGCTTTCTTAAACGCATTCTGCTCTGGATTGGAATGTGCCTTAAGAAATTCAACAATAAACTTCGCACCTGCGTTACTCGTTGCGATGATAATCGTATTTCTAAAATCGGTTTTCACCCCTTGTCCATCAATAAGATGGCCTTCATCGAGAATCTGCAGAAAGAGGTTTATAACTTTCTTATCTGCCTTTTCTATCTCATCGAGCAAGATGAGCGAGAAAGGATTATCCTGCACTGCACGAGTTAAGTATCCCTCGTGATCTGCAGACCCAATGACGGCATCGATAGAATCCTCATTGCTGTACTCGTTCATATCCATACGAATCATCTTCTCTGCGCTACCAAAGTATTCCTTGGCAAGAGTCTTTGCTGTCTGTGTTTTTCCTACACCAGTTGGTCCGACAAAGAGAAACGTGCCGATCGGTTTCTGCTTATTTGCTATGTCTGCACTTGCACGCTTGAGCGCATTGGTTATTGCGGCAATCGCCATCTGTTGCCCTACGATGGATTTCTTCATTTCTTCTTCGAGATGAAGAAGAACATCTTTCTTCTGCTCATCTACGCCCGTAATATCCATGTGTGCTCGCAGTGATACCATCTGTCGTACGTCGTCCTCGGTTACGTATGTATCGCGCTGTTCACTAGCATACGAAACAGCTTCATGCAGAAGATCGATAGCTTTACCTGGGAAGGCCCCTTTGGGAATATAGCGATCTGCCAGTTCGGTAATGGCGCGAAGTGCTTTATATGTCACATGCATATGGTTGTGCTCTTCAATGCCAAAGTACTCCTCCATCAGGACCGACATCGTATCTGCAGAGCTTGTTGGCTCGAGGTGAATTTTCTCAAATTGGCTATCGAGTGCTGGGTTTGGCTTAACATACTTGTGGTAGTCTTTGGTATCGGCAATGCCAATTATATTGATATTCTTTGCTTGCAAGAATGTACTAAGAACCCCCGAAATCTTTGCATCACCAGACTGTAGGAACAGCCCGATGTTATCGATAACAAGAATAAAGTGTCCTTGCTTGTTTGCTTTCTTGAGTGCCTGCAAAAGCACTGTATCAGGATCACGCGCTCCAGAGAGAAGGTCTTGTGCCTTAAGCTTAAGCACACGCGTATATGAGTACCCCTGTTTGCTTTGATCGAGGCGAAGCATGTACGCGATATTTTCGATAAAGCTCTGTTTTCCCGAGCCATCATCACCCGTCACAATAATATTGTGCTGCTCAGAACGCGAGAGAATACGCAGCGCATTCTTAATGTTCTCGAGATGAATTGTTACTGTTCGATCTGCTCTGTAAAGAATATTTTGTGAGATGTCTTCTGTAATTTTTTCCAGAAGATCATTATATCCTGTAACAAATCGGCGTCCCATGCCTCCAAATCTTTTTACGAGTCCTGCAGGACTCCAAAAAGTGTCATGCTTCCAAACGGCATGGTGATAGTTCTCCCACCGCACAATCATCTCCATATCCGCAATAGAAAGGTCAAGCGAATTGAGCAATGATTCAAAGTATCCTTTGTGTTGAAAGCATGTGAAAAGCAACACGCCTGCATCAATCTTGCGCTTGTTAAAACGCTCGAGATTCCTTGATGCCTCTGCAATAACTGGGATAATCAATTGAGAAGAAAGCTCTCCTCGCGTCTTGTGGAGCAATGTAGCAGCATCTAGCCCCATTTCGTGCAAAATGAAGGACGCACGAGCAGAGGAAACTGTTGCCTTTAAGAGATCGAAAGCAGTTTCTGCCTTTGGTGACAGATGACGGAGTACGTCAAAGGAAAGTAGGCAGGCAGCATTCGTTTTTTTGACTGGTTTCTGACTATCGTTCTCAAGTACGTCTGCTACGAATTTTCTCATTACAACTACAATGAATGCTAGCAATCCAATGCCAACAAGAAGATGAGAGCACCCTTGTGTTCGAGCATCTTCAAAGGCAAAGAGCACTAAAAGAAGAGCGGTCATTGCTAAGGCAATCGGACCACCGAGGACCAGCCTGATCATCTTTGCTGCGTATGCACGCGTTGCCGTTACGTCGAATTCAATGTGAGTCATTACGTAAAAAGTGGGCTAACGATATATCCAAGTCCTGCCCACACCACAAGTGGGAAACCAAGCCAGAGAAGATAAAATGCACCAAAGATTGTGGTAAGTAGAGTGACAGACATCAGTCCAATGAGCAGGGTTATCATGCGAAAGAGCAACCCAATAGATCTGCTGAGTACATTGAGGACAAGCACCTGTGAGATTTTACTAATATTGAGCCCTGTATTTGGGTACGAATCGGTAATTTGTTTCCAGGGGGAAAAGAGTGTCCGTAAGAGGAATACAAAGGAAAAAATTTCAACAAATGCTCGGAGATAGTCGAAATACGTTCGAAGGATTGCTCGTGGCTGGTGCCAGAAGTACCATCGGATAAAATCGGGCACCGTAATACCACTGAAGATGAGGGGATGCCGAATAAGGTCGAGTGGGCCCATATCGTCTGATTATAGCAGAAATCTGGCTTTTTTTGAAGATGACGGTATACTCTACAGACTGTATGCCTGGTCGTTTTATCGTCTTCGACGGCCCCGATGGATCTGGCACAACGCGCCAGAGTGCCATTTTTGCCGACAGATTGCGCAAAGAGGGCAAAGCAGTGGTGCTGACAGCAGAGCCAACAGAATCTGCAATTGGTCAAGAGATTCGCGGAATGCTCAATCGGGATACTATGCCATCCCCTGGGGCCATTCAGCTCCTTTTTTGTGCGGATCGGGACAACCACATTGAAACGGTTATTGAGCCAGCGCTTCGTAAGGGGAAGACGGTTGTCTGCGACCGCTACGCTCTTTCAACGATTGTCTACGGCAGCGCACAGGGCATAGATAAAAACTGGCTGAAAGCCATTAACGCAAAATTTCCCGTACCTGATATTACCTTTATTACCTTGCCACCATTTGATGTGTGCATGGAACGTATTAATCGAAGGAGTACACAAGATCGTTTCGAAATGGAAAATTTTCAGCGCCGAGTCTACGAAGAGTACAAAAGCATCGAAGACCCTTCTGTGTTCTTTGTTGATACCTCGGGCAGCAAGCAAGAGTCTGCCGACTGTATTTGGCGGCAGTACAAATCTTTCCTCTTTCCACATTCCGCTTTACACTTCAACCATGATTCTGCTTGATGGAAAAGTTGCCAGTGCGGCCCTCCTTGAATTCCTTAAACCCATGGTGGAGACACTCAACCCAAAGCTTGTGGTTGTCCAGGTAGGAAACGACCCTGCTAGTGCCAGCTACATAAAGCAGAAAGTGAAGAGTTGCGAGGCAGTAGGCATGCGCCATGAGCATGTTCATCTTGATGAAGGCATCACACTAGAGTCACTCATGGAAACGATAAGCCGACTAAACAGCGATGAAGATGTGACGGGTTTCTTCGTCCAACTTCCGCTCCCAAAGCACTTGCAAGGAAATGAACCTGACATCATTAAAGCAATTGATCCGAAAAAAGACATTGATGGATTTGGCGCCTATAACCTCGGAAAGCTGTTTCTCAGTAAAGAGTTCGAACACCTTCCTCCGGCAACTCCTGCCGGCATCATTCGTCTGCTTGAACACTTTGACATTGAAATTGCCGGAAAGCATGCAGTCGTCATCGGTCGCAGCAACACGGTCGGAAAGCCAGTCGCCATTATGCTCTTAAACAGAAACGCGACTGTGTCGATTTGCCACAGTAAGACACAAGGTCTTGAGGATATTGTCCGCCAAGCAGACATTGTGATTGCGGCTGTAGGGAAACCTAAAATGATTACCGCAGATATGGTAAAAGAGGGGGCGGTTGTTGTGGATGTTGGCATTCACCGTACCGATGAGGGGCTCTGTGGCGATACGGATTTTGATGCCCTCAAAGACAAGGTCTCTGCCATCTCACCTGTCCCAGGTGGGGTTGGTCCCATGACTGTCGCTAGCCTTATTCGCAACTGCGTTACTGCAAAAGAGAGGCAGATAGGTGTTAGGGATTAGGTTTTGTTCTTGCGATGCAGTAAAAAATCTTTAGAATGCATCCGTGTGCGGAATCATGGCCATCTCCGGCTATCAAGACATTATCCAAGATCTCTACGACGGCCTGCTTCTGCTGCAACATAGAGGGCAAGATGCGGCGGGGATTATGACCTATAACAACCAATTTCACTTAAAGAAAGCAAACGGGATGGTTCGCGATGTATTTCATGCGAAATCACTCTCGCGCCTAAAGGGTACAATGGGTATTGGACACGTTCGGTATCCAACAGCAGGATGCAGCTCCGAGTTTGAGGCGCAGCCGTTTTTCGTTAACTCTCCGTTTGGTATTGCCATGGCACATAACGGGAATCTCACGAACCACGAGGAGCTTGGAAAAGAGCTTCTCGAAAAATATTTCAGACACTTAAACACCAACTCAGACTCTGAAATTCTCTTAAATGTTTTCGCTGTTGCACTCCACCAGCAAAAACCTAAAAAACTTGAACCCGAGCATGTCTTTGGTGCCATGAAAACTGTCTTTCGAAAATGTAAAGGTGCGTACAGTGCTGTTGCACTCATTGGTGGTCACGGGATTGTTGGTTTTCGTGACCCGCATGGCATTCGACCATTGCAACTTGGTAAGCGACGCTATGGCATGAAAGAAGAGTATGTTATCGCATCAGAGAACACCGCATTTAAAGGACTGGAGTTTGAATTTATTCGTGACATCAAACCGGGAGAAGTTGTCTACATCGATCGGAAAAACAAGCTGCATTCAAAAGTGGTTGTTGAAGGAACACTGAACCCGTGTCTCTTTGAATGGGTATATCTTGCTGCTCCGGACTCTACCATCGACGGCGTTAACGTCTATAAAGCACGCGTGCGCATGGGTGAATATCTTGCAGAACAGATAAAGAAGGCAGGTCTTGAGATCGACTCCGTTATCCCCGTCCCAGATACTGGAAGACCTGCAGCAGCAGGACTCGCCGATAAGCTGAACATTCGCTACCGCGAAGGGTTGATAAAAAACCGTTACATTGGACGAACGTTTATTATGCCAGGTCAAAACATTCGCAAGAGAAGCTTACGATTTAAGCTGCACCCAATTGACCTCGAATTTAAAGGCAAGAATGTCTTACTTGTTGATGACTCTATCGTTCGTGGAAACACGAGCAAGAAGATTGTTGAAATCTGTCGAGAGGCTGGTGCAAAAAACGTGTACTTTGCCTCTGCATCACCACCAATTATTGGTCCTGATCCTTACGGAATCGATCTTCCTACAGAATCTGAACTTATCGCTGCCGACCACAGCATCGAAGATATTCGTAAGTTCATGGGCGCAGATGCATTGTTTTACACAAAAGTAGAAGATCTTCACAAGGCTATACAATACGGAAATAAAAACATTGTGACCTTTAGTGAGGGTTGTTTCACTAAAAAATACCCAACACCAGAAGTGAACGCGAAACTTCTCAAAAAACTTGGTTGTTCTCGAAACGAAAAACGCAATGAAGGCAACGAAGCAATTAATTCAGATGAAGAAGGTGATGCCTATAAGATGATGACATTGGTGTAGGTGTTAGAGTGCTCAAGTGTTAGAGTGTTAGGGATGAAGGTTCTTCTTCTCTCTTTAGCGGCACGTGGACATGCCATTGCCGATGCACTGGCACGAAGCCCACAGAAGCCAGAAATTATTTCGGTTGTACCGGCGAAAAACCCTGGCATTGCAACGCTTGCATCGCAGATGTATACAGCAGATTTGATGGATTTTGATGCCGTACTTGATATTGCCAAGAAAGAACAACCAGATTTTGCCTTCGTTGCACCAGACGACCCGATTGGCGCTGGGCTTGTCGATGCCCTCGAAGAAATTGGCATTCCAAGTGTTGCCCCAAAAAAAGCACTTGCTCGCATTGAGGCAAGCAAAGGTTTCACAAGGGATCTTCTGACCAAGCACCGTATTGATGCATCGCCTGCCTACCAAGTGTTTACGGAGAATGATGAAATATCTATCAGATCATTCATCGACGAGCTCGAGGGAAATTACGTCGTGAAATACGACGCTCTCAAAGGAGGGAAAGGAGTGAAAGTCAGTAATGAGCACCTGCAGTCGATTGATGAAGGGGTTGCCTATGCCCTGGAATGCATTGAAGAATGCGGACGTGTTGTCATTGAAGAGAAACTTATTGGTGTGGAGTTCAGCCTCATTAGTTTTGTCAGCGGTACACAGGTTGTTGACACACCGGCCATTCAAGACCATAAACGTGCATTCGAAGGAGATACGGGACCGAACACTGGCGGCATGGGAACATACAGTGACAGTAATCACTCGCTTCCGTTTTTGACTGATACCCATCTCTCTCGTGCTAAAGAACTTAACAGACTTGTTGCAAAGGCACTAAAGGATGAGTGTGGTGAGCCGTATAAAGGCATACTCTACGGTGGATTCATTGCGACAAAAAAGGGAGTGCAGCTTATTGAATATAATGCACGCTTTGGAGACCCAGAAGCTCTGAACATCTTGCCACTACTCGAGTCTGATTTTGTTGATATCTGCACTGCAATTATTCATGGAGAGCTGACAGAGGACCTTGTGCGCTTTGCCAATAAAGCAACCGTCTGTAAGTACATCACGCCAGACTGCTACCCTGAAAGTAAAGACCGTAAGGGGGAAGAAGTGTCATTCCCGGAGATTCCGGAAAACGCCCGTATCTTCTACGGAGATATTGCAGAAACAGATGGCAAGCTCACCCTTGGCGGTTCGCGCACTGCAGGGATTGTTGGTATTGGTGATACCATTGAAGAGGCTGAGCAGATTGCACAGCAGATCTGTGAGAAGGTGCAAGGGCCAGTACGATTTAGAAACGATATTGGAACAACAGCACTTATTCAGCAGCGTATTAATTTTATGAAAACCATTACATCATGAAGCCCGACTACACACGGCTCCTCATTCCGTTTGTATACTTTATTGCCGGAGCAACCGGTATCGCTTCTGTGGCAACCACCTTCTATTACAAGGATGATTTGAGCCTTAGTCCTGCACAAGTTTCCCTTTTGGGTTCTATTGCCATTATTCCTTGGAGTATCAAGCCCCTCTATGGTTTTTTCTCTGACCGGAAGCCCATGTGGGGATACCGCCGAAAGCCGTATCTCTTTTTAGCAGGAGTCATGGGAGCGGCAGGATATTTTTCGATGGCAACGTGGGTAAATAGCTTTCTGACAGTTGCTATCGCCTTGCTTCTTTCTGCGCTGGGCTTTGCACTCGCCGATGTTATTGTGGACGGTATCGTTGCGGAAAAAAGCCGAAATCAAGAAGTTGCCGGCAAGCTCCAGAGTATCTGCAGAGCGTCAATTATGGTTGGGGCACTGCTCGTTGCGTACCTTTCTGGCATACTCGTCGAAGCCATCGGCGCGAGAAATGTTTTCTTTATTACCGGTGCTCTCCCCCTGCTGACAAGCACACTTGCACTCATTATCACGGAAGAGAAATCAACATTTGCTGCTTTTTCATTCAGAGAGACTTGGCAAAAACTCAAGGCATCTATCAGTGCAGATTTACTCTTCGCTGTTGCATTTGTTTTTATCTGGCGAGCGACACCGAGCAGTGGTGGGGGCTTGTCGTACTATATGATTGATGAGCTTCAGTTTGACCCCGAGTTTTTTGGACGGCTTGCTCTCATCTCTCATGGAATGAGTATTGTTGGGGTACTCATCTTCCGAAAGTTTCTGCTTTCCATCCCTCTTCGAAAACTGTTCTTCTGGATTATTATTGCCTCTGTTTTGCTCAGCTTGCCAACTATTGGCCTTGTCTATGGCTGGTATGAATACCTCGGTGTCAGCCCACAACTCTTCTCGATGGCAGATACCTTCATTTCCGCACCACTCAGCGAAATTGCATTCCTGCCACTCCTGGTTCTTGCAGCTCGGCTCTGTCCTGAAGGTATAGAGGCTACGATGTTTGCAATTCTCGCTTCCGTCATGAACATTGGTCTTGCTGTTTCTGATATGGGCGGCGCGTATCTCCTGAATTATTTTGATGTGCATCAAGGAAACTATATGCATCTCGACAAGGTCCTATGGATTGCCATCCTCAGTAGCTTCCTCCCAATGCCGCTGATTATGAAGCTCCCCGAAACAAATGTAGCAGCTGCCGATATTGCTTAAGCCCCAGCCTTAGCCAATTTCTCTTCCATCTCTTTCTGTTTCAACATGTCGATTATCTGTTGAATATCCCCCTCCATAATTCCTGGGAGATTGGAGAAATTCTCGCTAATACGGTGATCGGTCACACGGTCTTGGGGGAAGTTATAAGTACGAATTTTTTCGCTGCGATCGCCGGAACCAATCTGTCCAGATCGCATGTCTCCCCGCTCTTTAGCAAGGCGCTCTTGCTCCGCTGCATACAGCCTTGAACGAAGGATACCCATAGCTTTTGTTTTGTTTTTGAGCTGAGACTTTTCATCCTGACAGGATACCGTTATTCCTGTTGGAATGTGGGTAATACGCACAGCAGAATCTGTCGTATTGACCGATTGCCCTCCGGGACCACTAGAGCGGAATACATCAATACGTAAATCTTCTTCGTTAATCTTAATATCCACCTCTTCGGCTTCCGGCAAGATTGCAATGGATGCTGCCGAAGTATGCACACGTCCTTTGTTCTCCGTTGCAGGGATACGCTGCACACGATGCACACCAGATTCAAACTTCAACATTCCATATGCGCCCACTCCATCAATTTTGCAGACTGCTTCTTTAATGCCTCCGCCATCCGCATCCGCTTTCTCCATCAGTTCTATCGCCCAGTTATTTTCTTCTGCAAAGCGCATGTACATGCGGAGCAATTCCCCTGCAAAAAGTGCTGCTTCTTCTCCTCCTGTCCCTGCACGAACTTCGAGAATCACTGACCTGTCATCATCCGGGTCTTTGGGCACAAGGAACTTCTTCATTTCCTCTTCAAGTTCGGGAATTCTTTCCCGAGCTGCCTGAGCCTCTTCCTCTGCCATAGCTTTTAGCTCGGGGTCATCACCTGCTTCATCGAGAAATTTGATAGCAGCAGCACACTGGTCATACTCTTTTATCATAGAAAGAAGCGGCTCCAGGTCTGACATACGTTTGCCAATACGTGCGATTTCTTTTGGATTGCGTAAGACCGCAGGGTCCTGCATAGCCCCTTGCAACGAAGAATATTCCGCTGCCAACGATCGCAGTTTTTCAATCATGTACAGTGGCTAGTAGAAATATCTCTCTGTCGTATCAAACTCAAAACAGTGCCTTCCTTCTGGATGATTCCATGCAATATCATATCTATCATCACGAGCGAAACTAAATGTAGTGCATAGTGAGAAGTGCCGTGCATCTTGCACAATATACACATACTCCTCATTGGTTTCGGGATCATAAATACGTGGCTGCTGGTAGAGCGCATTGTCTACAACCTCTTGCAATGTTTTCGGTAATGACACTATTGGCCGTGGTGTTAAAGTGGGATCTTTTGGTGACCTGTCATCATACACTATCGAGTAGATTTCACTCTGAATATCACGGAGATCTTGCAAGCGCGCCTCATCGATACGCTGCTGCCTACCAGTTACTGGAGAACCAACAATAACTATGCCCCAAGCAAATGCCATTATGACAACGCCTGATGAGAAGGATAAAAATGTTCGGTTGAGCTTTTTCATGGCCGGAACATCTGACTTCAGCAAGAGGAAGTAGTATCCGAATGTTCCCCCGGCAAGCAGGAAGACAACAGCAACCTTTAGAAGGAAGCGGATCGATAGCTCACCCTGCAGCAAGTTAAATACAAGTGTTATGACATCAACCATGAGAGACGACGCTGCTACAAATAGCGTCAAGTATGTCAGCCAACGACGAATACCACTCCACGCTTTTTGTGGATGCTGAGAAATATCCTTGTAAATGATTCGTGACATCCAAAGAAGTAGCGGAAATGACACAATGACTGCTGCCATACTCATGCGAATACCGGAAAAATCCGCCGTTGCACTGTAAATGCGCTCTGTCGTGTCTGGCAACAATCTATCAATGTACTGGAAGATAAGAATAATCAAGCTAATAACGAGTGTGTACAAAGCCGCAAAGCTCAGTAAATGCAAAAACGCTTCTCTTGCACCTCCAACATCCGGCGGGGTTGGCACAGGCATATCAAGACCTTCGGCACTCAGGGCTTGGGCAATCTCTTTCTCTTTCCACCCTGAAGACAAAAGAAGCATGCGAATAGTGGAATGGTCCATTCCTTTCTTCCGTGCATGGGCAATAAATTCATTAAGTTGTGTACTCATATGCCAAGTTTACTGCTTTTTTTCATGAATTCCTAGTATGCAACCGTACAATATGTCTATGAAAGTTCTTGTTGCCATGTCCGGCGGTATTGACTCATCTGTTGTTGCCCATACGCTCGTTGAAGCAGGGCACCAGGTTATTGGTGTACGGTTTACTCTCTGGACAGACCCCTTGGCCCCACCACTTGCCCAAGTGCTGCCTAGCAAGTGCTGCAACGCACAAACCATTGCACGAGCAAACCAGGTCGCAAAAGACCTTGGTATTGACCTTCACATTCTGGACCTCGAAGAGGAGTTTAAACGTGATGTGGTGGACCCCTTCATCGAAGGGTACCGCAAAGGAGAAACGCCAAACCCCTGTATCGGCTGTAACAGAGAAGTAAAGTTTGGAAGGCTCATTGAACTTATGGAGAAGCTTGGCTGCGACAAGCTTGCAACCGGACACTACGCAAGAATCGTAAACGAGGAACATGTATACCATTTACTTGAAGCAGTCGACCAAGAAAAAGATCAGAGTTATTACCTCTATGGGCTCAGCCAGGAGCAGCTTTCGAAGATCCTATTTCCTCTTGGCTCGTTACAGAAACAGGAAGTCTTTGCGCTCGCAAAAAAATACAATGTTCCCTACGACGAAGTGAGCTACCGAGAAAGTCAGGACCTCTGTTTTTTTCCAGAAAAAGAACCAGAGGAATTTCTCAAACGTCATATAACTGACGCGACACCTGGTGACATTCGACTTGAAGATGAAACTGTTGTCGGAACCCATAAAGGTATTCCTTTCTACACAATCGGTCAGCGGAAAGGCCTTGGAATTGGAGGGCTAACCATACCACTCTACGTCACACGTAAGCGTGCTGATACAAACACCATTTATGTAGCTGAAGATGGGGCTGATTTTAAAATAGATCTCATTGCGAAAGACTTGCGGTGGATCTCTTGGATTCCAGAAAAAAACAGTGAGATTGAGCTTGAAGTACGTATTCATAGCCATGGAAATCGGCACAGTGGAATGCTGCGTCATGATGGTAAATATATGTTTTTTCGCTTTAATAAGGGCTTAAGAGGAATTGCTCCTGGACAATCTATTGTTCTTTATCATGGTCAAGAGATTGTTGGAGGTGGTACAATTACGGAGTTTCTGCTATAATTAGAGGATTATTCCAATGTACCAGCACCCTGATTGGCACGAAGAAAATGACCACAAAGCTCATGTTGATGAGAGTGGCCATATCTTTATTGGGGATGAACAAATTGCTCCTCGAATTGAGCGATCAAAACCAATCGTAAAGAAGAGTATGAATTGGGAAGTCTTAGAAGAGGATGAAGTTGTTCAGGAGGCACGAAGTACTGGATCGTCCAGCTTGTGCTGTGATCAAGTTGTTAATGTGCTTAAGGGCGTTCGTAGTGGCGTTATGGCGACTACAAAAGAGTTTGCAGTAGAAGGGTGTAACCAATATGCCTACAGCTATAAGCATCTTCATAACAATGCTCGCATTGGTCTTCAGAATTTGTGGGCATTCCTTGTCCAGCCTGTATGGATAGCTCGAAAAAACAAGCCTGTAAAAGAGTATAGTCGTGGGACACTCTTCCTCCTCGATACTGTTCGCTTTGGTGGAACATTTGCTACTATCTTTGTTGTACTGTTTGTTAGTCTTAACTTTCAAAGTTTTTGGCAGATAGTGACACCATATCTTGATCCTGTTGAACGCGTATCATCTCTGAACGGATCTGCATCTGATATTGATGCTGCTCTCAGGGATAAACTGCTCAAAAGTCCGATGCTCGCAACTGCAGGACGGGAAGAAGGTGACATGCTCAGTTACTTGCCAGAGGTCGGTCCACCAGAAAACCGTGTCATTATTCCAAAGATTAACTTAAATATTCCACTTGTTACCCCATCCTATAGCTCTCTTCTGCGAGAAGATTGGGCAGGAGTTGAAAGCGACATTCAAGAAGCGCTTGAGCGTGGCGTTGTGCACTACCCAGGAACTGCTCGGCCTGGGCAGGCGGGAAACTTTTTTGTTACTGGGCACAGTTCATACTACCCATGGGCAGGTGGTCATTATAAAACGGTTTTTGCACGACTTCATGAACTTACTGTTGGTGATGAATACTGGGTCTACTACGGAGGAGATAAACACCGTTATGTTGTCACCGGGAAAAAAGAAGTGAAACCCAGTGATGTTACTGTACTTGACCAGCCAAATAATAAGCGGACAGGAACGCTTATGACCTGTACTCCTGTTGGAACAACCCTCCGTCGTCTTATCATCTCCTCACAGGAAATTGACCCCGTAAGTGGTCTTGCTCTTGACGTAGGACAGCATGAAACACGTGAGTCCACCGGACCAAATCCTGGTGCGTTACCAATTTAGGATGTTAGAGTGTTAGATGTTAGGATAGTTTCGTGCCGCTGTGGTGGAATGGTAGACACGGGGGACTTAAAATCCCCTGCTCGATTCTAGAGCGTCCCGGTTCAAGTCCGGGCGGCGGTACCATTCGATTCGTCCTCGACAAGCTCGGACTCACTCATGGCAAGCCACTTCCTTCTATCATTGCTCTTCGCACCACTCATAGCACTTGCTCAAGAGCCTGCTATTGTTACTCCTATTGCCGATGGGGCGAGAATTGAGTCCTTATTGAATACTGCGAAGTCACGAGCGACGACAGAGCTAACTGCACGTGCGACGATAATGTCTCTCACGTACTCCTCTCCTGCACCGCTAAATGTCCTTATTCTCTACGTTACTGATGGGCAATTTGACCCACTCGATTCGCTTGTTGCACGTCTTCCCCCTGGGACGAGAAATACTGTGAACATTGATCTGACAGAGAGTCCTGGGTGGACACCAAGAGAGCGAATGTACCGGTTGCACTTTCTCAGCGAATCAACCGAAGGTGCAGCATTTGAAGATATTGAGTTTGCTGGTGGGTCACTATGGTCAATTATCCTCGCTGGACTAAAACAATTCATTCGTCCCTTACCCTTTTCGCCATCATCCTACCATCGACTCCCATCGTATACTGTTCTTGGGATTCCTCTTGTTCCCCTTGTTGGAGCAATGATACTTTTTCTTAGTGGATGGTTTCTCTGGAGCAAGAATGTACAAGTAGCTCTGGTTATTCCTATTACTGCACTCTTGCTGTACAACCTTCGCTTTAGCATGGATACAGTACGATATAGCCTGACACACTCTCGTGAGTGGGTGCGCGCACAAACCTATGCTACTGCAGGTGCGCTTCCGCAGATTGGTTATGATCTCCTCAAGGAGAACGCAACAGGGGTCTATCTCTGCCACACTGGTACGAGCTTTTCGAAGCGTACCCTAGCATACCATGTTTACCCTGTTTTGATTACTGATGATAACCCTTCACATGCTGTCGTTCATGCCTCGATGGATTGGGGATATACGAATGGTATTCTCTCCTGTGGGAGTGATGCGTTCCGTGCAAGAAAAATCAAAGAGTACAGTGATGGCTCTCTGCTCTTTTCTCTTTCAGCATCATGATGCTCCTTCTTGTTTTGCCTATCGGCGCCTTGCTTAACGCAATTGCATTACTTCTGCTGACAAAACTAAGTATCCCCTTCTCGTTACTGAGTACTGTTTTGGCAAATCTTGTTCTTTGGCTTATATTTTTTATTTCAGTTAAGCCCTATTTAAAGCTAAAAAAGTTGAATATGTATCCTCGATCTGCGCTGGGATGTATCGGTATCATTTCCATTATTATCCTCGGATGTACCTTTTTATATGGAGGAATACATACACTACTTCCTACGTTTCACTATGATAGTTTAACCAACTGGAATATTCGATCTAAAGTGTCTTACTTTAGGGCTGAACTTGTATTCGAGAATCATGGTGGATTCATAGAAAAGCCCTACTATCCAGTCCTATACCATGCACTTCAAGTCACTGCTATGCAGTTTGTTCCTGGGTGGCACGATGGTGTCGCTAGTGGTATTCATTTTCTCTTGAGTCTCTCGCTTATCTTGCTGTGTTACAAACTCCTTCGAGAACGTGGATATCAATCTGCACTGGTCACTATGGCACTGCTTCTTGGGCTTCCGCTTATGGCGATGCATACCGGCCAAGGATACGCAGACCTACCACTCGTTTTGTATGCTGCAACTTCACTTCTTTTCTTCCAACGGTCTGACCTTCTGCTTTCGGGGATACTTGTTACTGCCTGCGTATGGACAAAAGCAGAAGGACTGTTCTTTTGCTTTGTACCGTGGCTGCTTATGGTGCTTTGGCAGGCGCGACGCATCTCGTATGCAGTTATCTGGACTCTCGTTGTCTCATTACTCTGGCCTGCGTTTCTACTCATGAATGGATACTCACTCACTCCTCATGGAACATCTGATACTGGTATCATCTTCTCACTTTCAGCTTTTAGCTCTTACCTTTCCGCTCTATTTCTCAGTGGATCGTTTGGCATGTTCTGGTATGCAGTTATCCCCTTCTTTACTGTCCTTGTTTTTCAGCGTCGGTTCTCCCCTACTCTCCTCTGGGGGCTGCTTTCGTTTGTTGGGTACAGTGCTGTATACCTCTGTACATCTAATAGTGAGTATCTGATTCTCGGTCAGTCGTTCGATCGACAGATGCTTCTGCCCGCTGCACTAATTATTGTAAGTTTTTCGTCTCTATTTAGCGAAGATGATACCGTAGTACTACGCTAATACACCTGGAAACTCAGTGAGAAGATCTTTGCCGTCTCCGCTCTGTTGACTGGATCGCTTGGCCCAAAGAATCCTGTTGGATTTCCGTTACTGTCACTATACCCAGAAACCACACCAGCATTTGCTGCAGTTTCAATAGCGGCACCATAGGTAACGGATGTTCCGACATCTTCAAAGATTGTGCCAGACCGTGGAGAGATACGCTGCTTAAATGCCTGGAGTACAGTGACAACCACCTCGGCACGCGTTGCCGGGCGGAAGATATCGACAGTGCCATCACTGTAGACTGCCCAACCTTCATTCTCCGCACAACGAATATAGGGAGCAGACCAATCCTGAGTTGCTGGTTCATTCTGTATCTCATTAAGACAACCATAGGTATCAATACTCGCAGCGATGACCGCCATCTTTGCCAGTTGTGCAATGGTTACATTATCTGCAGGGCCGTACTTGCCACTCGGGAGGCCGTTTGCCTGTTTATACCCAGAGACAATACCGCGCTCTGCTGCATCGCGAACATAGGAAGCAAACCACTCAAATGCAGGAACGTCGTCCAGGATAACTGGAACACCGTTTACTTTTATCGTGACATGGGTATCGCTCTGAGAATAGTTATCTGCTTTGCTTGATTCTTCCTCTTCTTCTGTTAGCGGAAAAAGATCTGTACTTTCGTTTAGTAGTGCAGCCTCCTGTTCGACAGAGAGTGCATCGCTGTCATACTGAAGTTGTTGATTAAACATTTCAAAATCGCTCAGTGTATTGTCCCACATATCTGCAAATGCGGTTGGTGTGAGGAGGAATGATGCCAAGAAGAAAACCCATACAATCTTTTGCATGGACGTTATCATACACCGTTCTTGCATCCTGCGAAATTCGTTCTACCATACTCAATATGAAACATTGGATGGACAACTGGCTGGAAAAATCTGCTGAGTCGCAGAAAGAGTTGAACGAAGAGAATAGGAGACTGGGAGCATTGCATGTTGCAAGGCCGCTAAATCCACAACCTACAAACGCCGAAATAGAACATTCATTAGGTATTGCGATGCTTTCTGTGGAACTTAGTGCGCGACGGCAAATGCAATCAAAAAAATATTGAAGGCCGTTTCTTGCCTTTTAATACTTCCTTCGGTAGGCTCCATCGGAACATCATGGAGAATACGGAAGACACAGGCTCTCTGGGAGCCCGCAAGGGCCAGGGAGAATCTTTTTCCAAAATCCTGCTCCTTGGCTCCGGGGCTTTAAAGATTGGTGAAGCAGGAGAATTCGACTATTCCGGAAGCCAAGCCATTAAAGCATTTAAGGAGGAAGGAAAAGAAGTGGTGCTCATTAACCCAAACATCGCAACAAACCAGACCAGTTGGAACCTCGCTGATAAGGTCTACTTTAATCCTGTTACACCTGCATTTGTGGAACGGGTAATTGAGAAGGAGAAACCCGATGCTATTGCACTAAGCTTCGGAGGGCAAACCGCTCTCAACTGTGGTGTTGCTCTCGAACAGAGTGGCGTTCTTGAAAAGCACGGTATTCAAGTGCTTGGGACGAGCGTGGACAGTATTCAAAAAACCGAAGATCGTGCTGCATTTAATGCAGAACTGCGCTCTATCAATGTAGATGTGCCAAAGAGTTTCGCATGTGAAACAATGGACGAAGCGTTAAAAGCCGGACAAAGCATTGGGTACCCCGTTATTATTCGTGGTGCATTTGCCCTTGGCGGGAAAGGAAGTGGCCGTGCTATGAATGAGAAGGAGCTTAATGAAATCTGTAAAGTGTCGTTTGTAGAATCGCCACAGGTCCTCGTAGAAGAGGACCTAACAGGATGGAAAGAAATTGAGTACGAAGTGGTACGCGACAGATTCGATAACTGTATTACGGTTTGTAACATGGAGAATGTTGACCCTCTGGGAATTCATACTGGAGAGTCGATAGTTGTTGCGCCAAGTCAGACACTCGATAACCACGAGTATCAGATGCTTCGGTCTATCGCACTGAAAGTGATTCGTCACTTGCAAATTGTCGGTGAATGCAACATTCAGTATGCACTCGACCCAAAGAGTAGAAAGTATCGTGTTATTGAAGTAAATGCGAGACTGAGTCGCAGTAGTGCACTTGCATCAAAAGCAACGGGATACCCACTTGCGTTTGTAGCAGCAAAACTAGCACTCGGCTACAGCTTGCCGGAACTGAGTAATGCTATTACGGAAGTAACATGTGCAGACTTTGAGCCATCGCTCGATTACGTTGCTGTGAAGATGCCCCGTTGGGACTTGCAGAAATTCCGTTTTGTTTCCGATAAGGTCACCAGCGAGATGAAATCTGTTGGAGAGGTAATGGCACTTGGTCGCAGCTTTGAGGAGGCGTTGCAAAAAGCGGTTCGTATGTTAAATATCGGCTGCATTGGCCTGTTTCCTTCACATCTTGAATTTACTGATCTGGATGCAGAGGTAAAGAAACCAACGCCGCGTCGCATTTTTGCAATCGCGCAAGCCCTCCGTGGAAGTTGGTCTCCAGAGCAAATTAATATCGCAACTGGCATTGACCTTTGGTTTTTAAACAGGATGAAAGATGCAGCAACTCTTGCAAAAGAATTAAGCGAATCAAAAGGAGATATGCCTGCTGCATTGCTGCTGAAGGCAAAGAAGACAGGGTTCAGCGATAGTTCTATAGGGAAGCTTGCAAAAGCCGATACCGATGAAATTCGAATGTTGCGCAAAAAGCACAACATTCTTCCGGTTGTTAAGCAGGTCGATACCCTTGCAGGCGAATTCCCCGCGCATACCAATTATCTCTACCTCACATACCATGGACAAGAACATGACATTGCATTTGATACTGATACCAAGCGAGCACTTGTACTCGGCGGAGGTCCATACTCCATTGGCTCATCGGTTGAGTTTGACTGGTGCTGTGTCCAAGCCGTCCATGAACTGCAGCAGAAGGGATACAGTGTTGCGATGATCAACAGTAACCCTGAGACAGTCAGCACAGACTACGATGAGTGTGATGCACTGTTCTTCGATGAGCTCAGTGAGGAGCGTGTCCGAGACGTTATTGACCTCCTGAATCCTGAAGGAGTGGTTGTTTCCATGGGTGGCCAAATTCCAAACTCCCTCGCACCACGTCTTGCGAAAGCCAATGTACCAATTCTTGGAACATCACCGGAGAATATTGACCGTGCAGAAGACCGCCATAAGTTCAGCTCACTTCTTGATGAACTCGAAATCGATCAGCCGGAGTGGAAAGAATTTTCCGACCTCTCCGAGGCAACTCACTTTGCAGAGAGTGTCGGGTACCCTGTTATTGTTCGACCGAGTTACGTACTTTCTGGTGCATCGATGGCAGTTGTACACTCCGATGAGGACTTATCTGCCTACGTTGGACAATCTGCCTTTATTAATAAGGAAGCACCAATTGTCGTTTCGAAATTTGAGATGGGTGCCAAAGAAATTGAGTTTGATGGCGTTGCGCAGAATGGGGAACTCCTCATTTATGCGATCTCCGAACATGTCGAAAATGCCGGTGTGCACTCGGGTGACGCTACCATTGTTCTACCACCACAGCGTGTGAACTTAGAGACTCTTAGAAGAGTAAAAGCAACAGCAAAGAGTATTGCCACTGCCTTGCAAATTTCTGGTCCGTTTAACATTCAGTTCCTTGCGAAGAATAACCGCCTGAAAGTTATTGAGTGTAACTTGCGTGCCAGTCGCAGCTTCCCGTTTGCCAGCAAGGTGACCGGACATAACTTTATTACGCTTGCAACACAAGCCCTCCTTGGTGAAGCACCGGTGGATCTTCGGTATCAGACATTGGACCTCGATCATGTTGGTGTGAAGGCAGCACAGTTTAGCTTTAGTAGACTAAAAGGTGCTGACCCTCGACTAGGAGTTGAGATGGCAAGCACCGGTGAAGTGGCCTGCTTTGGACACAATGCAGAACAAGCTCTTCTTACCGCACTGCTTGCAGTTGGGTTCACTCTTCCAAAGAAGAACATCCTCGTCACTATTGGTCGACTGGAAGACAAGGTAGATATGCTCAGTAGCATTCAGGCACTCCATCAAAAAGGATACGCATTCTTTGCTACGCAGCGAACGCATGAATTTTTAGAGTCACGTAATATCCCCTCCGCGATGCTCCATAAGATTAGCGAGCCAAGAAACCCGAATATTCGTGAGTATCTCGAAAAGAAGCGTGTGGACCTCGTTATTAATATCCCCACCCATACACGCGGTGCAGAGCAAACTGATGGGTACTATATACGACGTCTGGCGACAGATCATGGTATTCCACTCATTACAAACGTTCAGCTAGCAAAACGCGTCATAGAAGCCATTTGCCAAGAGGATACGGAAAAACTCCCTATTATGGAGTGGCCAATGTTGCTAACAGAAAAAGTCTGAACTACACTACCCGGGACTTATGGCTAAATCCGACGACGATTCATTGGCACTCGACCAAACCCTTGTAACCAAAGAAGGGCTAAAAAAGCTTCAGGATGAACTTGATGAGCTTAAAGGCATGAAACGTAAAGAGGTTGCAGAACGCCTTAAAGAGGCAATTTCCTACGGAGACCTTTCGGAGAACTCTGAGTACCAGGAGGCAAAAACAGAACAGGCGTTTATTGAAGGGCGTATTTTGGAGCTTGAACAGATGATTAAAAATGCCAAGATCATCTCGGATAAGGTGACAACGAAAACAAAGGATATTCAAATTGGAACCAGTGTAACAATCCGTAACAAAACCGATGGAGATGATGCCGTTGAGTACACTATTGTTGGTTCTACCGAAGCAGACCCACTCGACCACAAAATCAGCAATGAATCACCTGTTGGTAAAGCACTGCTCGGAAAAAAGAAGGGGGACGTTGTCGATGTTAAAACACCCGCTGGCACTTTTAAGTACGAAGTGGTAAAAGTATCGTAACATGTCTGTGTTTCCAGAACTTATCGAGCTTATTAAGCATTCAGAAAGTATGAATGACGAGGAGCGGCAGTACTGGATAAATATCCTCCCCGTCATGACCCCTGAACAAATCGATAATCTTCAAAGTATTTTGGAGAATGAAAAGAAGCAGCTGGCAGAAATTGATAAGAGGTATGCAGCGGGTTCTGACGTACAGAAAACTGGAGAAGAGAGGCGTAAACGGCGCGAAGAGAGGCAGGAAGAAGAACTGACTGCGGAAGAAGCGGAAGAACGGCAAACTGAGGACCTCCTCTTGAAGATTGAGGAGCTTTAAATAACAGCAGCAATCCGTGTATCGAGGATGGCGTTCAGTTCCTCAGGAGATTGGTCTGTTGCTTTAAATCCTCCTGTTTTGAGCTTTATATCCGAATCAATGACGAGGGTAATAAGATGCAATAGGCGTTTGTGATCGTATGACTGTGCAAGAGAGATAAGATTGCGTGCAGTATTAGGATGCATACCACATGCCTTGGCTATGCTCTGAGGATTGGTGTTTCCCTCTATGACCTGTGCAGCTACTTGCGAGAACTGCGCTACCATCCACAAAAACATACTCCAAAGGCCGTGCGGATTTTCTCCGCGTTTGAGGATGGTCTCTGTAAACTGCAGTGCCTCCTCGCGCTTTTTTGCACCGAGCAAATCCATGAGCTGCCAGACTGCTTTCTCTGTTGAGAGCATGACTAAATTCTCAATATCTTCGCATGTTACAGGCCTATCCCCTGCATACGTTGTCAACTTTTGTACTTCATTTGCAAGAAGAAGCTGATCTTCTCCTACCATTGCAATGAGCTTTGTTGCCTCGCGTTGCCCGAGGGATGGAGCAAGCCACGCAATGAGTGCACTACCTCGCAGTGGTGTGAATGTTTTGACTGTTGCAATAGCCATGAGTTCTTTCGTGACACTAAGGCGCTTATCCGGACTTGGTTCTATAATAAGGAGGAGTGTCTGCGGATGTATGGATGATGCGAGTGCCTTGAGTTGATCTTTATCGATTTTCGGTAGCCCATCGATAACCACAAGACGTTTCTCTGCTATAAACGGAGCAGTGGATACCTCATTAATGAGTAGTGAAAACTGAGCATCCTTACCTTCGACTACAAGAAGGTTTTCGGGGCCATGCTTCTCGGTAAACTCCTGAATCCATCGGCTGCGCTCTTTGCCTAATTCATAGCGATTTTCACCAATGAAGAGGTATATCTGTGACATAGGGGAGAACTATACCATATTTTTATACAATATTATTGATATAGTGCAATGTAAGCATACTCGTCCAAAATACAGAAATCCGCTATAATACTTTGATATGTACATCAAATATCCACACTTCATGCGCAGGAACTTAAAGCTGCTCGCTGTCGGCGCAGCATGCATTGTCAGTTCTTTTGCGCTCGGCATACGTACTGCCGGTGACGTTGCTCCTGTCTCTCTTATTGAAGCAGGCGGCGTTACCCTAGCAGGAGATATGGACGGAAGTGGAGTCGTCGATCTACGCGACGTTACCATCATTCTTGAGGTAGCGCAGGGATACTCCGATGCAACGGTGGATCAGCTTGCTGCTGACCCAAACGGTGACGGAGTCCTTACAGTAGACGATGCCATCCGCCTTCTCTCCACCATTTCTCTCCAATAACACGTAGAAATGAATTTACGTCAACAGTGCATCCATCGGCATATCTGTCGCAGCATATCTGTAGTGGTCTCTTTGGGACTTGCGATGCCTGCAACCGTATACGCTGCTGAGGCAGATGCAACATTTTCGCTACATCCACACTGTATCGAGCGAGAAGGTGAAACCGATGACTGGATTTTCGGTCCAATTCCGAGTCCAGGTATTGTTGTCGAAACACGGCAAGCAAGCACTCGTTGTACATCGTTTGACGTAAAAGATCCTCAGACATTACAGACGCCAGCCCTGAGCATTGGCGATACGCTCGACATCGACGTCGTCATAGATAACCCGAGTGCTCAGCACATCAAGCGCGCACGTGCGTGGCTCTCATACGACCCTAATATGCTCGAAGGTGTCTCCATCGACATCAATGAAACATTCTCACTCGTGACACCAGATGAACGTGCATTCTCCGAATCGGAAGGATACGTAAAGATGGAAGCAAGCGCTGAAGATAGTGGACCAAATACGAAAAAAGTTCTCTTTGCTAGACTGACGTTCAGAGTCATTGAAACAAATCCCATCGGAACTCCTATTACTTTTCATGATGCACAGCCATCTGGGCATACCGTCATCATGACTGCGCAAGGAGATGAAGAGGCTTACATTCAAAAAGAAGAGCCCGGTGTCCTTCTTGTTCGCTTTGCCACAGAAAATATACTTGATGATGGCTCCTGCGTTCGTGATGAAGACTGCGAAGAACATGTCTGTATTGCAGGGGTGTGTCAGGAGCCTCCAGCGCCTCCTACGCCTACGCCTACACCTACTCCTACTCCTGTTCCTACACCTACTCCCCTCTTACCAAACGGAGCAGTGTGTAGTGAGAATAGCGAGTGCCAAAGCACTATTTGTAGCACTGGCATCTGTGTACCCCAAGTCGACCCTACACCACCTATCGCACAAACAAGCGATAGAACAACATTCTCGCTTTTACAAATTCGCAATGTCCGTGTAACAACCGATGGAACATCCGTCTTTCTCGCTTGGGATCCGTTGCAATCTTCGCTTCTTAAGGCATATAACATCTACTATGGTACGACATCGGGCCGGTATATTCAGCGTAGAACCATCGACAAAAGTGAGACGAGTATTACCATTCGCTCCCTTCCCCTTGGTACACGCTACTATTTTGCTGTTCGAGGACTAAGTTCCCAGAATGAAGAAAGCGCCTTTAGTAATGAAGTATCACTTGTCATTGGTGAGCCAAACACCTCTACAGCACCGCTGACACTTGGCAGTATGTCTGGTGGTCCTGCAAGAAACCCTGTAGCGAGTACGACAACTGTCCCCGGAGAAACTGGTGCGCCTAGTATACTCCTCCTGTTTCTCCTTGGCTCAGCTGTTATTGGAACGTCCTTTGCCTCACGTCGACAATTCAGTGTAACTACGAAGCCACCCGACCATGGATAATCTCCACCCTCACTGGCAAGAAGAGGAGGAAGGGCAGCCTGTGCCTGTACGTGCAAAAGAAACACAAACCGTTTCTCGGCAGCCTGCAGCAATTTTTGGTGTTCTTCTCGTAGTCGGACTTGGTCTGTTCTTCTTTCGAGGTGCTCATACACTCCAAGGTCAAGCTACACCAACGGGACCTACCATTACCATTTCCGATGAGGGTATGCTCCCAAATAGATTGGAAGTGGAACACGGGCAAACAATTACGTTTATCAATAATCAAGATATTCTACAGAGTATTCAATCAAATACACTATGCAGCGATACTGGATACTGTCTTGAGACAAAGCAACTGATGCGTGGCGATAGTGATACATTCACTATCACGCCAGATATGCGTTCTGGGCCGTATGAATTTGCCTCCTCTGTCTCTGGAGATATTCGTGGTGTTATTATTATTGTGACCGATACTGTTGACGACTTCGTTGACCTCGCATCCACTCTTGATGCAAATATCTTTGATGAAGAAGTAGCGTCTCCACAAGCTGTGGAGCAGGTTGGTATTCCCAGAAACCCTTACACAGTTGATAGTGAGCGCATTCATCCATTTGATAATACGGGTACTCCCATCGACGCAGCATTCGGTGATGCCCCTGGCACATACCAAGCTCAGGCGACATTTGCACAGTCGCAAGGACCACTACGACAACCAGAAACCGGAGCAGGTGGCATTTCTGCTCTTGTTGTATTGAGCATCTTGATTCTCTGGCGTCTCAACTACAATCAAGGTGTACCAAATACACAGTAGGTTTGCTATACTTCCTTCATGTCGAAGGACGTTATCGCATCAGAAGCGCTTAAAAAGCACATGGCAGAAGACCGGCACGGTAGTAGACTTGGTCCTGTTATTCACGATATTGTCTACGGGGGAAACGATGGGATTGTCACAACATTTGCTGTAGTCGCAGGCACCATTGGTGCAGATTTACCACATTACGTTGTTATTATTTTGGGACTCGCAAACCTGTTTGCCGATGGTACGTCGATGGCATCTGGTTCGTTTCTATCCATCAAGTCTGAAATGGATCAGTACAAGAGACTCCGCAAAGAAGAGCTACAGGAAATAGAAGAAATACCAGAAATGGAACGAGAGGAAGTGAAGCTTGCCTATGCAAAGAAGGGATTTTCAGGCAAAGAGCTTGATGCCATCGTCAAAACAATTACCGCAGATAATGACCGCTGGGCAGATGTCATGATGCAAGAGGAGCACGGCATGACTGAAGAAAGTGCCTCTCAACCATTGCTCCATGCCATTATGACCTTTATCTCATTTCTCTTGTTTGGCTCCATTCCACTCATGCCATATGTGTTTGGCATTCATGAGGACATACGATTCAAGGTTGCAACCTTCTCAACCTTTGCCGCCCTTGTTCTTCTTGGACTTACGCGAAGTATTGTCACGCGAGAACGCCTCTTTCGTGGTCCACTGGAAATTGTAAGCGTCGGAGCACTCGGTGCACTTGTTGCTTATGGTGTTGGCGTTCTTCTAAGGGGTACTGTTGGTGTTGCCTTCTAATGAATCGCTGGTGGACAATTATCGGCGTATTCTTCTTTATTGGGCTTCTTGTTTATGGGCCATCGCTTGCAAATAGCTTTGTTCGATGGGATGACGGCCTCCTGATTTACGAAAACCCTGCTATCCGCGGTATCAACGTTGCAAATCTTAAGACCATTTTTACGACGTACGACCCCGAACTCTATATTCCACTGACACTCTTTTCGTATCAATTTGACTTTCTCGTTGCTGGCACACATCCAAGTTTTTATCACTTGCATAGTCTGCTACTACACATTATCAATGCCATTCTTGTCGTATGGCTTGTTTTGCTGCTGCTGCAAAACCGCTTTATCGCTGTTATCACTGGACTAGCGTTTCTTCTCCATCCGCTCAATACAGAAGCGGTCGTCTGGGCAAGTGGACGGAAAGACCTTCTATCGACAATGTGGATGCTCCTGAGCTGGGGGTTGTTTATTGAGTATAAAGAAAAGATGCAGAAGGTACAGAGGGTACAGAGGATCTACGTCATGAGTGTCGTTGCATTTGCTCTGGGTCTTCTCTCGAAAGTCACCATTATTACCCTGCCTGCACTTCTCATTCTTACGGCATTCTTTAAAAGATGGAATATCAACACACGTTTTGTGATGCGACTGATTCCCTATGGCATTCTTGCAATTATTTTTGCCGTCATTGCATTCTTCGGTAAAACAGGGGTTCTTGACTCTTCAACACCAGTTGAAAAACTCCTCATTGCTCCAATGAGCACAGTCTTTTATCTACAGAAGATGCTAATCCCAACGCACCTCTCTGTCATCTATCCGTTTACTGGAGCAGTAGAATTGCTATCCGCTCGGATACTCGTGCCCATTGTTCTCTGTGCCCTCTTGCTTGTCATAGGACTCTGGAGTCTGAAACGCACACGCCTCGTTTTCTTTAGTCTTGGACTCTTTGGCATTGCCCTCTCCCCTTCTCTGCTCAATTTTTCAAAGGGAGATTTTCTCTACTTTGCCTCGGACCGCTACGCATACATTTCTTCAATCGGCATTCTGCTTCTCTTGGTATCGGGTATACACACATTCATTCAGAATCAGAAATGGAAACTCCTCTGTACCCTCTGCACCCTCTGCACCCTCGCTATCCTTTCCTACCGCCAATCCCTCGTCTGGGCAGACAGTGAAACATTATTTACCCATGTTGTTACACTCTATCCCGAAGCACACTCTGCGCATAACAACCTCGGCAACATCTACCGAACAAAGGGGCAGCTTGAGCAATCGATTGCTTCGTATGAAGAAGCACTGCGTCTCAGCAAAGAATTCGGCCGTGGAACATCGGCACTCTATGGCCAGAGCAAGATTCTTAGCAACCTCGCATCTGCATACCGTGTACAGGGGAATAGTGACCTTGCATTGCAGACTCTGAACATTGCGAAGGAACTCGATCCTTCAAATCAACACGTCTACTTGCAGGAAGGCATTATCTACGGCATGCAACAGCGTACGAGCGAAGCTGAAGCAGATTATAAGAAAGCGCTGGAACTTGACCCCAGCTTCACGACCGTTAAGGTAAACCTTGGTTCACTGCTCATCAACATAGCAAGGCCTGTTGAAGCGATAGCAATACTCGAAGATGCCATTGCCTGGAATCCATTCTATCCACAGGCATACTACAATCTTGCTGCTGCCTATAAGGCAGTTGGACGTCAACGCGAAGCGTTTGATGCCTACAAAAAAGCGGTGGAGCTAGAACCATCATTTATTGCCGCCCGCATTAACCTTGGCATTCTCTATGCAGAGCGTGGCAATATCGACGATGCAAAACATCAATTCAGCGAAATACTCCGTTACGATCCGGATAATCAGCGTGCCCTCTCTGCACTACAGCAACTTACTGCGATAGCGCCTGAATAATTACTGCTGCAAGCGCAAAGTTTAAAATGCAATGTGCACTATTCATGTAAAACAATGTGAGAGGTTTTCGTTCCCATGCAATATCATGTAATGCACCGGGAACTCCTGTAGCAAGAGCTAGTACGAGAGAAATTTTTACCGCATCTGCAAGAGTCTGTGTACTGGCTAAAAGGAGAAGGAGTGCGAGAAACACATTACTGAGCAGTGTAGCGATAAGGCCCTGTGTCATCGCGATTTTCATGTCTGCTTTAGAAATCGTATCTTTTTTTATGCCAACAAGTGCCATCCACTTTTCACCAAAAAGTGGGCCATACCATAGGGATCCAAGACCCATACACGCGATGGTAGCGACGACGATAGCGACTGGATTAATTATCATGCCTCTACTATACACCAACTCTAACGACGCGTACAATGCCAGCCATGTCCTACTTTGCAGTCTTCGATACTCTGACCTACCTAACCGTTGCTGGCCAGGTACTTTCTATTGTCATTGGTCTTGCTGTCGTGCTCTCTCTTATGGGAAACAGATTGGGGCTACGTATGAGGTCTTTGGTTAGTAAGCACGCACTAATTCTCATGTTTGTTGTTGCCCTCGTTGCAACATCGGGAAGTCTTTTCTTCTCCGAAATTGCCCTCTTTGCCCCGTGTAAAGACTGCTGGTTCCAGCGCATCTTCATGTACCCACAGGTTATTCTTCTTGCTGTTGCCCTCTGGAGAAAGGACCGAACCATTGCGTGGTATATTCTTGCACTGTGCATTGTTGGTGGTGCACTTTCGCTCGACCACTACAGTGATCAATGGGAAGCAATACTGAATCCTATCGAACATGATCCGCTTGCTCCTTGCGACCTTTCAGGAGTTTCATGCAGTGCAACGTACATCTTTGAGCTTGGCTACATCACTATTCCGCTGATGGCAGCAACAGCGTTTTTGCTCAACGCACTTGGTAGCATTACAGTTGTTCTATCGACAAACGCTAAGAAAAAGTAAAACACACTAATGTATCGAAACTGCAAGAGAACAAATTTTCGTTTTGATATGCAGATTTGCTACCCTTTGTTAATCTATGCCTTGGTCACTTTCTGCACTGGCAAAATATATCGCACTCTCTCTATTTGTCATTGGAACGACCGTTGTGATTGTGCAGAGAAATACAGAGGAGAAGTTGCAAGGGGCCGTGATAACATTTGGCTCATGTGACCCGTATAGCAATCCCTTAGCCTGTGACTCACTCGCTCCCCCAGGCGAATGCTGTGGTTCACCTAATTGTAGCGAAGCTGGCGTCTGCCAATGTGAAGCGTGCGATACCTGTAGCGGGCTTCCAACCTGTACAACAATGCAGCGAAAACTTAATGAATCCTGTGGTGAAGGACCAAGTTGCTGTGATGGTGGTGTCGGAGGGTTTTATATGACATACGAGTGCATGGATGGTCTAAAATGTGATTACTCTGGCTCAACTACTTCAACAACGGGCACGTGCGTCTGTGACCCTTCTCTACCGGAATGCTCGCAACCTGTAGAAGCCGGTGGTAGCTGCGCCCCTGCAAATTGTTGCGATAGCTATGGCAAACAAACAGCAGTAAGACCATGTGCATCGGGATTAACATGTACAAACGACGTCTGTACAGCTCTAACATCCTGTACAAAAGATAAAGATTGTGGACTCAGTACAACATGCGATTCATGTGTACCCAATGGCCTCGGAGGATGCACAAAAACCTGTTCATACTTCGACTGTAATGCGGGTGCATGCACGACAAATGTCAGTGGCACTACTGAAGCAGTACCATGCGCCTTAAGCGAATGTGATTGTTCTACGCTTACGTGTCCCTCCACCCAGCATCGAGAGGGCTGTAGTTGTGTCGATAACGAATGTGACGCAAATGGTGATTGTTCCTCGGGGTGTTGTGAGTCAAATGAATGCAAAACGATAAGCTGTCCTGCAGGCAAACACCAAGTTGGTTGCAGTTGTGTCGATAACGAATGTGACGCAAATGGCGATTGTTCGTCGGGGTGTTGTGAGTCGAATGAATGTAAAACAGTTTCCTGTCCTGCAGGCAAACACCAGGAAGGATGTAATTGTGTGACGAACGAATGTTCAGCAAACAGCGATTGTTCCTCGGGTTGCTGTGATGGAATTTCCTGTAAGACAGTTACCTGTCCCTCCGGAAAACATGCGGAAGGATGTAATTGTGTTGATGATGTAGAATGTTCTGCTACTGTCCCGTGCCCAAGTGACTCGTGTCTTAGCTGTGTTAGTAATGTCTGTGTATCCGCCTGTGCTTCGAATGAAACCTGTGTTGCAGGCGCATGTAAACCCAAGCCTGTATCGAGCGCATCATCAAAGTCTTCTTCGAGTGCATCATCTCTTGCAGGAGTATGTGATGCAGCGTGTACGGGAGTATCGTGCACGGAAGGTGCTTGCGCGATTCGATGGATGAACCCCGATGGAACGGCAAACTGCGGGTGTGTCTATGGTGCGCCATCGTGTAATGCTGTAACAGATTGTCCAAACCCCGATACAGAACCCTGTACAGAATGTATGGATATTGGGCTTGTTAGTCCTGTGAAATACTGTCCTGCGGTATACGGATGTTCCATGAACCATTGTGTTCTTAAAAGCGTTCGCCAGGAACTATGCGCCCTAACGAAAAGCTCGAAGAGTAGCGCATCTACTTCTTCGAAAGGGCCAGTATTATGCTCCACTCATAGCGATTGTCCTGCAGGTAGTTGCGAAGGATGCGTCGGAGGAATGTGTGTGAGTGTCTGTAGTGCAGGAGCAGCTTGCGTCTCTGGTATCTGCGAAACTGGTGGTAGTCATTTGGCATGTTCTGGCGATTCCTGTACAACTATGCCAGGCCCTGGCCTCGATACCTGTAACGTATCAACCTTGTGTAGCAGTACTGATGGAAAGCATGCTGTCTGCAAAAATGGTGCATGTACACTGGTCGATGGTGAAGGGAAAAATACCTGCACAGTTAGCCCAAATAACTGTCCGCCAGCAGGAACACATCTCGCGTGCGAGGGTAATGCGTGCAAAATTGTTGCTGGAGACGAACCAAATACCTGTGCTGCCGATATTGATTGTGCAAGCAGTAGTAGTTCTGCATCCTCTCAAACTTACTGTGAGAAGTACTGCGGCAGCATGACCTGTGACGAAGGTGAAAGCTGTTACTACTCTACGTCGGATAGCGGTGTGAGTGTGCAGTGTTTCTCGGGTGCTTGCCCATCTTCATGGAGCCTTTCAAGTTGTTTAGCAAATCACCTCATCCCAACCGGTTACTCGTATATGGGCTGTGCGGGTGGAGGAACATCATCCTCGTCACTCCATAAAGCTGCATCTGTTTGTGGTAACGCAAAAGTCGAAGGTACTGAGGAGTGCGATAGTGGTACGCTCAACGGTGCCTACAGCGACTCCTGCACAAAAGACTGCACGCTTCCAACAGGATGCGGAAACGGTGTTGTTGAGAGTGAGGATGGCGAAGAATGTGACAACGGAAGGCATAACAGCACCTGGCCTTCAGCTGGTATGTGCCGCACCGATTGCAAAATTGCCTATTGTGGCAATGGCATTATCGAAGCGTCTATCGGAGAGCAATGTGACAAAGGCGGTCGCAATGGTATGCCTGGAGGAACCTGTAATAGTAGCTGCCAACTGCCAAACTGTGGCGATGGTGTTATACAGGAGGGTGAAATGTGTGACGATCCTACACAAGCGCGGCTCTGTGGAGCGGGCCCCTGTACGTGTACGCCCGACTGTCGCATCCCCTACTGCGGAGATGGTGTGCTGGATCAGTGGGTCGATAAAACTGTTACACCAAATAGATTAAACGGAGAAGAATGTGATGATGGAAAACAGTGCAACAACGGCGCTCTCTGTACAAAGAATAGTGACTGTACCGATGGGAGCATCTGCGTTCAACGCACAGGCGATGGCTGTAATTCGTCCTGCCAAAACGAATCGGCTTCCTGTGGTGATGGCATCTGTGATGCCAGCACAACAGAGAACTGTACAAACTGTGCATCCGATTGTGGTGTGTGTACATCAAAGTGTGGTGATGCCATTCTTGAGCTACCGGAGCAGTGTGATGATGGGAATACCCAAAATGATGATGGATGCTCAAGTACCTGCAAAACAGAACCTGGATTCCATAGTGAGTGTAATGCCTTCGACCGTTGCGTAGTCGTCCCAGGGGCAGATGGCAGAAACGAATGTGATGCTCTGCATCCCTGCGGAGGAGAGAAGCATACTGTTTGTGACCAGGATAATGCAGTCTGTAAAACAGTAGACGGCAAAGGAAAAAACGAATGTGTCGACTTTAGCGATTGTCCAATAGAAGGCGGGACGAAGTGTGAAGATTTTGCCTGTGTAAAAACCGATGTCGGTGATGAGGTTGGCTGTGTTAATGACAGCGATTGTGGTCGCAGTATCTGTGCAGAAGACGACAGTTGCCGAATGATTCCAGGATCGGGAACATCCCAATGTGGTGGAACGGTGCTTTGTAGCACTAAGACACGCACTGTCTGTAATAGCGCAAAGCGTCTCTGTGAAACTATCGATCGTACGCCTGATGACCTTCTTCCCAATGAGTGTGTTACCTTTGCTGACTGCCCCATCGAAATGCACTTCATTTGTGAAGATCTGCAGTGTAAACAGGTCCCTGGGAAAGGGGATGATACCTGCTCAGCAGACAGTGACTGCAGCCATCTAAAATGCATTGATGAGAGTTGTACGCTTGTGGAAGGTGGTGGCGTCAATACGTGTAATAGCTCAACATCCTGTTCCCCTGTGGATGGGAAGCATACGGTCTGTGAAGAGCATCAATGTAAAGAGGTTTTTGGTGAAGGAGAGAATGAATGTACGATTGATCCCAATAACTGTCCTCCAGTAGGAATGCACTATGCTTGTGAAGATCTTGCGTGTGCGCTTGTTGATGGAGAGGGGCCAAATACCTGTACAGAAGATAATGACTGCAGCCATCTAAAATGCATTGATGAGAGTTGTACGCTTGTGGAAGGTGGTGGCGTCAATACGTGTAATAGCTCAACATCCTGTTCCCCTGTGGATGGGAAGCATACGGTCTGTGAAGAGCATCAATGTAAAGAGGTTTTTGGTGAAGGAGAGAATGAATGTACGATTGATCCCAATAACTGTCCTCCAGTAGGAATGCACTATGCTTGTGAAGATCTTGCGTGTGCGCTTGTTGATGGAGAGGGGCCAAATACCTGTACAGAAGATAATGACTGCAGCCATCTAAAATGCATTGATGAGAGTTGTACGCTTGTGGAAGGTGGTGGCGTCAATACGTGTAATAGCTCAACATCCTGTTCCCCTGTGGATGGGAAGCATACGGTCTGTGAAGAGCATCAATGTAAAGAGGTTTTTGGTGAAGGAGAGAATGAATGTACGATTGATCCCAATAACTGTCCTCCAGTAGGAATGCACTATGCTTGTGAAGATCTTGCGTGTGCGCTTGTTGATGGAGAGGGGCCAAATACCTGTACAGAAGATAATGACTGCAGCCATCTAAAATGCATTGATGAGAGTTGTACGCTTGTGGAAGGTGGTGGCGTCAATACGTGTAATAGCTCAACATCCTGTTCCCCTGTGGATGGGAAGCATACGGTCTGTGAAGAGCATCAATGTAAAGAGGTTTTTGGTGAAGGAGAGAATGAATGTACGATTGATCCCAATAACTGTCCTCCAGTAGGAATGCACTATGCTTGTGAAGATCTTGCGTGTGCGCTTGTTGATGGAGAGGGGCCAAATACCTGTACAGAAGATAATGACTGCAGCCATCTAAAATGCATTGATGAGAGTTGTACGCTTGTGGAAGGTGGTGGCGTCAATACGTGTAATAGCTCAACATCCTGTTCCCCTGTGGATGGGAAGCATACGGTCTGTGAAGAGCATCAATGTAAAGAGGTTTTTGGTGAAGGAGAGAATGAATGTACGATTGATCCCAATAACTGTCCTCCAGTAGGAATGCACTATGCTTGTGAAGATCTTGCGTGTGCGCTTGTTGATGGAGAGGGGCCAAATACCTGTACAGAAGATAATGACTGCAGCCATCTAAAATGCATTGATGAGAGTTGTACGCTTGTGGAAGGTGGTGGCGTCAATACGTGTAATAGCTCAACATCCTGTTCCCCTGTGGATGGGAAGCATACGGTCTGTGAAGAGCATCAATGTAAAGAGGTTTTTGGTGAAGGAGAGAATGAATGTACGATTGATCCCAATAACTGTCCTCCAGTTGGTAAGCATCTTGAATGCCAAAACTTTGCCTGCGTTCTTGTAGATGGTGAGAAAGAAAGCACCTGTACATCTGTGGATGATTGTGGACACTTAGAATGTCGTGACGATCGATGTGTGCCTGTCCTCGGTAAAGGAAATAATGAATGTAGCTCTTCGGTGCTCTGTAACGATCCGACCCAGCACACAGTTTGCGAAGACCAACAGTGCGTTGTGCGCTTTGGCCCTGGACGCAATGAATGTGTCGATACTACCGATTGCCCCCCTATCGGTACACACCTGGAATGCCAGAACTTCTCGTGTGTGATTGCCAACGGCACGGAAGAGAGTGACTGTGTAAATACATCGGATTGTGGACACGTTCAATGCCTTTCCGCATCCTGCGTTCCCGTTGGAACAGAAGGCGCAAATCAATGTAGTAGCACTGTTGCCTGCTGCCCTACAGGTTTTTCATGCACCAATCCCAAACACACGATTTGTCATAATGCTCAATGTATGTTTGTCGATGGCCCTGGACTCAATGAGTGTGCTGAAGCGGCAGATTGCCCTCCACCTGGCACGCATTTAGCATGTAAAGATAACCAATGCCAAGTTGTCCCTGGTGATGGAGATCCTGAATGCCTCAGTGATAGAGATTGCGGTCTAGGAAAGAACACTTGTGGTAATGCAATACTGGAATTACCTGAAGAATGTGACGACGGAAATACGAATGATGGAGATGGTTGTTCAGCGCTGTGTACTATCGACCTTGGCTTCCATAGCGAATGTAATGCATTCGATAGATGTGTCGTAGTCCAGGGCAGTAGCGGTCGCAATGAATGCAGTGCCGATGTGCGCTGTGGCGGAACAACACACACTGTCTGTGACAGTGTTAACAAGCAATGTATTACGGTTAATGGTGCAGGAAATAATCAATGTGTTACTTTTGATGACTGTCCAATACAAGGGGGAACTACGTGCAGTAACTTCCAATGTGTTGTCGACCCAAGTGGAACATCGATGGAGTGTGTCAATAGTACAGACTGTGGACAACTTATCTGTGCTGAAGACTTAAGTTGCCAAGCAGTACTCGGTAGTGGCCCAAGACAGTGCGCATACAATGTTCCTTGTAGTTCCAACTTCCGCAGCATATGTAATCAAGAGAAAAAGCTCTGTGAATTGATACCGCGCCTCCCTGGCAATACAGACACAAATGAATGTGTCACCTTTAATGACTGCCCAGTCTCTTCGCATCTCACCTGCGTCAATGAAGCCTGTCAGGAAGTTTCTGGCAGTGGAGATGATGATTGTGCGCAGGATAGTGATTGCAAGACCTGCAACCAAAATGGATGTACGCACTTTGCCTGTGAAAATAATGCCTGTACAGAAGTGCCAGGAAATGGTCGTGACACATGTAGTGATACGGTTTCCTGCAACGACCCACTTACGTACTCCACCTGTGAAGATGGTCAATGCAAAGTGGTATTTGGATCTGGAGAAAATAGCTGTGGCTCTCATGCAGACTGCCCTGAACCTGGTACACATCTTGCGTGTGTGAACGGCGCCTGTACAGAAGTTGATGGTGAAGGAGAGAATCGCTGCACAAACAATGCTGCATGTCGTGGTAGCTCTAGCTCTGCTTCAAGTGCAAAAAGTTCAACCTCTCCACCGTATATCAACAACGATCCACGCTGTGGAAATGGCATTATTGAAAGCCTTCTCCAAGAAGAGTGTGACGATGGAAATACATACAACGGTGATGGCTGTGCTTCGAATTGCAAAATAGAATATATTGCTAGTAGACAGAGTTCATCGAGTTCAAGAAAGACGTATGTTGGCGCTGCCAGCATCTGCGGAAATGGTGTCCTTGAGGAGGGTGAAGAATGTGATGACAGTAACCATCGTGATAATGATGGATGTAGTGCTGTTTGCGATGCGGAAATCGGCATCTGTGGTGATGGCAACGTACAAAAAATGCTCGGCGAGCAGTGCGAAGCAGCAACGCATGACCCAACGCTCCCCTACGCATGTATCGCCTGTCGCTTCTTCTCAGATGCATGTGGCAACAACACCATTGACCCTGGTGAAGAATGTGATGAAGGAACGGGTAACTCCGATGCACCAAATGCACACTGCCGTCTCGATTGCAGCTACCCACGATGTGGCGATAGCATTATCGATACAGAGTTTGGCGAACGCTGTGACGATGGGAACAGGTTGAATGGTGACGGATGCGACCGCTTCTGTAATGATGGCACAATTACACTTGTTGCATCTGCGGCAAACATTGACGGGTGCGGCAATGGCATACTGGAATTTCCCGAAGAATGTGACGATGGCAATGCCATACGTAACGATGGCTGCTCCCCATCTTGCATTGTTCAGTTTGGGCTTCCGGGCACCCCTCTCTCTCCTTCCGAGATACTGGTGCTTGCCGAGCAGACCAATATTTCTCCAACAGAAATCGAAGCGCTTCAACAATCTGCTGGTTCGCCACCTGCGCTTGGACTGTATCTTTCGAGAAATCCCCTCCTCCTTGGAGCCTACCTTGCCAACCTGTCCCCTGAAGAGGCGTTGAAATTGGCAGATCGCCTTGGTATTCCTCGCTCGGTTCTTCCGTTCGCGCAACTACAAGCTCTTGCACAAGGACAAGCTCCTGTCGGCGACACTGGACCTGCTGCCGTAGTCGTTATTGGAAGCGGTGCTGCTGCGGGCTTCAGTTGGATGCGCCGCAAGCGTCGACGCATGACATAAAAAATTATCTCTTTCGAGAGCTGCCACTTTACCGTAGAATGGCACTATGAATTTCAATCGCTCACCTGTCGTACCTCTCCTTATTCTGAGTATTGTTGCGGGGTCTGTGACCATTGCAAATAGAGTGCTACGTGGACAAGCTTCGTCTGAGCAAAGTTCAGTAGTTGAACTGACATCGTTAACACAAGAACTCCGTATTCCTGTAAATACCCACCGGTACTTTACGTATACAAGTGGACCAGATATTGAAATAAACGCGCAAAATATTGCATCGTATGGTTCATGGTTTCTCTACCACTTCGACGGAAAAGAACCCCCTTTTACAAAAGAAAATTTTTACGCATCAGATAGTTATGATTTTTCATCACCTCTGACATCCCTCCGTGCAGGAGAACTGTACTATATTCACTCTACAGATACACCCCTTGTCTTTAGTGTTCAGGGCGGTCTGCGTATGACAGAAATGTGTGGTAATGGAAAGGTAGAGGGCGACGAGACGTGTGACTCTGTCCCAGGATGTACAAGTAATTGCACTAACAAGTTGGGCTACTTCTGCGATTCGCAGAGTAATGCCTGTTCGTTCCTCATACCAATCTTTAATTGTCCTCCATGCGAAGCGCCTCCAGAAGGCTGCGAAGGAACCGGAACAGGGCAATGTGGGTGCGGACCATATCTCAATCCCGATGGATCTGAATGTACTGGCTTGCACTCTGCAGCACCAGTGTGTGGCAATGGTGACCCATCGCTCATGGGTGCAGACACAGAAGAAGGCGAAGAATGCGATGATGGTAACCTTATCTCCGGTGACGGCTGTAGCGGAAGCGATCACCCCAATGGCGGCTGTACCATTGAGTTCTGTGGTGATGGTTACGTGGATAAAGATGGCATTCTTACAGGTGATGGAGACCGCATCTGGCAGGAAGAATGTGATGATGGTGGTTACTGCTTTGCCGATGGCGTCGCACCAACACCAGAAAATGCTATGAAGGATGAAAGTGGCAATCCTATTCGTTGCACAACCATGGGTTGGTCAGAGCAGACGCAGTGTGGCGAAGGTGCAGATTGTATTATTACATCAAATGATGGATGTTCGACAGATTGCACGCTGGAAGGTAGTACTCAAGCTACGCATACCGTATGCAAGGATGCTAGCTGCATAGAAGTAAGCGGTCTTGGGGATGATGAATGCACAACAGTCACAGACTGTATCCAGCCAGAACCAGTTACTTGTAATCCGCAGCAAAACCTCGCTGTCCTCTTTACAGGAAAGACGTCTCTGACGCAGTTGCTGTCTGTTGCAAAAGATTTTGCCGATCGTTTGGCTGCAAAACAAAGTATTGCTGAAGATGATGTGAACTGCGATGGGACGGTCGATGGTGTTCCCTCTTCTGACCAACAACCGTTCGGTGACTTTAGAATTATTGTCGACCGAGCAACAAGTTTGATGCTGGAATAGTCTTCCTATACTTGTAGTTTGAAGTTTGGTAGAATTTTTTCATCATGGGTAAAGCAATGCTTACCGGCCTTGGGTTTTTAACTCTTACCATCACCATTGGTACGGTATTACTACTTGGCAATCCTTCATCTCAACGAGCAACTACAACTACGTTTGGTTCGTGCGACCCGAATGGCGATCCCCTTGCCTGTGACCCCCTTGCTCCCCCAGACCTGTGCTGTGGATCTCCCTCCTGCAACTCATCTGGGCAGTGCGTGTGTGAAACTGGAAATTGTAATAACAATGGCTGTACACAAGCTGAATGTGATGCGCTCGATGAAGACCCTGCAGAAGTTTGTACAAGTCCTGATACTTCGTGGGTAGACTACTTCTGCGAAGGAGATGGAATTGGTGGCTGTGTCTCGATACTCGTTCCTTGCGGGGAATGTAGTGGTGTTCCTGCATGTACCGATACCATTGTCAATGAAGAAGAAAGGTGTGACTACGAAGGTGAACCCTGTTGCATGGGCAATGGAGTCTCAAACTTCAATAGTTTTACATGCGATCCAGCACAGAACCTACGCTGCGATCACGATCTAAACACTACGGGAAATCCTTCAGATGGGGGAATTTGCGTGAAGGATTCTCAGTGTGGAGATGGTAATCTGGATCCGGATGAGGAGTGTGATTTAGGTACAGAAGGAAACAATGCTCCGGATTCTACTTGTTACCCAGACTGTACACTTGTCTACTGTACCCTCCCGCTACCTGGAGAAGTAATTCTTTCGTATGAAACGCCGTACAGCAATGTACTCACTGCACAGGTGCCACCGTTTACAGAACCGGTTAAAGAGTGTACCGATAGGGGTGGGACTCCAATATTTCCACCTGGTAAACCTGCAGGCGAGTTTTGTCACTGCACTTGCCCAGATCCAAAAATTACGATTACTATTGATGGAGTCATTCATTGTGTTGACGTATGTGCCGATGGCGAACACCGCAAAGAAGATGGAACATGTGTAGCATGTAAAGCTGATGAAATATGGGATCCAGAAAAAAAAGAGTGTACCAAGCCATATACATGTCTCCCTGGAGACCCTGACCGCACGCAGACAACTACCGACTGTAGAAGTGATTGCAGTGAAGAATTTGATGACAAACATGATGTAGAACGATGTGTGGCTAGCTGTGTTTGCGAGTGCGACGGCGGTGGCAACGCTGAAGTCGGAGTAGTAGCAATGCTTTTAGCTCAGCTAGATCCCAAAGATCCAGATGGAGACCCTTATGGGGGTGACGTTCTAGAATGCTACGATAATTGTATTGATTTGACAGGTGATGGAGATCCAGATGACCCATTTGATTGTGCTGCAGACAACGAAGAAAATTGCTGTAGAGCAGCGTGTATTCAATGGTATTGTCCTGCAGATGATGATGGAGGACCGGGACCAACTGTTGGACCGGGACCAACTTCTGGCCCAAGTGTTGGCCCAAGTGTTGGCCCAAGCGTCGGGCCAGGACCCGGAACAGGACCAGGACCAAGCCCAGGACCGGGACCTGGACCAAGCCCAGGACCAGGACCAGGTTCAACAAGCAGTCGCGCAAGTTCCGTTGCGAGTACGGCTTCTGCATCCAGTGCATCGTCCAAAGCAGTAAACTGTTCACTGGTTTGTGCGCGCCTCATATGTCCTGCAGGGCAAACGTGCGGCGTGTCTGGCAGCACCTGTGGCTGTAGTGGTACAGCAACAAGTAGTGCTGCAAGTTCGGTAAGCAGCGCGCGTTCATCTGTTGTTGCAAGTTTACGATCGTCTTCTTCATCCAGTAGTTCGATAAGTCCATTCTGTGGAGATGGTGAGCTGCAAAGCAACCGCGTCGGCTGTGGTATTTCAGGATTCTTTGGCCGCCTCTTTGCATCACTCATTGGTAGTACGGTGCAGCAATGCCAAGAGCTTGGAGAGGAGTGTGATGATGGCAATACCGAGAACGGCGATGGTTGTGACAGTTCGTGTAAAATAGAAATTTGCGGTAATGGCGTATTGCAAGAGGGAGAAGAGTGTGATGATGGCGACTATAATGGCGTTAATGGTTTTGAATGTACCGCTGACTGTCTGCTACGTGTCTGTGGCGATGGTAATAAAGATGGCGACCTCGGTGAGCAGTGTGATGATGGTCCCAATAACGGTTCTGAGGAAAGCTCCTGCACCGCAGGGTGCCAAGCGAAAATTTGTGGTGATGGTATTGTTGATACAGTACTTGGAGAAGAATGTGAAGATGATGCAGGTACGCCCGGAACAACCTGTTCTGACAATAAAACATGTAGCAACTGCCGCTGCCAAGCTCCTGCAAATCCAAACTGTGGTGATGGAATAATCGATTTTGGAGAGGAATGCGACGAAGGAAGAAACAACAGTGACAATCCTAATGCAACGTGTCGTACAAACTGTACGCGACCAACCTGTGGTGATGGTATCCTCGATGATGGTGAGGAATGTGACGATGGTAATTCTACGCGCGAAGATAACTGCTACGCCTGTAAGCTGCAAACGCATGCAGAGTGTAATGAAAATACAGGTCAATGTGCTTTAGTCCGTGGTTTTGGGCCAAACGAATGTAGGCCATTTACCGGTTGTGGCGTCGAAAAGCACTTAGTGTGTGCAAATGACCAATGCATAGAGAAGCTAGGCCCAGGTGCCAATGAATGTCTTGGGAATATCGACTGTGTCACCCATACACAGTGTACTGGCGATACCTGTGTACGCGTTGCTAATGTACAAGGAAGAGCGAACACCGATGAATGTGACCCTAACGATGCCAATGCCTGTAAAGCACAATGCAACGCAGCAAACTGTCTGGAGAAAGACATCACCAGCTGTAAAATGGTTGTAGGCCAAGGGTTCTGCAGCATGGATGATGCTGGAAGGCACATCTGCTTTGGTACAGGTGAATGTTACAAGTCTGTTCGAGGGTGCGTAGATGACGCCTGCATTAATACATTTGAATCATGTACAGGATGCCAGAAACCACCACAGTGCGGTGACGGCGTCGTTGATACGGGAGAGGAATGCGATCTGGGTATTCAAAATTCGAACATTACCCCAAATACCTGTCGTAAAGATTGTATGCTTCCAACCTGTGGCGATGGGGTAAAAGATACGGGTGAGGAATGTGACGCGCCCGATAGTGCGTTTTGTAGCGATAGCTGTACGTCACAACAACCGTGCGGCAATGGTGTGATTGATACAGATCTTGGGGAAATGTGTGATGACGGCAATACAGACGACGGCGATAGTTGTCCAAGTACCTGCCAACTTCCCTACTGTGGAAATGGTGTTGTAGAGGCAGGTGAAACGTGTGACTTCGGTATGAGCTGCTACAGTGAACCAGCGTGGAAGACAGGTAGTGATGGTGATGTCATTTACCCCATCCCTTGTGAAGATGGAGAAACACTTGGTACTGGCTGTTATACAAAAGATCGCACTGAGGCACTTGGTGCTTACGACAACACAGATGCCTGTGTCCTCTGTATGGTACTTGGCCAATGTGATGAGCCGTATCTGACTAAAGAGGGCTGTGAACGTATGTGCAGACCTCACCTTACCTCTCAGGAAGATACCGATCGTATTAATGACCTACTCACAAATCCAACAGGGGCACTGCCTGCGCATAGCCTTGGCGTCTGCACAAATTGCCAACTTTCCGAACAGCATACGGAGTGCGAACGTAGCACCGGTCAATGTATTGTTGTCGACGGAAAAGGAGTAAACCAGTGTGGTAACGACGAGCTGAATGCGAACTGTGAAGGCCTAGGGCACTCTGTCTGTTCAGGCGATGGTGTGTGCAGCATCTCCTACTGGCCACCTGGTGAAGATGAATGTGGCGGTAACGCAGATTGCGCAATGCATGCAGAATGCAAAGTGTACACCAATCCTGCAATTCCTTGGCCTGGATACGCCTGTGAGCTTGTCCCTGGCGAAGGGAAAGACACCTGCGATTTGAATATGGGCTGTGCCCCAGAACGATCTGTCTGTAACTTCAGCACATTTACATGTGAAAGTGTTCCACAGTCTGGTCCAAATGAATGCCTAGAAAACTATGACTGCCAGTCACATTTGGAATGTGAAAATCAAGCATGTGTTCGCAAAGATGGCCATGCCCCAAATACCTGTGCATTTGATGATGAATGCGTTACCCATGGGGAATGCATTCTGGATGAAAAGGGAGGAAAAATTTGTGTACAGGCCCTTGGCAATGGTTCTCAAGAATGTTCCAAAGATGCTGACTGTCTACGCTATGTCAACAGATGTACCAGTCTTGGTGAATGTAAGCCAGTTGCCCTGCTCGAGCCTTGGGGAGGAAACCCTGGTGACCCGGATCAGGCAGATGAATGCTCAAGCAACGCAGAGTGCAGTCGAGTAACGGAATGTGTGCCATATGATGGCAACATGCTTTGTACCTCTCGTCCTGCAAAACCTGGCGAGAAGGCATCGTACGCTTGTGATCCATTTGCTCTTGGTTGTAGCACAAACTTCCATACCAAATGTGATGATAATCAGTGCATCCAAGTACAAGGAGATGGTGCAAATGAGTGTAATGATGATGTCGAATGCCTTGAGCACACTGTCTGTGTAAATGACGAATGTCGCACTGTTGATGGTCCAGGTTTAAATGAATGTAGTCCTTCCAAAGGTTGTGGTACGCAGACTCATACGGAATGTCAAAATAATGCATGCGTCGTTGTGCTTTACGGTGGAGGCAATGCCTGCTCGAATGATCGGGATTGTAAACCACCTACTTCATCTTCGTCCTCGTCATCTTCTTCTTCGCGTTCACCAATTGGTGGCTCTTCTTCATCATCGTCTTCGACATCTGCTATTACTTCAGATGGTTTCTCCTCTTCATCCAGCAGTTCATCACGTCCTCAGAGTGGTGGATATTGTTGCACTAGTACCTTTATCTGTAGCGACCAAGTAACGTGCAGCAATCCAACAGATGAGAGATCTTGTGCAATTGATTGTAGTTTTTCCAGCCCCTATTCCTCCTCTTCATCGAGTGCGACCTATTCATCACGTAAGCCATGCACAACACATGATGACTGTGGCCCTATAGATAACTGCTCATCTTGTGATGTTGAGGACAGTATTTGTCTCAAACACTGCTCTGTTCCGTACTGTGAAACCGATGGCTTCTGTAACGAAGGTGATGCTCGTATTCAGTGTAGTGCATCGGAATGCTCTGCAAACAGTAGTAGCAGCAGTAGCAATAGCAGTAGCTCAAGTAAGAGTAGTAGTAGCAAGAGCTCAAGTAAGAGTAGCAGCAAATCGAGCCGTTATAGTTCTGGCTTTGCTGATACTGACGATGATGGTGACTATGATAACGACGATGGCATTGCCTACAACAACGACGATGACGACGATGGAAATGGCGATAATGACGATGGTATTCCAAATAATAATAACGATAACAACACGCCTCCTCTTGTTGCCTCCGCAACGATCTGTGGTAACGGTACCTTAGAGTTAGGAGAAGAATGTGACGACAATAACCGTCGTGACAATGACGGCTGCAACTCGGCATGCCTTCTTGAGGTTGGCATTTGTGGCGATGGCATTCTTCAAAAATTGCTTGGCGAGCAGTGTGAACCATCGACACACAGTCCTTCTCTTCCATATACATGTGTCAACTGTCGATTTGTATCTAAAACATGCAGTGATGGCGTCATTGATGCCGGTGAAGAGTGTGATAATGGTGCCAACAATTCCGACGCGCCAAATGCTGCATGTCGACAAGATTGTTCGCTCCCTCGCTGTGGTGATGGTATTAGGGATACCGACTACTTCGAAGAATGTGATGATGGTAATCGACTAAACGGTGACCAGTGTGACCGCTACTGTCGCAATGGAAGCGGCAAAATTGATCTCACGCAAGTGGCTGGAGAAAACGGTTTCCCCTACGTTCAACAACTTGGCAACGGAACATTTGGTATTAATTTCCCGCAGTATCCAAACTATCAACCAGTCCCCTATCAGCTCCCTCTTGCAAATTTGCAGCCTCTTGTCCAAAATCAAGCACCGGTAGGTGATACAGGACCTGCCGCCGTTGCTGTCATTGGGGCAGGTGCCGCAGCTGGCTGGAGCTGGATGAGACGACGTAAGAAGTAAGAAATTCTATGATTTACGACGATCTAACATCGGCAGAAATTGAAGAGCTTCTTGCAACGGAATGCTACGGACACTTAGGGTTTACAGACGAGAAAGATCGTATCTGTATCTTGCCTATCACCTATGCATATAAAGATAACTACATCTACGGTATTTCTGAAATGGGAGGAAAGATTCGATCACTCCGCAAACATCCCCAAGCCTGTTTACAAGTAGAACGCCTTAATCCACCTTCTGGTTGGGAGAGTGTCCAAGTATGGGGTGTATTCGAAGAAATGCATGGAAAAGACCTAAGCAACATTAATACACTCATTGCAAACTTCTGGGATCGGTTTGATGAACACGAAACGATATTCTCCCCTCTTCGCGATATAGCAGTTACAGACGAATTACCAAATGTCCTGTTTAGGATATCTGTCGATGAAACTGCTGGAAAACGTGGTGGACACAAACCTCTTGGCTAAATTCGCGCCACTCTTCTATATCCCCAGTACGCAAGTATCCATACGATAATGAAAATAAGTATCGTTGGAGCCATCGCAGGCATATTGATATAGAGCGCTTGCCCAGCGAGCAAGATGATGTAGAGATACCCCGCATACGCAAACTCTTTAAGCGTACGTGCTACAGGAAAGAGAATGGCAATACCACCGAGGATTTTTGCGGTGCCGTTGAAGTAGAGCACGTACCCTGGGTATCCAAGCATATTGAATGCTTCAATTGTTCCAGGAATGTCAGAGAAGTAGGCAATGGCCGATGCCACCATGGCACCGACGAGGAGGATGTTTGGAATCCAGAAGAGGAGCTTATTTTTCATGGAGATAGGATAGCGTAGTCGTTTAGTTATGGAAAGGCTTGCCAACCGTATCATTTTTCTATTCATGTGGTCTGCAAAGCTTATCGCAAATTTTCCATACGATAGTCTTTTGCTCATCGGTAAGATCAGAAGTGACATGAACGTCAAAATAGTCACCATTATGAATACCAAGTTCTACCAATCTGATACCACCCGAGGCACTTTCTTCCTGCTCACCATGAACCAAAAATACTTCATCGGGTATGATGCCATTCAAAGAGAGCTCTCTTGCAAGTCTTGTTGACGGTCTCATATGTAAACCCTCTGGATTACTCATCAGAAATCTGCGAACGCTTCCATCCTCATGACCTGTATGAATGATATCTTTCTTCATTTCTATATTATAAACTATTTTTAGTTTTTTTGCAACTGGTGGGCTTGAAGGGTGTGAATGTAAACTCATTGTGGGGGGAGATGATAGATTGGTTCAATTCTGGGTATACTGTTCTACATGGACAATCAGCTAACATTTTCTAAGTTTAAGGAAGAAGACTTCACAGAATATAAATCGTGGTACAAAGATAACTTACTCAACAAAGAACTCGGTCCCATGGATGATGAGTGGCTAGAGCATGCTCTAAAAGAAAGAAATGGGCAGCAGTACAGTGTCTTTCAAGAGGGTAAGCTTATCGCTGTTGTTGGTATGATGTTTCCCATAGAGGGATATCCCGATTTGTATCTTACTGATTTTGCCATAAAGCCAGATTCCAGATATCAGGGCATTGGATCAGAGGTGCTCAAAGAACTGATAAGGCTACATCCACTTAAATCTGGACAATCATGGAAAGCAGTTGTGAACGTTCGGAACACCAAAGCAGCAGCATTTTTCAAAAAACATGGATGGAGTGTTTCTGATGAGCCGGATGAGCATGGAATGCTGGCAATACAGTACAAGAAATCTAGCCAGAAGGGATGAAATGCAAACACCTCAAATGGTCTGAGAGATATTGAATTCTTCATCTCTCAGAGATGGTGGGCTTGAAGGGTGTGAATGTAAACTCGTTGTGGGGGGAGATAATATTCTGGAAGCAGGTAGGTAGGTTCCAAGCTGACTAAAACTTATAATTTTGTGATTTTTTTACATTCCTATCAATATCTTCAAACAAAGTAATAAACGCATTTTTATAAAGCTCGTACTTCTGCTTATTAATAGAAATCTTTTCACCTGCTTCCAAACCTTGAGGCACAAGTTCTAACCTCTTTAGATCATGAAGGAATTTCTTATCTACTACTCCTAATTGATGAACTATTAAATTTCTTAGCAAAAAACAAAAGGCTATTGCAGCATTTGCCTCTTCGTTTAATGATAGCTCAATATCAAAATACCCTTTTAACACTCCGGATATGGCACCGATATTTTGAAAATTTAAACCCTTATCTCTCTCTTCTTTTGAATACATCTTCTTCTCTATGGCAATATCAACACAATCATCAAAAGAAAGTTTCTCTCCTTTTTCTCTTAGTTCGTCAAAACGAATTTGAACTCCTTTAAATGCGTCAATTTTGTCTATATTGCTTTTGCAGCCATGTTTAAAAAAATCCTTAAGAGTAGCCTCTACAGCAGAAACAAGTAGAACGATTGCTTGTCTATACAGTTCTTGGTGTTTTACACCTTCAGTATTTTTTATACTTGCATCAGAAACGACTCCATACATTTGAATTTGGCTTCCAATCTCTTTTTTTGTTTTTTCACGCAATTCCTCTTTATTTAATAAATTCTCCAAAAAACTTACAAAAGCATTTTTTAAAGAGTTCGAAACAAAAAAAATTGAATCAACCTCTGTAAGCCTTTTTTGGAATTCATGCTTGGTATTCATCTATGCTATTTCTGTTCAAATATAAAGTAGAAACACTCTTCGTCAAGGATATCATCTTAAAGAACCCCGCGAAGCGGAAGCTTGCTTTCGCTGGAGCGGCTCCGCTCAAAGGGAAGGAGAGCCCGTGAGAGGAAACCGTAGGTTTCCTTTCACGAAATGAAAGTGGTGGGCCGGGAGGGACTCGAACCCCCGAAGGCAGAGCCAACTGGTTTACAGCCAGTCCCGTTTGACCACTTCGGTACCGACCCACGAGAGGTACTCTAACAGATTTTCCTGTTTGCTCAATATATTTGTTGGACGTTCTCTTTCGCTATGGAACCGTTTTTAGGGCTTGTTAAAAAGTAAAACACAGAATCATCCTTCTGTAATATTCACCACTTGTTGTCTGTCACGCCAAAGCGTACCATCCTAGGTCCATGACAAATGAAATCACCCTGAAAGATGTTATCATCCATATACAAGCCATGCGCGGCAGCTTGGAAGGACGTATGGATAGAATGGATATTCGCATGGATAGGATGGAAGGCAGAATGGATAGAATGGAAAAAGAAATGCATGAAAGGTTTGATGCAGTGGATAGGCGATTTGACGAAGTAGATCAACGATTTGATGCCGTTGATGAAGATATCCAAGCACTGGGAATGGACATTATTGCCATAAAACAGTTTGTTGGCATACCGGTAGTCGCTGACTAACCTTCCCATCTAATGGCCTCCATCGGGCTCTTTTCCGCTGCTTTTCTGGCTGGATACAACCCAAAAACGAGCCCTGTTCCAAGTGCCATACTCACTGCAGCAATGAGTGCTGGAATGGAGAGGACAAATGGCACATGGCCAATGAACTTTGAAGCAATAGCCGCAAGCAGTGCTCCTATACTTGCTCCTCCAATAATACCGATTATACCGCCGAGCAGTGTGAGTGAGACGGCTTCCATGAGAAACTGACGGAGAATATCTTGCCTAGTTGCCCCCACTGCTTTACGAAGACCAATCTCACGTGTGCGCTCGGAGACAGACACGAGCATGATGTTCATAATTCCAATGCCACCAACAACGAGGGAGATGCCGGCAATCAAACCGATAAATGCCGTGAGTCCTAGGCCCACTGTCCCAACAATTTCTGTTGCTTGGGCTGCGCTACGAGCGCGGAAATCATCTTTATCGTAATCGTTATCCGGGTTTTCAATACTATGACGCTGCCGAAGAAGCGAGGTGATATCTGCCATGGCAAGGGCATCGTCATCGATAGTGGATTTCATGGACATGTAACTTAAAAATTTCTGCCCTGTTTGCGCTCGGGCAGTTGTAAAGGGTACGTAGACAGGCGTATCAAGATCTTGCAGCAACGCAGAACCAAGCGACTGCATGACACCAACAACTGTGTAGAAACGTTCCCCTACGCGAATGCGTTCTCCGACAGGATTTTTATCTCCGAATAAATCCTCTGCTGCTTGCGCTGCAAGCACTGCAACACTCCGTGCACCGCTGACATCTGCATCGTTTAATATGCGTCCATCTTCTACTTTTAAACTGTAATTATTGAAAAATTCTTTGGTGGTTCCAAAGACATACGGTGAAACTTCTTCAGTACCATAGACAACCTTTTCCGTGACAAAGATAACAGGAGCAACACTCTCGACAGTCGAGAGTTTTTTTACCGCCTCGTAGTCTGAAAATGTGAGACTGTCAGTGGAGCGTCCAAACTTCTCGAACCCCGTTGGATATACTTCGATAAGGTGGCTGCTAAAACTTTCAACCTGGTCTAAAATGTACCGTTCGAAGCTGCGACCAACCGATACCATGAGCACGGTAGACCCCACACCTATGATAATACCAAGCATCGTCAGGAGCGACCGCATGCGATGTGCGAGGATTGCAGACTTTGCCGTTTGATAGATATCACTGTAGAGCATTATTCGTAGCGAAGGGCATTCATTGGAGATAAAAGAGCTGCTTTGCGTGCTGGGTACAGACCAAACCCAAGACCCGTAGCAAATGCCATGCAAAGAGCTATGCCAATTGATGGAAGCGAAAGAACAAAATCGTACGTTGGGAGAAACTTATCCACTATCCCCGCTACAAGCCCGGCAAGTGCTAATCCGAGGAATACACCAATCATCCCTGCGATAACTGTTAGAGCAATTGCCTCGATAAGAAACTGCAGCAGAATATCTCTGCGTTTTGCACCGACTGCTTTGCGAAGTCCTATCTCTCGTGTCCTCTCAGAGACAGCAACGAGCATGATGTTCATAATTCCTATACCACCAACGATGAGAGAGATACCGGCAATCGTGGTGATAAAGAGGGTAAGCCCTAGTGAAACCGCACCCAGGATATCGTTTGCCTGCGCTGATGTTCTCACAATAAAATCATCGTCACCAACGATACCGTGTCGTTTTCGGAGTAGAGTCTCGACATCGGACTGCGCAAGATCAAAATTGCCAACTGCCTGAAGCGATACAACATTAAGATATTTTTGACCGGTCTGTGCGCGTGCAGTAGAAAGTGGAATAAAAACAAATTCATCAGCATTTTGAAAAAACTGTGTCCCAACAGATTCTAGGGTACCCACCACTTCATAAAAACGGCTTCCAATTTTTATACGTTTTCCAATGGGGTCTTGCTTACCAAAGAGATCATCGACAATTTCGGAGCTTAAGACCACAACATTTCTTGCTCCTCGGATATCAGCATCTTCCAGTAGCCGACCAGCACTCAGTGTGAGTTCACGATTACGAAAGTAGTTTGGCACCGTACCAATGACTCGAGGTTCAGTAGTCTCTCTTCCATACGTTGCTTGCGGTACGGGCAGAAACATTGCAGGGGCAATACTTGTAACCGTATCAAGCTTTTCCAGTGCTTCTATGTCTGAAAATGTGATGCTATCAAACCCTGCCTGAACCGTTCCTTCCGCCCCTTCTTGTTGTCCTGGGAAGATAACCATGCTCTGTGCTCCAATGGAACTAATTTGCCCGAGGATTAATTCCTCCATACTTGCACCAACCGATGTCATTAAGACAACAGACCCTACACCGATAATAACACCGAGCATGGTAAGCATTGCTCTGTTACGGTTGCGATCTAGGCTTTTACGTGCCGCTTGGAACGTATCGATAACAAGCATTACTTTGTCAGGTTATGATTCTTTTTTGCATTGAGTCGTTTGAACTTCGTTGTATCAGAATCAATATGTCCGTCACGCAGGTGAATAATGCGTTTGGCATGCTGTGCAGTGTTTTGCTCGTGTGTGACCAGAATAATTGTGCGGCCTCCCGCAGCATGCAGTTCTTGAATAGCCTCCATCACTTGGTTTCCCGATTTACTGTCCAAGTTTCCTGTTGGCTCATCGGCAAAGATGACATCGGGCTCTGTCACAAGAGCTCTTGCAATTGCTGTGCGTTGCTGTTGTCCTCCGGAAAGTTGATTGGTGTAGTACGTTGCTCTATCGCCTAGTCCAACCGTCTCAATGGCATGCATAGCTCGGTCTCTGCGTTCCGATGCAGGGATAGTTGGATGATACAGCAGTGGAAGCATGACATTTTCGAGTACGGTCGTACGTGGCAGAAGGTTAAATGCCTGAAACACAAAACTCACACGTGTTGCACGAATTGCGGCTAGTTCATCATCCGTCATGGTGCGTGTTGCTTCTCCACGAAAGAGATACTTTCCACTCGTTGGCTGGTCGAGGAACCCTAAAATATGCATGAGGGTTGATTTTCCAGACCCCGACGGGCCCATAATGGAGACAAACTCCTCTTCGTTGATGGTAAGATTTAGCCCATGTAGTACAGCCGTTTCCAGTTCTTCTGAGAAGTATGACTTACGGAGATCGACTGTTTCGATGAGTGGTACCTGCTTTGATGCCATGATTACTTTTGCAGAACAATAACCGTTTCGCCTTCTTGAAGGCCCGTAAGAATTTCAACATCAGTTACTGTCTCCATCCCCACAGAGACTTGGCGCTCTTCTACCTTTCCGTTCTTGAGAACGCGCACGATATCTTCATCGTTTTCATTTTTAATGACAGCACGTCCTGGAATGAAGAGGACATCCTCACGCGCATCGGTAATTATGTCTAAGTCTCCGGTCATACCAATTTTGAGAAGATCATCAACACTCTCAGCAAAATCGAGCTTAATGCGATATTTTGGCACGCCGTCTACAATAGTTGCAGCAGGATCTATCTCTGCAACAGACATGGTAAAGACACGGTTTGGATACGCATCCAAAATCAACTCACCAACCTGTGCGTGTTTTACTTTTGGAATATCAATTTCCGATGCAAAAATCTCTATACGATATGGCGAGACCCCGAGAATGGTTATAGCAGCAACTGTCTCGCTAAACTGTCCCGGTGTAAACTCCCCTTTCTTGAGGTTTACTTTGGTGATGGTTCCATCAATCGGAGCACGGAGAATGGTATCATCAAAATCTGCCTGTGCTTTTTCGAGGTCTGCTTTTGCAGACTGGACGCGACCATAGGCTGCGTCGATATCTGCTTTACGTGAACCTGCTTTTTTGAGCTCAAGTTGTGCCTGGGCAATTTCTACTGCAGTTTGAAATGTGTTGATATCCTTGAGTGCCTGATCTCTCGAACCCTCTGCAGAAACAACATTTGCTTCTTCGGCAGCAATCTTTGTGTCAAAACTTGCCGACTTATCCTGGAGGCTCTGCATGGCAGTGACGATAAGATCAAGACTCGTGCTGACATCTGTCTTCTCTGTAGAGATACTCGTGCGTAGTGTTTCTTTCTTGGTGTAGCTAAACAGTCCCTGGGGCTCCAGTCCTGAAATAAAGTTAAATGCCAGCTGTACGGCAGTACTCGCATCTGCAATTACTGTCCTTGCTTCCTGTAAAGCACTGAGCCCATCGTTATAGTCTCGGACAGATCGTGGATTATTAATAAGAGCTGATACCTTGTCTTCGGATGATCGCCTCAGTGTCTCCATTTGGAAGTAGGTTGCTGGCTGCTCCTGTACAATAATGTTTTGTAGTGTCAAATCCTCAAACACATCTTCGACGGACGAGAGAGACGCTCGAGCAGTTGTCAGCTCTTTAAGAATCGTGCTCTCAGCCGTGGCCACCTCTCCTGCAAGGGCAATTTGTGCCTCCTGTTTGAGCACTGTTAGTTTGCTCTGTGCTGTCTGGAGTGAAGCAACAGACGTATCGAACTTTGCTTGTGCCAGCACCAAAGATGATTGCTTATTGCGTAGCTCTGCTTCTGCAATGGCAATATCCTCAGGACGTGTGCCTTCTTGGAGTAAACGTAGCTCTGCATATGCAGTTGTCAGCCTTGCCTGCGCAGCCGTTACTGCTGCCTGAAGGCTACCACTACGTAGTTTAGCGAGCTCCTGCAATGATATTACGGTATCTCCTTCGGAGACGAGAACATCATCCACAATACCAGATACGGGGAATTTCAGCTCTAAGTCCTTTTCGGATATTACCGTAGCAACGGCTTCTACGGTCTGTGTAAGCGTCCCTTTCTCAACCGTATCTGTTAGGTATTCTGGTTCAGGATCCGACACCAAGAAATTAGCAAGGGCAAGGACTGGAATGGCAATAACGACAACGGCGAGTGTCCGTTTCCACCTTCTGCGTAAAATCATGAGTATTGCTTTAGCCTTTGTGAGGACATCTGTCAGTTTCATACTATAATTATAACATAAATAATAAATTCTTACAATATACCCTATTTACTGCAGTTTTAGGCTTTCGAGCGCCTCTCTTACCGCTTCCTCTACAGGTCGCATGGTCACCCCCTCCTGCTTAAGTTTATTTGCACTGAGAATGCAATTACTTCTTCCGGCAGTAGCTACCTGCGGCAGATCTTCTTCTTTAAGCAGCTCAAATGTGTGATTTGGGTCAACAATCTCTTTGTACAATGACATAATTTTGTACGGGGACATAGCGCCGGGATTTACAACATTGTATGGTCCTGTTGCTTTTTTTTGAATGAGAGCATCAACTGCATTGAGAAGGTCTGGAATGTATGACATGGAATTTTCTGTATCAAGCAGGCGAGTATACTTCGCAATTTTTGTGATGAGATTACGCTCGTTCTTCGTTCCATCAAAGGGCATGCGCAATCGCACATTTAATACTTCATCCTGAAAATCATTGAGTATTTGGTCAATATGGCCCTTCGTACGACTGTAAAAACTTCCTTCAAAATTTGGAGCATCCGTTTCGGTAAACGGTGTCGTACTGTCTCCACTGTAGACACAACCTGTCCCTATATGTACCCAATAGATGTTTCTCTTTCCACATTCTTCCAGAAGAACAAGTGGTCCTAGTACATTACTGTGCAGCGTTTCGATTTTATGATCTTCACACCAATCAACATTAGGACGTCCCGTTCTCCCTGCACAGTTAATAACCACATCAGGTTTATGCGTATCGAGCACGGCAGCCACATCAACTGCATTTGCAATATCAACAGATGGTGTTACTGCGTGCGGATACATGCTCAAGAAGTACTGCCCAAGATAGCCCTTCGCTCCGAAGATAAGAACGTTCATGGGGGTAGTATACCTACTTATCCTTTCTTACCAACCCACAATCTGGTATTCTAGCAACATATGGCACGAAGACGTCGACGCCGTTCATACCGACGCAGGAGAACCAGAAAAAAGAAGAGCACACTCAATCTTGCGCCAGAGACAAAGCGGCTCATCAGTGGCACTGGGCAAATAACTGCAGGAATCCTGTTACTGCTTGTTCTTAAGCAAGAAGCTGGCATTGTTGGCGATGCGCTTAGTACGGGGATGATGTTTTTCTTTGGGAGCTGGAGTGTTATCTTCCCGGCATTTCTTATCCTTTCGGGGCTACTTCACTGGTTTACCAGAGATACACAGTTTGAACTTAAGCGATCCATCGGCCTTGTCCTCTGCCTCCTCTCATTTCTCGGTGCAATGCATATTGGTGCTCCTTTAGAAGATATTGCATCCAAACGTAACGAACTAGCTGGTTCTATTGGGTTTATGATGAGCTTTCCATTCCTCGTGTTTGCAAGTAGAGCTGTTGGATACACAGTGCTCAGTGCACTGTTTATTACTGGACTATTCATCTCGTTCGAGCCAGACCTGGGAGCAGTGGTCGAAATACTGTCCTCCTCTATGAAACCGCAGCCAGAGCCGCGACGTCGCAGGAGAGTGGTAGATGAAGACGAAGAAGAATACGACGAAGAGGAAGATGACTATGAAGATGAGGATGAAGAAGATTTGGTGGAAGATGATGCCGAGCCACCAGAACTGAATATTGTTCGCCCCGTGTTTGCACAACAAACCATTAAAGACCGCACGAAGAGTGTTATCAGTAAAAAGGTAAAAGACACCTTGCAGATGAAAGACACACGCTTTGAAGAGTGGACGTTTCCAGCGTTTGATTTGCTTGATAGCAGAGCATCCGAATTAAAAGTCGATGATGAGCAACTCAAAAAACAAGCGAAGCAAATAGAAGAGAAACTTGAGGAGTTTGACATTGATGTCACCATGCGTGATGCACACCCTGGCCCAACCGTTACACAATTTACTCTAAAACCTGCTGAAGGTGTGAAGCTCAGTAAGATTGCATCCCTTAAAGATGATCTGGCGCTTGCACTTGCCGCACCAAGTCTACGTATTGAGGCACCTATTCCGGGTAAATCTCTCGTCGGTATTGAGATGCCTAATACCGATCGTACTATTGTGCATCTCCGAGAGATTCTCGAGAGTCCACAGTTCACCGATAGTGAAAGTCCGCTTACACTCCCCCTTGGGCGCGATGTTTCTGGTAGTGCTGTTGTTGCTCCACTTAATGAAATGCCACACCTCCTCATCGCTGGTGCAACAGGAAGTGGTAAGTCTGTTTGTATGAACTCTTTCCTGATATCACTGCTCTACCAAAACGCTCCACATGAGCTTAAATTAATTTTGATCGATCCAAAACGTGTTGAGCTGATGCCCTACGATGGAATCCCCCATCTACTTACACCTGTCATTACAGAGGCAGAGCGTGCACTCCAAGCACTGCGATGGGCTGTTGCAGAGATGGGAAGACGCCTCCATCGCTTCTCCGAAGCAAGGGTGCGTAATATCGAAGAATTTAATGAAAAACAGAAGCAAGAGGAAGATTTTCTTCCTCGCGTCGTTATTGTTATCGACGAACTTGCTGACCTTATGATGCGTCAATACCGGCGCGACACTGAGACAATGGTCTCGCGTATTGCCCAGATGGCTCGTGCTACCGGTATGCACTTAATTATTGCAACGCAGAGGCCGAGTGTTGATGTTATTACAGGGCTTATTAAAGCAAATATTCCGACACGCATAGCGTTTAGAACAGTCTCAGCAGTCGACTCCAGAACTATTCTCGACTCTATTGGTGCAGAAGATCTTCTTGGCCGTGGAGACATGCTCTATATGACAGCGGAGACTTCGAGTCCTGTCCGCATCCAAGGTATTATGATAACTGGCAAAGAAGTTGAGCGTGTTATTAATAGTATTAAGATTGCCGGTGGCGGAAAGATGAGTGAACAGATTGAGATGGGTGACGAGGCAGAAGGGCACGAAAAGCAAGATGCCTACATCGATTTAGATGCTGATGATAATGGTGGTGATGATATGTTCTTTGAAGCGGTACGTGTAGTACAAGAAACGGGAAAAGCATCCGCCAGTCTTCTGCAAAGACAACTTAAAGTTGGTTATGCCCGTGCTGCAAGACTTCTCGATATTATGGAAGAAAAAGGCCTTATTGGCCCAAGTAATGGGGCAAAGCCGAGGGAAGTGTATATGGACGGCGTAGCAGTTAACAATTAACTCCATGCAGCTCCTTATTGGAACTAATAACAAAGGGAAACTCATTGAAATCAGTGAGGTGCTTAGTGATCTTGGTCTAGAACTCCTCAGTCCAGCTGACTTACACATTACCATTGACCCCGAAGAAACAGGGTCAACATTTGCAGAGAATGCCCTACTGAAAGCGAAGCATTTCTATGAGCATGGTGGAACGGTTCCGACGATTGCCGATGACTCTGGAATTATCATCGATGCACTGGATGGCGAACTTGGCATTCACACGCGTCGATGGGGTGCTGGTGCGACGGCAAGTGACCACGAGTGGATTGACTATTTTTTGCAACGCATGGCGCAAGAAGAAAATCGTAAAGCTCGTTTTGTCTGCAACCTTGCCTACATTGATGAGAGTGGGCAGGAACATCTGTTTGAAGGGGTATGCGAGGGGATAATTACACCAAGCCTCGAAGCAGACTACTTACCAGGTCTTCCCATTTCTGCCTGCTTTCGTCCAAATGGATTTGATTGCGTGTACAGTGCGATGACGGTTGAGCAGAAAAATGCCATTAGTCACCGCGGCAGAGCGGTGCAAATGCTTCGTCAATACTTACCTAGCGAATCACACCCGTAAGGATACTTGCTGCATGCGAAAGTACATACTGGGTTCTTTCGTAAATACTATTACGATATTGTGTGTATTTCTCAGTATCAGAAGGATGCAGAATTTGCTCTATACGGTTGCGGTCATTTAGTGAAAGTTCATCAGGAAGCTCTTGCGATTGAACGTGTAATTCAGAAACTTCTAGTGCTAGCTTTTGACACACTTCCTCAATATCATCTCGAATGTTTTGAACTTCTGAGGCTCTGACAATAATAGAATGAACCGCGTACCATACAAAATTAATAGCACACAGAAGTGTTGCGTCTTGCTGATCAACCAAATTACATTGCTTAGCAACACAGACGGCAATACTCATAGCAATAGAGGTGGTGGCTGCAACCTTGCGCTTCCATCGTATTTCATTTTCTTCATGATGAAGTTCATTGAGTAGCCTGGCTGTATCATGAAACCAAATAATATCTCTTTCGTTCATATTGTCATTTGAGCGGCGTAAAATCCAATGCAAGAATCTTCTCCCATACGCGTTCTATCGTTTCTGTGAGCCCTTTACGATCTGCTTCTGAGATTGTAAAGACCCGAGAAACAGGCTCTTTCTCCCCTTCCCCTACAAACTCAAGAATATATTCTTTGGGCTCTATTATGGGATAACCACTACGAATGAGAAGATCGTAGAAAACAAGCTGCCTAAAATAGCCATAATCTTCTATCTGCTTCGGTGTCTTTGGACTTCCTGTTTTGTAGTCAATAATCGTTGCTGCTGAGGAATGTGGTTCATGGAGATCGATACGATCAATTTTTCCTTTGAGAGGGATATCTCCAAGATGTGCAGAAATATTAAACTCGACTTGATGCACAATAGGATACGGTGGCTGGAGATGTTCCGCCGCATACCGACTGATTGTTTGCTCACCCAAATGAATGAGACGCTTGCGCTCCGCTTCTGTCAGAAGTTCATCATGCTCTAAGTGATATGTAAGCTCCTCAGTAAGACGCCCAGATGAAAGAGGTGTTCCTGCTTTTATACTGTCTCCCCACTTGGCAAGAACGTGATGCACTGCATTACCATACGCAAATGTTGGTTCTTTCGCCTGTGGCATTTGCAGCAGATGTACCTCTAAAAAGCGCTGAGGATTTTCGAGGAAATCATTCAGTGCTGTAGCAGAAAGCTTGAAGTGCTCAATGCGATTTTTTAGGAATGCTTCAAACTCTTTATCGCGCTCTCTCTGTGGTAGAGCGAGCAACGTCGACATCTGCTCTGGGTGTCGTACTTCAACCATCTCTTCAGAGAGATCACCTGCCTCTGCAAAGAATCCTGATGGTGATACTGCTTTCGTGTTTTCACCAGTTGTCAGTTCATGAGGACATGTAAAAATTAGCTCACGTTTTGCCCGCGTCATTGCAACAAAAGCGACACGTCGCTCATCTTGGTTCTGTTCATATTCCTTTTGATTCTTCTCCCATCCAAATAGCAAATCTTCTGGAATAGAAACAGATGGTGGATTTCTGCGCTTGTCCCAATGCCCTTCGCGGAAATTTGTCAGAATGACGGTATGGAACTCCAGCCCTTTACTCTTATGTGCGGTCATAAGCTGCACACCACTCTGGGTAAGATGCGGAAGATCATACGATAATCGTAGATCACCGTAATCGGGATTGCCGTAGAGTGTGAGATCGTCCAAGAATGTCCGGAACGAAAATGAAGGTTGTTCGTATGCACGCTGAGCGATACGATCGAAAAATTCCTGTAATGCAGCAAAATCGACGATATCCATCTCTCCTTTTCTTGCTGGAGTAAGTAGATCTGTATCTCGATAGATTTGCTCAAGTATCTGTAACACCGTCTGTTGCTCCTTGGTATTATGGAGATTAAAGAGAAAATCTCGTGCAATAAGTACTGCGTTAATATTGCGTAGAGAGCTCGCATCTCCTTGCTCCAGGGAAAGCAAAACATCATACAAACTACATGACCGATCTCGCCTCAACGTATATAACTGTGCAATATCTGCTGGATGACACCCAAAACAAGGAGATGCGATGGCACTAGCCAATTCTGCACTCTTTTTTGGATCCTCGACTGCCTTAAGGATGGCAATAACCTGCTCGACCAGTGGATGTGTAAGGAGATCAAGTTTCCCAGAAAGCAGTACTGGAATTCCACGGGCCTTAAATACATCATACAGTGGTAGGAGTTCTCTATTGGTCTGAACGATAACGGCAATATCGCCTGGCGCGATACCATCACGGAGACGATCGTCAATACTATCAGCAGTCATCCATGGCTCTGCCATATCACTCGCTGCCATCATAAGCATTGGAGGGACTCCCTTCTCCTGCGTTGCTGCAGTCAGATGTTTACTTAAGCCATCTACTCTGCCAACAAGCCTCTCGGTATTATGCTCAATGAGTGACTCTGCACTATCCAAAATTGTCTGCGTGCAACGATAACTTGTTGTTAGAGCAATGACTGGTGCGGTAGGAAACCGCGATGTAAACGACAAAATATTGCTGAGGTTTGCACCCTGGAAACGATAAATTGCCTGGTCATCATCTCCGACCACAAAGAAATTCGGTGTATTATCTCCGGTTGGATCTGTCGTGAGCTCACTTAGCAGCGCAAACTGTGCGCCGTTTGTGTCCTGAAACTCATCGACAAGAATGTACTGATACCGTTCCTGCAGTCCAGCTTTCAAAAACTCCTCAGTTCGTAGCGCATCGATGACATTAAGAATCATATCGTCATAGTCGTATCGACCGGTTTCCTTCAACATGTCTTGGTACTCAAAGAAAATCTTGAGGAAGTCGCGGAACTTCTTGGCTGTTAGAAGATTTTTCTGGTGTGCCTTTGTTCCTTCTCTGCTTTTTCCTGCCATTTGCTCATCAAAAGCGTCAGCAATACCGAGAAGAACTTCTTTGTCAGCGACCCCTTCACGCTTTAGCTGCGAAATGCGAGTGAGAATGTCTTTGGTTCTTGTAAATGGCGACTTTGCGCTGACCAGATCGAGTCCTGGCATGAGTTGTTCAATTATTTTATTCAAACTTCGATAACGTTCAACATCGGTAATCTGGTTGAGAGAAGACCAGTCCTCAAATACCGATGGATTCTGCGTAATGATATCATTGCAAAATCCATGGATCGTATTCACTGTCACACCATATGCATCTGATCCAATAATTTCTCTCAGTCGTTTTCGCATTGCCGTAGCTCCACTCTTGCTGAATGTAAGACAGAGAATGTTCCAAGGCCTCATTTGTGTAGACTGCAGAATTTTCGCTGTACGTAGTGCTAGAACCTGCGTCTTCCCTGTTCCTGGACCCGCGACAACCATCACAGGCCCTTCGACAGTATCGACTGCTTGCTTCTGTTGCGCATTCAGTTTTGCATACTCTCTGTCAAACTGAGCATGACGTTTATCAAGCAATGTTTTCATAACATTCTTTGTTGCCGATGACGCATGCTTCTCTTGGGTTGTGCCCATATCTGCATGCTAGCAGAGAACGAAAGATCACAACATGCGAAAAGATCAACCCGCATTCAAACAATATTTATAATTTTTGTGCAAGCTCACAATAGAATAAGAACCTGCTACACTGATGAGTAACTGTTTCCTTACCCACCATTTCTATGAACTGTTGTAAAGCTTGTTACTGGCTCGTTATCATCGGTGCTCTTAACTGGGGTCTCGTTGGTCTGGGCTCCTTCCTTGGTCAGGACCTTAACGTGGTCCATATGCTTCTTAACAGCATGCCTGTCGTCGAAAACGTCGTATACGTTCTCGTTGGTCTTGCAGCAGTGATGAAGCTTGTTAAAGGAGGCAAGTGCTCACGATAACATTTCATTAAAAAAGCGTTCTGGCAACAGGGCGCTTTTTCTATCTATTCGTCTATCTCGGCAGCACAGTGATCGCACTTTTTTATCTGCCTACCTTCTTTGGTAAGCGAGACGAGTTGTCCTTTATCACACTTTGGACAAAGATCTTTCGTACGTTGCATGTCCTCCTCAAGCATGCGCATGAAGTCGACGTATGATGCGCCTGTCTGCTCCCCTTCTACCTTTGCACTTGAAGAGAATCCGACACGTTTGGGTGCACCGCCATGCTCACGAATAGTCATAGACCGTGGGTGGTCGCGCATCTTCTGGAGTACCTTTGCTTCGATCTGACGGATACGTTCACGTGTCACACCAAACTCTTTCCCAACTTCTTCAAGCGTGTGACCAATGCCATCATTAAGACCGAAACGCATTTCGATAATCTTGCGTTCGCGTGGTGTAAGGAACTCGAGCATCGCATGAACATTCTCTTTACGTAGTTGCCTATTTGTTGCCTCAAATGGGTTAACTGCTTCTTCGTCTTCAATGAAGTCACCAAGCTTGCTATCTTCTTCGGAACCTACTGGTGACTCAAGGGAGATGATGTCTTGAGAGATCTTCTGGATATGACGAACCTTCTTAATATCCATTTCCATTTCAACAGCCAGTTCTTCGACAGTTGGTTCACGACCAAGCTCCTGCACAAGACGTCGTTGCGTGTGGGTCAACTTGTTGATGGTTTCAACCATGTGGACCGGAATACGAATGGTTCGTGCCTGGTCTGCAATTGCACGCGTAATTGCCTGACGAATCCACCAAGTAGCGTAGGTACTAAACTTAAAGCCACGTTCTGGGTCGAACTTCTCTACCGCACGGAAGAGACCAATGTTTCCTTCTTGAATAAGATCGAGGAATGAAAGTCCGCGTCCGATGTACTTCTTTGCAATAGAAACAACGAGGCGGAGGTTTGCCTCAGCAAGTTGCTGCTTGGCAGCGGCATCGCCTTTGCGAATACGGCGGGCAAGTTCTACCTCTTTCTTAGCATCAATGAGTGGGACACGACCAATCTCACTTAAGTACATTCGCACAGAGTCGTTACTAATTTCGAGCAGATCCACCTCCCTCTCACGCTTGCGACGACTCTTGTCCTCGTCAGATGGTTCCTTCTCTTTATCCATGGCAATACCAGCAGTTGCAACTACATCCATCATATCCTCTTCTGCGTCCATCGCCTCAACTGCCTGGGAACTCTCTTCTTCATCGTCTTCAAGGTCGATATCATCATCGTCATCATCTCCTGAGGAGATATCTGATAAATCTTCTGTTGGCTCTGGAATACTTAACCCACCCTTTTGTTTCTTCTCCCAAATGAGTGCATCTTTTACGTCGATAACTTGAATACCCAAATTCACGAGCAGTGAGTAGACCTCATCGAGAAGATCTACATTATCTTCTGCCATTGGAACAACCGACATAATTTCTTGGTGCGTGACGTACCGTTGTTCTCGCCCTTTCTTAATGAGGTGTTTTACTTCCTCGGGCAAGTCCTTCAAGTCGTCATCGGTTGGTTGAGCGATGAATTTTCGCGGATGCGAGGCCATACCGATGCAGTATAGGGAAAGAAGCCAAATCTCCAAGAGAATATTTATGGAATTTACCGAATGTTCTTGCTTGTTCAAAACATAAATATGTATTGTATTTGTATGGAAAATCAGTCATATAACAATCATCTTGATTCGCTGTTTCGGCCCCAACCGCAATTTGAAGAATCAGAGAGGAGATTCTTTGAACTGCTACCAGAATTGATAGAGAAATACAGGGGACTCTGGATAGCTATTGCTGGAAATCAGATGTTCATGCCTCCGCAAAATACTAAAGCTGCTGCCCGTAGCGACGCAATACATGCTGGGTATGCGGATGGGGAATATACTGTACGATGTATTGTGAATAGCGATAATACTGAAACTACGATTTGTGCACCATTGCATTCAATTTAAGAATCTGTTGGTACTGCGTTGAGAGCTTGGACTCCTCTGCATTATTGCCTTCTAGGCGAGCTTTTTGCAGCTTCTGCGCAATATCTAATTGTTTTTTTCTCAGAAGATTTCGATTCGAAACTGTGCAGTTTTTTCGAATTTCCTGCGTAGCAAGGCTATCACCCCAATCGGAAAATCCATGGTGCTCACAGTAGAGCATGAGAATAGATGCCCTCTCTTGATATTCTTCAGGAACAGAAGGGGCATTCGGTGCTTCCTTAAATGCGTGATACAATACTGCAGCAAACGGTTCTTCGGGCTCAATAAGTTCAGAAATCAGTGCCGACAGATGTGGAAAACTCAGGAGAATACCAAGAGCAATTTCTGCACTGGAAAACTCTGTTTTGTTTTGTACACCAACTGTAGTTGCCTCTCCAATCGATTGGAATACTGGAGCATCACGCTCAAGTTTCTGCATGTCTTCTTTTAGCGCTGTCTCAGTCGTGGAGAGCAGAGCTGCCATCCTGGAAATGTAGTGTTCTTTTACTACAGATGATGCAAGCGCATTCAAAAGTGGAAGTAATTTTTTAAGCGCTTCACGTTTGCCTGCGGTGGACTGTACATCTCCTGTTCGTAGATCCTCAATGATTAGATCAAGATACGGCTTGCCACCTGCACTCAGAAGTTCCCGTAGGCCTTCTGGATCTTGTTGGGCTGCTTCGTCGGGATCTTTGACCGTTAGAGTTATTGCATGCACAGCAAGTTCTTCTTGGCTACAAAGCATAAACGCACGTTCAGCTGCGTCTTTCCCTGCACGATCTTGGTCGAGACACAAAATCACCTTCTCGGCATACCGCTTGAGTACATTCACATGCTGCTCTGTTAGTGCAGTCCCACTCACCGCAACAGTATTTGTTATGCCGATGCGATGACAGGCAAGGACATCAAAGTATCCCTCAACAAGGACCACACTCTTTGCTTGGCGGATGGCATCTTTGGCATGATGAAAACCATAGAGCACTGCAGATTTATTGTAGAGAGGCGTATCACCGGAATTGATGTACTTGGCATCATCACCTGATAGTGTCCGCCCTCCAAACCCTACGATCTCTCCATTGCTATCATGAATAGGAAACATCAGGCGATTTCTAAAGCGATCGTAGATTTTTTGGTCAGAAAGATCTTTTTGAATACCGAGACTCGCATCGACAATTTCTTTTCGGGAGAACCCTGCTTTTAAGAGATGTTGATACGTATCGCTAAATGAATCGGGTGCAAAGCCAAGGCCAAACTGCGCAATTTGTTCTTCCGGTATTTTTCTATTGAGCAAGTACGTTTTGGCAGATGCATTGTTGTTATACGATGCACGGTAAAACTCCTCTGCTACCTGCAGGCATTCGCGAATACGTACTTTGTGATCTTTCTGCACAGGTGTCTCTGTGCGCATGCCCTCAACTTTGACACCAGTTTTCTCACCTAGATCTTTGAGTGCCTGTCGAAAATCGACTCCTTCGATCTCTTGGTAGAAACTAAAAATATCTCCACCTTTGCTACACGCAAAGCAGTACGCAATGCCCTTATCCGGACTTACTTGCATACTTGGATGCTTGTCTTGATGAAACGGACACAAGCACACAAATCCCCTGCCTTTCTTTTTGAGCTGACAGTACTGTCCGACGAGTTCTTCAATCGGTAGCTTTGCCTTTATTTCAAGAGTGGGATCCATTTAAGAGGAAAGCTGAATCATCCAGCGTGGTAAGTGGTTTTTTAGTCTACCGTCTTTCGCTCGTCCACGTCCAACGCACATTCCCTGATACTTTAGGAGGATGTGGCCGAGATACTCCTCGGGACAATCAATATCTTGCCCGCTCATCAAGGTATTCCACTGCTCATCTGAAACTTCCAGGATATTTTCGAGAGCACGTGCTCCTCGTAGGGTGACAAAATCATGGTCGAGACGAACGGGAGATTTGTCGAGGAGTTTTCCAAGCGGAAGACCTATACAGACATGAGGGCACGCCAGCGGAAACTTGAGTGTTTCTTCGTTTGTGACCCATACGCGCTCTTTGTTCTGCAGAAGCACTTCATCATCGCCAATCAGCTGCGCACCAAAGCGCTCATGCAAAAAACTCTGCAGGTCTGCCTTGCGGGCTTTTGGCATCCACTCTTCGTGCGAACGAACAGCGTCGACTTTTTCAATGTCTTTTGTTGGAGCCATTTTTTCGAGCACAGCACAGAAAAAACCTTCTGTGTTGTAGGTCTGGGGCCAGATACGTAGAAATGGAAAATTGGAAATTGAAGATTGAAGATTTTTCTTCAAGTATTCCTGTACTAGAAATGAATCCTCTATTGCCTGATTAATTTTCCATTTTCCATTTTCAACCTTCAATTCCCTCGGATCAACTACTTCCACCTGTCCCTCAAATTTTTGAAGAACTGATATCACGACATCTTCATTTTCCTCTGGCGTCAGCGTGCAGGTACTGTACACAATACGTCCTCCAATTTTTGTGGCATGAATAGCAGCTTCCAGAAGTTCGCGCTGCAGTTTTGCGTTCTTCCCGATGGAGTGCTCGCTGCAATAGGTTAGTGCTGTGGAATCTTTTCGGCATGTCCCCTGCCCGGTACACGGTGCATCGATGAGGACACGGTCGAAGCGAGCGGTCATGTTTTTAGCAAACCACTGACCGACCTTTTTGGTCACACGAACATTGGTAACACCCAACCGATTGAGTGCAGTAATGAGTGTGTGAATGCGCGCCTGCTGCATATCGTTTGCTATTAGCACTCCTTCCCCCTTCATAAGTGCAGCAATTTGTGTCGACTTACTACCGGGTGCTGCTGCCATATCCAGTACCTTGTCTCCGGGTCGAGGGTCGAGGAGTGCTACCGGCAACATGCTACTTGCCTCCTGCATGTAGGTATGGCCAAGCATATGGAGCAAGTCCTTACCAAGAGGTATGCGACTTGCCGGCCGTAGCCCGGAGGGCGAAGGCCGGTCGATAAAAAACCCCTCGCTGCACCACAGTACTGGATCGAGTTTCCACTGATGCTGCGCAGCATAGACGTTAAAATCATCAACGTTCATTTTGAGCGTATTCACCCGCAAACATTTACGCAGCGGTTTCTCACTGAATTCAATAAGTTCTTCCAAATTGGTAACATCTTTATAGCGGCCAAAGGCACTGAGCGTAGCCGAAGTGTTGAAAGGATGGTCCATAGCTAGACCACCAAACTCACAAGTTTCCCAGGCACGTAGATTTCTTTCTTTATGGCAGCACCTTCCAAGTATTTAGCAACGTTTGGCTCCTGCTTTGCTAGAGCAATCACCTCCTCTTGAGCAGCATCTGCTGCAACAGAAATCTCTCCGCGAACTTTACCGTTCACCTGAATGGCAACGGTAACAGTTTCCTCTTTGCAGAGTGCTTCGTCGTAGATTGGCCATGCACTGTTAATGATGAACCCATCCTCACCAACGCTCTCCCAGAGTTCTTGTGCGAGATGAGGGGCCATTGGGCTTAGGAGAGTCGTAAAGATCTTCGCAGTTTCTTTGGAGATTCCCTCCTGCTTTTCGAGGAGATTCAGAAGTTCCATAAGCGCAGCAATCGCGGTATTAAACTGCAGTGCCTCTATATCTGCTGTCACCTTACGAATAGTCTGATGGAGTTTTGCCTGCACCTCCTTAGCTTCCTTAGAATCTTTAGCTTCCTTAGCTTCCTCTCCAAAGAGTCGCCAAACTCTTTGGACAAACCGATCAATTCCTTTAATCCCTGTATCACTCCAGTCCCCTCCTCCTTCAAATGGACCCATGAACATGAGGTACATACGGAAGACGTCGCTACCGTACTGCTCCACAAATGCATCTGGGGAGACAACATTCCCTTTGCTCTTACTCATCTTTGCACCATTGTTTGTAATAAGACCCTGGTGCACCAAACGCTGGAACGGTTCATCGTTACTTGCGTAGCCCCACTCTTTGAGAGCCATTGTCACAAATCGTGCGTAGATCAAATGCATGCATGCATGCTCTGGGCCACCAATGTACATATCGACTGGCATCCATTTCTTATCAATATCTTTTGGAACAAACTCGTTGTCCGAACCCTCTGCCAAATATCTGAACTGATAGAAGCTTGAGCAGACAAACGTATCCATGGTATCAACTTCGGGCGTCCAGCCTTTGCCAAAGATCTTTTCCGTGCGTTCTTTCAATTCTTTTGACTGTGCAAGCGGTGCGGTTCCTGTCGGTTTAAACTCAACATCTCGTGGTAGTTCCCACGGTAGGTGTTCTTCTGGAATCGGATGTGGGTTTCCTTCCAGGTCGTAGACAATCGGGATAGGCGCTCCCCAGTAGCGCTGACGGGAGATACTCCAGTCGCGAAGCTTGTAGTTAATCTGTCTCTTTCCCATTTTCTTTTTTTCCATCCAGTCAGCAATCTTTGGTAGTGCTTCTCTGTTACGCATCCCAGAAAATTCTCCTGAATTGAAGAGGATTCCATCATCCGTATAGGCCTCTTTTGCGTTTGCTGGATCTGTTTCCTTTCCATCTTCAGAAATCACAAACTTCAGAGGAATATCGTACTTTGCAGCAAACTCAAAGTCCCGCTGGTCATGGGCGTCTGCCATGACAATACCTGTTCCGTACATGAGGGCGAAGTTGGCAACGTACACAGGAATCTTTTCACCATTGACAGGATTGATTGCATGAACCCCGAGGAAAGCACCGAGTTTATCTTTCCCTCCCTCGGATGTACGTTCGATGTCGGTTTGTTTTTGAATCTTCTGCACAACCTTTTTGACAGACTGTTCGATATCTTTCCCCTTCGTCAGCTTTTCAACAAGAGGATGTTCTGGGGCCATGACAATAAATGTCACACTATAAATTGTGTCCGGCCTTGTCGTGTAAGCAACCAGTGTTTCGCTACCATCCTCTAAAGGAAAATTAATATTCACACCCTCACTTCGACCGATCCAGTTCTTCTGCATCGCGATTGTTTTTTCTGGCCAATCGAGTTTTTCATGATTATCCAAAAGTTTCTGTGCGTAGTCCGTGATTTTCCAATACCACTGTGTCATGGGCTTTTTCTCCACTTCCGTTCCGCAGCGCTCGCACGTTCCGTCTTGGCACTGTTCGTTTGCAAGGACCGTCTGACAACTATTGCACCAGTTTACTGGTGCATCTTTTCTATACGCCAAGTTGTTTTCAAACATCTTTAGAAATAACCACTGTGTCCAACGATAGTACTCAGGCTTTGAGGTATTGACCATTTTTGCCCAGTCGTACATGCAGCCGATGCGCTTTAACTGGGTAATCATCGTCTCGACGTTGCTGGTGATACTGTCATCCGGATGTACTCCAGTTTTGATGGCGTAGTTTTCGGCGGGGAGACCAAAGGCATCGAACCCCATTGGCGTAAACACGTCTTTGCCCTGCATGCGCATGTACCTGGCAAAGCTATCTGCCGGTGCGAAGTTGTACCAGTGACCAACGTGGAGCTTGTCTCCGCTTGGGTACGGGAACATCACCATACTGTAGTATGGGTCTTTGGCCTTCTTAAGATCTGCCTCATAGACCTTTTCCTCTTCCCATTTTTTCTGCCATTTTGCCTCTGTTTTGGACGATTCGTACATTTATGAAGATATCCTACGGAAAACTCATGGGATTTCAAAACGCTTTCTGGTACTCTTCCAGTCTCTACAATGGCAAAAATCCCAACAGTAGCAATTATCGGTAGGCCAAATACGGGAAAGTCGACCCTCTTTAATACGCTCATCAGGCGGCGTAAGGCAATTGTCAGTGATACGCCGGGGACAACGCGCGATCAGGTTGCTGGGCTTATTGAGGGCGAGGAGCTCGATTACCTGCTCATTGACACGGGTGGTATGGGGGGAGGAACGGCGGACAAAGAGCTGGAAGATGATGTACATCAGCAATCCGTACTGGCGCTGGAGCATGCTGACCTCATCCTCTTTACGCTCAATAGCAGAGAAGAGTTGACACGTAATGATTTGGAAATTATTGATATTCTTCGTAAGCAAAAGAAGAGCCACGTCCCAGTGATTCTTGTACCCACCAAGTGTGATGATCCGAGAACAATCGATAGTGTTCTGCCCGAATATTATAGCCTAGGCATCAGCGAAGACATTATTGCCATAAGTGCTCTCCACAAAACAGGGCTTCCTGAACTGCGATCGACGATAGAAGAGAAGCTTCTTTCTCTTCACTTCGAACGAAGCCCTGACCTCAAAGAAGACGCTCCGCGTATTGCAATTATCGGCAGACCAAATGTGGGAAAGAGTTCACTGGTTAATGCCTTCATGTCTGAGACACAGCGGGGGAAATCGCCACTTCTTGTTTCTACTATTCCTGGAACAACTCGCGATGCGGTGGATACTGTTATTAAATATCACGAGACCGACTATATCTTTACAGATACTGCCGGTATCAAGCGCAAGAAAGATACGAAAGGAGACATCGAAACCTATGCCTACTTCCGTAGCGTCAAAGAAGTGGAGCAGTGTGACATTACGGTCCTCGTACTCGATGCTACCACACCCATCTCCAGACAAGATAAACGCATTGCAGGTCTTGCCGTCGAAGAGGGGAAGGGGCTTGTGATTCTCATGAACAAAATTGATCTTGTATCGACTGAGGAAAAGAAACTCCGGCAGCAAGAAATTGAGTTGCAGCTTCAGTTCTGTAAATTTGCTGCCATCATTCCCGTATCGGCTGAAACCAAAGAAGGGCTTCTGAAGATTTTTGATGTCATTGAAATGGTCCAGCGAAATCGTACGAGACGCATACCAACAAAAGAACTCATGGACTGGTACAAGACTGCAGTGTACGGGCAACCGATGGCAGTACTGGCGAAATCAAAACTTGTGACACAGGCAGAGGAAGTGCCTCCTACGTTTGTCATTTTTGTGAAAGATCCGAAACAAGTACAAGTCTCACAGCTGCGCTTTTTGGATAATTCTATTCGAAAAACATTCGGGTTCGAAGGAACACCAATTCGCTGGATTACCAAACGCGCGTAGCGCGTTTGGATTAGCCTGCTGCTGATTGGTCCTGGCACCACCAATCGCCACGGCGGCAACTGCGCTTGTCGATAACACGGCCGTCTTCGTGAATAGGAAGTGGATATGCCTTAATGGCAACCTCCAGCTTATCGAGGAGTTTTTTTGGATTACTATCAAATACCATGTTCGGTGCAATTTTGCGTTTACAGAGATCTTCGATAATGTGCGGGATATGATCGGAAATACCGCCAGTCTCCGTGAGAACACCGATCGGCCTCCCCTCTTCGTATGCAATAGTCAGCTCATTTAATGTACCAATGCCACCACCAATAATCACTATGCCATCGCTGGAACGAATGTTGATGATGTCTCGCTCCATAAAACCCTGTCCGGTATAGGTAATAAAATCGTGAGCGTATGGTGACATGTATTCCTTCACATGTTCATCCAAGGAGAACGCTGGGGAGATGCCAACGGTAAAGCCACCGACTTCTTTTGCACCAAGGAGTGCATGATTTGGAAGCCCCGGACAAGCACCATTAATAAAGATATGATCTCGTCGGCCAATTTCTCGACCTAGCTCTCTCGCTACTTCACAGGCGTATTCATCTTCTATCTGCGGGCCAGATGCAGAACCCATCACACCAATCTTTAGCCGGTGACTGTGCTCATCTGTCATTTCTGTGGAAGGGATTGTATCGGATACTGTGACTCCTGAAAATCAATATTCGTCCTAGGCAGCTTGCTCATCCCTGCAGGAGGCCGAAATCCCACAAACAGAAAGAGGAGTAACCCACCGAAGACTAATGTTTTTTTCATACTCTTATTATACAATATTTTTGTATATTTGACAATCCTCTATTTTGAGCCTCCTCCTAGGTACATATAGCGTTTTGTGTTGTGTTCGTCGTTGGTCTCAGAGTAGTGAATACTGCCCTCTTTATCGTGCAAGTAGTACCAATATCTGGTCTCTTTTGGGTAGAGCACTGCTTCAATACTCTTCTTGCCAGGGTTTGCTATTGGCCCGGGAGTAAGGCCTCGAAACTTTCTGAGATTATATGGGGAGTTTACATTGAGATCTCCTGCAGTAATTTCGTCGGTCGGTTTATCAACGATATAGCGCACAGCGGCATCCACCCCAAGGCCCCAATCTTCACCGAGGCGTTTCCATAAAATGGCAGCAACGGTAGACCGCTCGTCATCGTGACGCGATTCTTTTTCGACAAGCGAAGCCATGGTAATAATCTCGTGGAGACTGTGGCTATCTGCTTCGATGACACTCTCATACGGCGTAAGAACTTGTTTGCGGAAGTTCCCGAGCATGCGCTCTAAGAAAAACTTTGGCACAAACTCTACTGGTGCGTAGTACGTATCTGGGAAGAGATACCCTTCCAGTTTTCCTCCACGCTTTGCAAGCTCCGATGTGTCAGTCGGTAAAAACTCAAAACTCGAAAAATCGCAGGTATTTGCACAATCAATAATGGCCCCTGGTTCACTGAGGCCAACTTCCGCGAGAACTGCATCAATATCTTTGACCGTGTACCCCTCTGGGATAGTAATGGCAATCTCTTCTCCTTTTCCTAGCTGTAACATCCTAATAACAGTTGGGACATCGAATGATTCCTTCAAGAGGAAGACGCCTGCCTGCAATGATCCATCAAGTCCATTGAGTTTCATATAGATCTTCGTCGCAAGTGAACTTCTGATAAGCCCGTTTTCTTTGAGTTGCTCAAGAATGTGTGTCGTTGTCGATCCTGCCTTCACAGTAACAGAGACGCGCTGCTCTGAAGACGCATCAGCAGGACGCAGTGACAGTGTGTACCAGAGATATGTGGCACCAATGAGGAGGGCAATGATGAAAAGTAATTTTTTCATTGTACATTTTTAATTTCCAAATTTCTTCTCCTCTGGAGAAGGCATACCCATCTGCCCCATGACTGCCTGCATCTTTTCTGCTGCGACAATCTGCGCTTTTTTCATGGCACGATTTAAGCAATCTTTCAGGAGTGCGGGAAGTTTTTCTCGAGGTGTTTCCTCGGGGATATGAATGCTGATTATTTCTTGTTCGGCATTTACGGTTACCATTACTCCTTCTGCTTCGGCTTCTACGTGAATATTCTTTAGCTCCTTCTTAATCTTCTTTGCCTGCTGCTGGAGCTTAAACATGTCTCTGGCTTGCGAAAAACTTGTCATGGTACCAGCTTAGAAAAAGATGGTGTCTCGTGCAATACAATCGGGCATACTATTTCTATGACCGATGCACTGAGTCTTTCTCTCATTCTCTTTCTCGCCTTTACTGGCGGTTCGCTTGGAAAACGGTTCGGCTATCCTCGCGTTATTGGCCAACTCATCATCTGTTTACTATTTGGTATACCAATTATTCGTAACCTTGTCCTAACGGATGCAACGGAGAGCATCGTGCACACTATGTCGCAATTTGGTGTTATTCTTCTTCTGTTTCTTACTGGATTTGAAATTGATATTCAGCAAATGCGCAAAAGTGCCGGTGCTGCAATTGCTATCGCTTTTTTTGCGGCAATTGTTCCCTTTGGGGTTGGTATTGTTGTCGGGCGACTCCTTGGGTATTCCACTACTACATCGCTTATCTTAGGCATGTGCCTCTCGGTGACAGCAGAGGGAACAAAGGCAGCTCTCCTCACAGAAATGAAGATGATAAAAACTCGTGTTGGAAGTATTATGCTAGAAGCAGGTATTCTCGATGATATTTTTGAGGTGCTGTTTCTTACAACGGTACTCTTTCTCTCGGAAACCACCGCAACGGAAAGTTCCGCAACCTTCCCACTGCGTATTGCTGCATTTATTGTCATCATCTTTCTTGCATTTCGCTTTGTACCGAGACTTATCGGCCTTATTGAAAAAACGCACGATGGGGTTGGACTCTTTAGTGGAACTATCGGGATTGGCATGATTATCGCAATCGCCTCCGAAGCAGCTGGGCTTGGTAGTATTCTCGGTGCGTTTATTGCAGGGCTGCTGATGCAGAAATCGTTCCTGAATCAGGATGACAGAATGCAGGAAGAACAATTTCTACATATATTAGCATTTGCTCTCGTCATCCCCTTCTTCTTTGCCTACATCGGACTCCATATGCAATTTGATGCAATTATCGAGACACCTATTACGACACTTATTATTCTTGTTGCTGCAATCTTCGGAAAAATTGGGGGAACACTTATTGCTTTTCCGTTTACGAATCTCAGATTTAAACAGCTTCTTCTGATTGGATGGGGTATGAACTCTCGCGGCGTTATGGAACTCGTGATTGCACAAATTGCCTTTGCCCATAACCTCATCTCCCAAGAGCTCTATTCGATTATTGTCTTTGTCGCAGTCACGACTACCGTCATCTTCCCATTTGTTATTCGACACATGGTGAAACAGGATGAGAAGATTATGAACTAAATGGAAAATTGAAAATGGAAGATGGAAAATGTGGCGTTCTCTTTGTTTATGGAACTTAATTTTTGTCTTCATAAACACAAAAATCAGATCTATTAATTTTTTTGATTGCGGTTTGATCTTCTCTAAGAAGGAGGGGTCTGAAATCATACATATATGACGAAATCTACAAATATAATTCGAGAGAAAGCATTCAGTTTTGCAGAAGAAATTATCCATGTATGTAAAGAAATGACGACGAAAAAAGAATTTGTACTAAGTAAGCAACTGATGAAATCAGGCACAAGCATCGGAGCAAATATTGAAGAAGCTATGCAGGGGCAAAGTAAAAATGATTTCATTTCGAAAATGAATATAGCCCTGAAAGAAGCATATGAAACACGCTATTGGATCAGACTTATAGTACGCACTGGCTATATGCAACCTGATCGAATGCAGAATTCTCGAAATGAGATTGAAAATATTATTCGTATACTTGTTGCAATTATCAGAACTGCAAAATCACGAGCACAATAATTTTCAATTTTCCATCTACTATTTTCAATTCTCATTTTACCCAATAATTCCTATGCGATCTTCAATCTCCTGATCGACAAACACTTTTTTTCGACCGTACTTCATGCGGCTGTACTCTTTAATGAGCGCTCCCAGCTTTTCGTTTCGGTCAGACTCGTCGTAAATCGTATTCATACTAAATGGTCTAGAGGTGACGTTATTGATGTTGAGCTTTGTGTAGCACTGAAAGTTCGGCACATTAATGACATCTTGTTCACTGAGGACTGGCGCCATTTCTTTGGCCATGTACTCTGCGTCTTCTGCGCCGATCTTAAAGGAACTAATAGTACCGACGTTACCAAATACCGCATCGCGAAGTTTTGTGCTGGCTTGACCATAGGACTCTGTCTTCCCGACAAGTTGCCCAATAAACTGGTGTGCCATAATAAGGCCGAGTTCATACTTACGTGCTTCTGAGAGAATGGTTGCAAACGCGTCTGTTACGAAGTTCTGGAACTCATCCACATAGAGGTAGAAACGTCTTCGATCCTCACGTTTCATACTGGCTCTACTCATGGCTGCCATGTTGATTTTGTTCACGAAGATCAGGCCAAGAAGCTGTGCGTTAATGTCGCCAATTTTTCCCTTCGAGAGGTTAACGAGGAGTACCTTGCCTTCGTCCATAATCTTGCGGATATCAAATGCAGATTTTGGCTGCCCGATAATATTTCGCATCGTTGTATTTGTGATGAAAGGGCCAAACTTCGAACTGAAGTATGGAATCATCTCCTCCTTTTCTCGTGCACCGGTCTTGGCAATTTCATGTTCCCAGAAACTCCGAACAACAGTGTTACGGCACTTACTTACCTTGTAACGCTGAAAGTCTTCGTCCACAAAGAGACGTGGAACGTCGATAAGTGTTGCACCTTCGTCTTCGTCGTCCATGAGTGTCAGACAACCATTTCGAAAGTAGTGCTGAATACGCGGTCCGAAGATTTCGTTTCCAAAGAGTTTGATAAAAATCTCCATCGCATCAAGTGATGCGCGATCTTTCTCTTCGGGCGTACTTGCCTCAAGCAAATTAAGTCCCATTGGCCTTTCCATGTCGGCTGGGTCAAAGAGAACAATGTCTTTCGCTCTCTCCTTTGGTGTGTGCGCAAGCGCATCTTCGATGAGGTCTCCATGTGGGTCGACAATGCACACACCTTCGCCATTTTGGATATCTTGACGCGACATCCATGAAATAAAGCTGGATTTACCAGTACCGGATTTTCCAATGATGTAGTGATGACGCGTTCTGTCTTTAGGGAGAAATTTGATTTGTGTCTCCTGTGCACGATACATATTGACACCAAGGAGGATACCCTCTTGTGGAATTTCTGATGGAGGCGGAAGTACCTTAGAGGCAACCCATTGAATGACAGGAATTTTGTTGTAACGGCTATCTGGGAAGTGGAACAGTCCTGCAAGTTCTTTTTCGACCAGGAGAGACTTGCGATGAGCAAACCCATTGATACGACGCTTCCACAACTTATAGAGCAGTCTTGCATTCCAATCGAGTGGGAAGAAGTCGACAAACATGCGTCTGTTTACAAGGACATTGCCGTACAAGTCCTTAAACGCGTTGAATGCCACCTGCATATTGTTCGTGATTTCCATGGACCGTTGGTAACTTTTGCTGGAAGCAAAAATACGAATGGATGTATGGTAGAAACTCATACCTGCCTTCTCACCCATGCGCTTGTAGAGCTCCTCTTCTGGCTGAATCATACGAATAAAGGCGTCACCTTTGCTTGCACCAGGTGCGAAGCTTTGTGTATCGCCACTGGCCACACCTGAGATAATAAGGCCGATAGTCTTTAAGCCCGGAATGTGAGAGAGCCAATGGTCCTTTTGCCCCTTAAAGCTTACCTCAGCAAATGTTTTCGCCTTCTTGTTCCACTTACTCGAAAACGACGGTGTCAGTACCATCTGAATACACGCTGTTTCGTCCGCATTCAATTTACTGAGCACGTTTGCAATACCATTTAAGGGATCGTCTTGCATCTGCTCGTAAAAACGAATCGGGTACATAAAGCTGCGTTGCGTTGTCATGTTATAGGCAACCATACGGCTGCCCTTTGGCCAGATATCCGGCGTCTGTTGAAGTGTAACTTCCGCGTCGGGGTAAAAGGCGGTAATTTGCTTTTCGACAATACTGACATGATCTGGCGTTGTAACGACATACATAGTGAGTTGTCCTTTTTCTACATAAATTTCAAAGCTAATTGGCAGGTACCGAAAGAACCAGAAGTGCAGCATCTGCGAAAAGTTGAGCGCTTTAATTTCCCAAAGCGCTCTAAACAACTGCTCCATGATGGCAATTTTTTCTTTAAAATCTTTCTCGGTACGTTTTTCCTGGTCAATCTTTGTCTCCTGTCTTGGAAGAAGCACCTTGAGTGATACGAGTTCTTTCGAACGTTTGATTGCATACCAGTAACGGAAATAGTGCTTACAGAGTCGCCATGTCCCATAAACAAGTACAGCGCTGATCAGGAAGGCAAACGGCGCACGAGCAAACTCGCTCCAGAGCCAGGACCAGACTCCATCCGTCGAGAGAGAAATTGTGACGATGGTCGTCAGCCAGAGAATTGGCCAGGTTGCAAAACGGAGAAAGGAAACCATTTCATAAGATTATAGCAGAATTTTGGCCTGAACGGTAGATCTAGTTTCCACACGAGGAAACGTGCATCCGCATGGTTCGCAGGTGTCCTTTAGCATCTCCAACGGTTATTTCGTAGAGTCCTGGTGAATCGGGTGAGAAGCGGTATTTCTCTTCTGGATGGACAAAATCCTGAATTCGTATGCGGTCTCCATCGGGGAAGGAGATTGCATAGATAACAAATACGCGATTGCTCTGCAAAATGAGTTGATGTCCGAGCGTAAATGTATGGGGAATACCTCTAAAGAACCGAACATCTCTCGTAATACGCTTTTGATAAGCAGATGGCTTTTGCTGACAGGCATCAACAAGATCGGCATCACCAATACGCTCAAACGTTGCGTGCAACACTCCCTGACCCGTGTGGGCAATTTGCTCGAATGCTGCCTTGCTCAAATCCATATCTCTTCCGTCCACATATGGACCACGATCGTTAATGCGGACAACAACACTCTCCCCCGTTTCGATATTTCTCACGCGTACAAGCGTGTTATGCGGCAGTGTTCTGTGTGCAGCGGTAATCTCATGCATGTTGAACGTTTCGCCAAATGCCGTTCCTTGACCATGGAAATCATCTGCATAGAAGCTGACTTCATGAATTTCCTTTGCGAGTAATCCATCAATTTTTGTCATCATTGTTAATAGATCTTGTCTGGTCACTCGCGCATCGAGTGGGCGATTCATTTCGACAATAGGATATGCGCTGATAAGCGATGGTAAATCGTCGCTATCCATGTCTGGAACATCGGCAACATTTCTGGTGCGATAAATCCAAAGAAGCGCATCACTGAGTATCACCGGCTCATCCGGATAGAACTGATCACCATCCAACAAGATTTTTCTGCGTTTTCCGTAGGATATTTCAAGGTATCCTTCGTCACCTTCTTGAACATCGCTGTATTCTTGTGCGGTTTCAAATGCGGGTCGATTGATACTGTTCCAGATGAGAAGATATGCATCTCTTCTTGATACGAAATTCCCTTCTGCTAGCGCAGAAGTTGGCATAGTAACTGCCAGGAATACAAGAAGGAATTTGTACACCAGGACATTATAGCGCACCCCACCCCTCTGCCCTAACAATGCGATAGAGAATCGACCGCTGGTCACTTCGTAGTGCATGCAATGTTGATGGTCCAACATATCCTGCGCCAGTCTCTGTTCGGGAGCTGATGATCCCCCGATCGATTTGATACTTGGTAACTGCCTCTTCAGTCATAGGCCCAAAAGATCCATTGGCCTCTTTGGCATCAAAAAATCCAAGTGCAGCGAGCTGATTTTGGAGTAAGCGTACTTGTGTGCCGCTATAGCCTTCTCCTAAAAACTGCTCTATGCGTGTCCCTTTTTTTTCTAATGCTGTGTCAATAGCATGAAGTTCGAGATACCGATCTGCATGCTCGGAGACAACTTTTCTATTCCACGCTGCAAGGAGTTCTTTTGTGGTAACGGGACCAATACGCCCAGCACCCGTTGAGTCCCAGGAACCCACCAGGCTGTGCTCTTTTTGAAATGCGAAGATTGCATCTTTTGTTGTTTGATCGTACTCACCGTTGGTTCGTCCTTGATAATAGCCAAGAAAACGGAGAATACGCTGTGCATCGGCAACATACTGTGGCGCTGCATCATCATCAATGTAGCCGGTAATCGGCTCGTGAGCGCCAAGCCTCTTGCGTGCACCCAGTACATACGCAGCCGACGTTTCTGAGAGTTCGCTTCCCGGTGCATTCACCTGAAAATCGTGGAGGAATGCGGTAAATGCCCTACTGGTTTCTTGCCCAAAGAATCCTGTTGGGCTCCTTCGAAGGTAGCCGATTTCCTTCAGGTAATCCTGCAAAAGATATACAGAAAGGCCTCGCTCTCCTTCCTTCGGACGAAGAGCAAGTAAGTTATCTTTCTCAACAAAGTAATTATGGAGTTCATCAATAGGCGAAGGTAGTGTTGTAAGATCGAATGCTACCATTGGTTGATCCGTCCCATTTGGATACACAGTCCCCTTTATGCGTTGTAGACCAAACGCAAGCGCACGAGCAAGACCCTCTTCACCGTACCCCGCCCAAATATCCAGACGGTGTGCACCATTCCCTAGTTCGGTAATTGCCCCGCCACGGTCGTGCACGGTAAATGTGCCAATGCCCGGTAGCACCACTTTTGTTCCATAGGGATAACTTGATGGTGCTGCAATCATACCGGGATATACCGATGTTCCGTCTGCAGCCGTGTGCCCCTCTCCATTTAAAACTTTGTCTGCAACGTATCCGCCCTTTACATAGCAACATTGATTTGGAAGTGGTGAGTAGTATGCAGTAATGAGAAATTCCTGTTCGTACGGTTCGTTACCACTTGGTGTTGGTTGGCCGAGTGTCTGGTACGGAACAAACACTGCAATAAGTAGCAGTATCAGCTTGATGTGCTTTGGAACACTGCGGTGCGCCCGCCGATACAGTGGAGTGATGTGTATTTTCAAATCTGTTTATTATAGCAGAAATTGCTCTTCAGATCTGTATAGTAAAATATACATAATATTTGACAGTAATACTTTATTTTTATTTAATAATTTTATGGACCAAGAAAGCTCTTATCAAAATAGTGTACATCGATTAAGAAAGTCTCTTCGAGGAATGGAGAGGGTTGTTGACAACATATCTAATGCTGCAATGGAGCCTGAAGAGGCTATTCGGCGTGATATTGCGAAAGAATGCTGTGATACAATACGCGTATTGTTACAAGATATAGAGCTAGCATTTGTTGAATATGGTGTTGAAGAGAGCGCAAAAGGATCAAATACTATTATTGAGACACTGGTTCAGATTAGAGAATAACCGCAAGTTGAATATTCTTTGCCTACAATAAAGAAACTGATTATCATGTTCTTATATGACTGATTATGCCGTTTTACGACTTGCAATTGGTTCTGTAAAACAGAATGCTGACGATACTTCCCCTCTTGTCTCTATTGATCTGCCAGAATCTGATGAGGAGGTTCTTGCACTCATCAATAATCTGCGAAGACAGCTACAAGAAATTTCTGCAGAAATTTCTGAAGGGATACCTGTCGGCGGAGATCGAGAGCACCCTATACCAATTATATCCTTGAGAAATCAGCCTGAAGACTTGCGACATGTGTTTGCCACACGTACACGTGAGGCTGTACATATGTCAGATGTTTATGATAGATAGATCTACAGAACGACCACCTCATCTTCAAGCCGAATGCCAAACTTTCCGGGGAGGTACACCCCTGGTTCGATGGTGACGATTTCGTTTGTTTTTAGCACAACTTTTGGTGCTTTGATAGACAGGGATGGTCCTTCATGAATGTCGAGACCGACACCGTGGCCGAGTGAATGTATGAAGTACTGCTCCAGACCTTCTTCTCGTAACACCTCTCGAGCAACTTCATCGAGTCTATGATTTGTCACCTCTGCACCTTCTGCACCTTTTATTACCTCTGTCGCCCTTCTCTTTGCTCTCTGCACTGCATCGTACACACGCTTCTGCTCTGCGGTCGGTTTTCCTACAAAAAATACTCTGCTCTGGTCACTGCAGTACCCATTAATACGGACACCACAATCAATTTGCACAATATCACGAGATTGAAGTTTCGTTATACCAGGATGATGATGTGGATGCGCTGAGTTTTTGCCAAAGGCAACGATAGCATCGAAACTGAGTTCATCTGCCCCAAGATCTGCTGCCCACCGACGAATGTGCTCTGCAACTTCTCTCTCCGTTACCCCTTTTTGTAGGAATGAAGGGATTTTTTGCATAATTTGCCCTGTAATGCGCTGTGCCTTGCGAAAATTCTTCAACTCCTCGGCAGATTTGGACCGACGAAATTCTTCAATAACTTCCCTAGTTTGTACAAATTTTGTATTCTTAAATTTTCTCTTCCATATGCCAATTCTTGATACAGTAATGTGCTCAGACTCAAATCCGCATTGCTGCACATTCTGCATGTCACGCTCGAAACATTCAATCTCTCGCACCTGACACCTATCGCCTTTTACCTGCTTCTTTGCCATTTCCCTATATCTTCCATCAACATACAATTTCATGTTTTTCCCTCGAATGAGCACTAAACCTGCACTTACACTCAGACCTGTCAGATAACGAATGTTTGTGAGATCTGATATAAGCAACACCGGGATTTTCGCATGCCTAAGGATTGTTGATGGACATCGCGGAAGCATATGCAAAGGGTAGCGTGAAACACGAAAATTTGCTACAATAGTATGAAACATGAACATTCTCACTCCCCTCCTCCTTGGTATCGTCTGCGCTGTAGTGCCCGACTTGGCGCTTGCACAATTTTACAATGGACCTGGTATTGTCGGTGGTATTACCGCTGCAGAAGCTGTTGGTGGTATTGCGGGAAATGATATTCGTACTGTTGTTCTCAACATACTCCTTGCTCTTCTACTCTTTATGGGTCTTGCAGCAGTTGTTGTTATTGTTATTGCAGGAATATGGCTTGTCCTTAGCCTTGGTGATGAATCTGCAATGGACAGGGCAAAGAAAATTATTCTCTATACAATTGCTGGCCTTATTCTCATTGCGCTTGCTTCGGCATTGGTAATGTTCCTCATTACTGCTACAGGCGGCACGAGCATCTTCGGTGAGGTACCCAATCTCGGTGCAGCTGGTGGAACGGATATTCGCGCAACAGTTACCGCTATTCTCAAAAGCATTCTTAACTTTATGGCACTTATTGCTGTGGTTGTGATTGTACTTGCGGGTATTTACATGGTTGTTAGCCTTGGAAACGAAACAGCAATTGAACGTGCAAAACGCATGATTCTCTACGTTGTTATCGGTCTTATCGTCATCCTCTTGGCACGTGCCATCGTAGGTCTTGTTTCCTCGATAGTCGTATAATGACTGGAATTCGCACCACTATCGCTGCACTGTTTGCCATTGCTGCTACATGCGGAGCAGCGGGAGCATCATCAGAAACATTGACGGTACCGATTGGAAGTATTTTTGAAATACAAGCAGCAACAGAAAGCGATGCGACTATTAACTGGGTCCTAACACAGGGGGAAGAGTTTATCGAATCAAGTAATGAGCAGGTATTTAGAACACGATTCTCCCGTGAGGGGACGTACATGCTCATGGGCCAAGTGCAACGTGGCAGCGCAAAAACAGAACGTGTCTTTACCCTTAATGTCCATACGAGGAATACGGAAGATGTGCTACCGGCAAATGGTCCAAGTGGCATTGTCTCTATTGAACCTATTGCTATTTCTGCATCACAGCAGGTTATTACCATGACCCCTGTGCGTACTGATGTAAAGGTTCTTGCGCTCGACCTGGATACCACTGTCGATAGTAATGGTGACGGCAACCCCAACAACGATGAAGACACACGCAATACACTCTTTCGTTCTGAGAGAAATCCGCTTCGTATTTGGTTTGTGGATGGGGTAGATCGCACTATTCGCTTTGGTGCATTACTCAATGACGGCAATACTGTCTTTAGCAACATGCAGGTAAGTGCAGCACCAGAACCAGAACCTTCTCCTATCCAGAATGCTGCAGATATGAAAGTGCTGGTCTTACGTAGTGACAATGGCGAGGTGCAGTACGCACTACGTATGGAACGAGAGCAAAGCGAACCTGTACTACTTCAGTGGGATTTTGGTGACGGAAACCAGAGCCTGCTTGATCGACCTATTCACCTCTATGCAGAGTCTGGAAACTATACAGTGACTGTTGAAGTTCGCAGTCTGCGTAATGGAGAGATAATCGGTAAAGCAAGTGACGAACTTATGGTCAATCGTATGCAAGAAGTAGAGCCTGACCAATCGCAAACAAACGAGACGACGAAGAGTGAAGGCGGTTCGTTATTTGGACTTATTGGTAAACTCCTTCTGAGTATTGTCTTCTTTGGAGCGCTAGGAGCGGCCATCATGTTTATTGTTAGTAAGATAAAAGAGAAGGGCTTCTCCTTAGAAAAGACGATGGAAATGGCAGAGCAAACTATTGTGAAACCGCCTAGTCCTGAACCGAGTGCTGACCTTCCACCGATGGAAATTGCCGTAGAAGAAGTAGAAGTGCCAGTGGAGCCGCCAGCTCCAGAACCGGAACCAGAACCTGAGGCGTCGACGCCAGATTGGCTGCAAGCAGGCCTCCAAAGTGCACAGGAAACCGAAACTTCTCATGCTCCCGACTGGCTGCAAGCAGGAATGGAAAAAGTAGAGGAACAGGAATCAACTCTGGAAACACCAGCTGTGCCTGAGGATACAAGTGCAGAAAAAGAAGATGCTGCGCGCGAGAAGAAGCGCCGGAAGCGCCAGCGATACCGTGAAAATGTAAAGAAGCGTAAGGAGGAAGAAGAGGAGACAGAAGTGGTAGAAGGTGCAGAAGGTGCAGAGGTTGCTGATGCAAATGAGCCCATTGCGTTTATAAAGGCAGAAGATATTGAGCCACTCAATCCTGCAGATGACCAAAAGCCTGCCTAAGTCTCTTTTCATATGGGAAAAGCCCTAGTAGGATAGAGCGGCTGTTTTCATGGCGAGATTAGCTCAGCTGGTTAGAGCGTCCGGTTGTGGTCCGGAAGGTCAAGGGTTCGAACCCCTTATCTCGCCCCAGATTATCTCTATACTTTTCTCTTATGCACAACTCTCAATCCCTCTCCGAGCACGGTGGCGTGCATGTAAGCATCGGCAACAAGCTAGAACCCGTTTCTCCTGAGGAAGGAGAGTGTTATTCCCGGAATGTGCTCAAGCAGCGTGAGTTATCTCGAGAGCGACGAGAGCGTATTTCGCAGATGCGTGCAATTCTCAACAGAAAGTAATATCAATGGTTTCCCCTACTCGCTCCAGAGCAAGCCTCGTGGTACTCTCCGCACATGCCCTCCTATTGTGTTGAGCACATTACAATAAAGCCACTTCCTGCCTTAGCAACAAGAGTTCTTCTGTGGTCTACTGCATGGTTTGCACTCATCAATATTGCTGTTTGGTGGGTCTGTGATGTGCAGTTTTTTTCTCTCATCTGGCAGGGCAGACTGTTAAATGACCCCAGTGAGCAAGAGATTACCGCCGTTATGGAAGATATCAAACGTGAAAAAATACCACATACTATTCTCCTTGGTGATAGCACCATATGGGGAATTGAGCTTCCATACGAAGATACTGTTGCCGCAAAACTTGCAGGGGACTCGATCATTAATCTCGCAACACCCGGCGATACATTCTACGACCAACTGGCGATTATTAAGTACCTCTACACACCAGACGACCAGTATGTCTTTTTTATTAACCCTGTGTGGTTCAATACAACGCACGACAACAGAGATACTGCAGAGGTACTACGATTTCCAAATCTTGCAGCAAAATATATCGATACAGGAGTGCCCGGTGACCGTGGTGCTATTGTTGCGACACGTAGACTGATGATGCATCTTGTTCCTCTCTATCGAAACCGAGATAGTCTGCATAACATGCTGCTCCATATGCATCCTCGTCGGGTAGTAGATGTGATTTTAAATCGCCTACGGCCTTCTGATCGGGAGAAAGAACCGCTAGCAGAACGTACACTGTCTGATGACGATGTACGAGACTTTCGCAAGATTCGCAGCACGCAAAACTACGCCGAGCTCAACGAAGTACTCAGTCACCTCAAAGATTACAATAATATCACCTACGTCATTCTGGATGATCGCATTTTTAAACGAACGGCACAGGTTGAAGAGAATATGAACATACTGCATGAACTTGTTGCGTCTACTGGAAAGACACTCGATCTCCATAACACATTTCGCAACGAGCACTTTATGGACTTTACCCATCTGAATGCTGAGGGTCACTCCTATCTTGCATCACGACTTTACGCATTCCTCTATGCCAATTAATTCGTCACTCTATCTTTTCTTTCTTGGCTGTGGAGCACTGGTGCACCAGTTGCTTCCATTGCAACACCGAAGAGTATGGCTCTTACTTCTCAGTCTAATGTTCTATGCCTATGCTGGAACTTCATCCTTCATCATTTTTATAGGCATCACGCTGGTTACCTTTTTCTTTCAAGAGTACCTGTGGCTCACAGTGATATTGCTGGTAGCCCTACTAGGCTACTTTAAATACATTTCCACAGGGCAGATTCTGTTTCCTCTTGGTCTTTCGTATGTTGTCTTTGAATGCATTCACCTGGTTGCCGACAGAAAGCGTGGCGCACTAAACCATGTCTCGCTGTATGAACTTGTGCAGTTTACCTTCTTCTTTCCTGCTCGCAGCGCTGGTCCCATAAAGCGCATTGAAGATTTTCGAGAAGATCTGGCAAACAGTAGTGTTACAAAAGAACATCTTGCCTACGGTCTGTTCTTTTTGATACTCGGCTACGCACAAAAAACCATTATTGCCGATTCTCTTACCGGCGTGACTGACATTCTCGGCACACCCGACCAACTCCGAGGATCACTCGATACTCTGCTACTTTTGTATGCCTATTCCATTCGAATTTATGCGGACTTTGCTGGACTTACCTCCATTGCCATTGGAAGTGCACTGCTCTTTGGTATTCGGGTACCAAAGAACTTTCATTATCCATACTTGCAACCCAATATCGCACGCTTTTGGCGCAGTTGGCATATGAGCCTTTCTGATTGGGCACGAGACTACATCTACATTCCACTTGGTGGAAATCGTGTTTCTTATCTTAGAAACCTACTGAACTTGATGATCGTGATGCTCGCTATCGGCTTGTGGCATGGCTCAACACTCAACTTTGCAGCCTGGGGACTGTATCAGGGAGTAGGACTGTGCATTCACCGAATATGGCTCAGTGCCATTGGTACGCGTATTCCACATACCTGGTGGACCTACGCACTCGGTATGCTCCTCACCTTCCACTTTGTAACGGTTGGATGGGCATTATTTGTGACAACATCTCTTACAGACTCCATGTACATCCTCTCAGCACTCTTTTCGTTATAATATGAACCAGCTCAAATCAGCTCTTCTCGGCCTTACTATTGCCCTGATTATCAGTGCTATCATCGCATTTGGCAAAGAATCGGCAACAGTGTTTATTTACAGTATTTTTTAGATATTTGATAAATGCAACTCTTGCCTTGGCGAGATTCCACCGCTCTGGTAGCATTCCTGTATTGTAAGCTTCTATGGCAAGCGGAACGTTTCGTACACCAAAGGGTACTAGTGATGTCCTTCCAGAGGATCATCAGTATCAAACGTACATTAAAAAAGCAGTCCGTCACCGCTGTAGGCAGGCAGGTTTTAAACGTATTGATCCACCGATATTCGAGAAGACATCGGTCTTTGAGCGAGGAATCGGGCAGCATACGGATATTGTTGAAAAGGAGCTTTTCCTTGTAAAATCGCACCACACGGATGAAGGAGAACCAGAGGAGTTTGCTTTGCGACCAGAGTTTACGGCAGGGATTTGCCGCAGCTACATTGAACACGGGATGAAGCAACTGCCGCAACCAGTGGAACTCTATTCTATTGGGCCGTGCTTTCGGCACGATAGACCACAGAAGGGACGCTACCGCCAGTTCCATCAGTTTGATTTAGAAGTCATTGGCCTCCATGATGCTTCGCTCGATGCGCAGCTTATCCATGTGATCAATAAGATTTTTAAAGACCTGCGCATCTACGACCGACTGACGATGCAACTGAATAACATTGGAACGGCACAAAACCGCAAAGATTTTGTTGCAGCGCTAAAAGATTACTTCATTGGCAAAGAACGCAATCTCCCTGAACTTGATAGAACACGACTTGAGACAAACCCCCTGCGACTGCTAGATTCCAAGGAAGAAGATACCCAAATTCTTCTGAAGAATGCACCAACGCTTGACCAGTTTATTGATGATGAAAGCAAGCAGTACCACGAAACACTCAAGGAGTATCTTGATGCACTTGGTGCTACTTACGAGGAAAACCCCTATCTTGTCCGCGGTCTCGACTACTACAACCAAACCGTGTTTGAGTACTGGGATAACGATACTGGTGGCAAGAATGCCGTTGGAGGTGGTGGTCGGTACGATCCACTCATTGAAATGCTTGGCGGTGAACCGACACCCGGTGTTGGGTTTGCCGGGGGCATGGAACGCATTATCTACCAGATGAAGCAAGCGGGCGTTCAGGCACCACATAAAGATCAGATTGATATCTTTGTCGCGCAGCTTGGCCCTGAGGCAAAGAAGATGTGTCTTCTGCTTATCTCTCAACTCCGTGACCTTGGCATACACACACTTGGTGCGCTCGGTGAAGCAAGTCTAAAGAGCCAAATGCGCCTTGCTGATAAATTCCAAGCAAAGTACACGTTGCTCCTTGGACAGATGGAAGTAAAGGCAGGAACAATCATCCTGCGCGATATGGCTGCAGGAAAGCAGCAGGAAATTGCATTCAAAGAAGCTGTTCCAACCATAGTGAAACTTCTTGGTGAAGACAGCCTTGATACCTACACCTTAAACGATAAGTTCGAGGAAGAGGAATAAGCACTACACATCCAAATTCTTCACGCTCTTTGCATGTGTCTGGATGAATTTGCGCCTCGGGGCAACTTCGCTTCCCATAAGCGTTGTAAAGGTTGCATCTGCTGCTTCTGCATCATCCATCGTCACGCGGAGCATGGTGCGTACCTCGGGGTCCATCGTTGTCTCCCAGAGTTGCTCTGGATTCATTTCTCCAAGACCTTTGTATCGCTGCAAAGAAACACGTGGCGACTTTTTCTTTTCTTTTTCTCCTTCTTCCTCTTCTCCTTCCTCTTCCTCCTCTTCTACGTCCGTTGCTACTCCCCACTCTTTGAGTACCTCTTCTTTCTGCTCATCTGTATAGGCATAACGCACGTCTTTACCCTTTGCAATTTTGTACAGCGGTGGCTGTGCAATGTAGAGGAACCCTGCATCAATTAACTCTGGGAAATATCGGAAGAAGAGCGTAAGCAGAAGTGTTCGAATGTGGGCACCGTCGACATCCGCGTCTGTCATAATAACAATGCGGTGGTAGCGGAGCTTTTCGACATCTTTGATTTCACCGATACCAACACCAAGTGCAATGATAAGAGATTTTATCTCATTGTTGGCTAGCATTTTATCAAGTCGTGCTTGCTCTACGTTCAATATTTTTCCTCGAAGAGGAAGAATTGCCTGGAAGTCTCGCTTCCGCGCTTGCTTTGCAGAACCTCCAGCTGAGTCTCCCTCAACAATGTAGAGTTCACACTCCGCTGGATCGCGACTACTACAGTCAGCAAGTTTACCAGGAAGGGTCATGCCCTCCAGTGCTCCTTTTCGGATAACACTGTCTCTAGCAGCACGAGCAGCAAGGCGAGCACGAGCAGCAAGATGACACTTACCGACAATCTCTTTTGCTTCATTCGGGTGTTCTTCGAGGTACTCAGCAAGCTTCTCGTTAACAACGGTCTCTACAGCTGTCTTCATTTCTGCATTCCCCAGCTTTCCCTTTGTCTGGCCTTCAAACTGTGGCTCTTTAAGGCGAACGGAAACAACAGCAGTGAGTCCTTCGCGTACGTCATCTGCAGTGAGGTTGTCATCTTTCTCTTTGAGGAGCCCTTGGCTGCGAGCATACGCATTGATAGTGCGAGTAAGCGCTGCCTTAAATCCTGTTAGGTGATGACCACCCTCCATGGTGTGAATATTGTTTGCAAACGAGATAACGTTTTCCTGGAAACTCTGTGAATACTGCAGTCCTACTTCTACCATGCCATCGTCAGTATCTTTCTCAAACCAAATTGGTTTGCCAATGGTTTCTTTCGATTCATTGAGGTGACGCACGTATGCTGCAATACCTCCTTCGAACGAAAAGCGATACAAACGTGGATGCACTTTGTCATCAGTAGGGCGCTCTTTTCTTTCGTCTAGTACTGCAATGGTGATACCACGAGTGAGATACGCCTGTTGACGAAACCGGGTCATCAGCGTTGTCATCGAAAATTCCAATGTGTCAAAAATCTCACCATCGGGCCAGAACTGAATCTTGGTACCATTTTTTTCTGTCTTCCCCTCGGTCTTAAGTGGGTACTGGGTTTTTCCGATCTTATATTCTTGATGGTGAATTTTCCCATCACGATACACCTCTGCACGGAGTTTCGTGCTGAGTGCGTTTACAACGGAAGAACCAACACCATGGAGACCTCCTGATACTTTGTATCCCGATTCATCTCCACCAAATTTTCCTCCTGCATGCAGGGTTGTCAGCACAATTTCGAGTGCTGGGAGTTTCTTTTTTGGGTGAATATCAATCGGAATACCACGTCCGTTATCCTCCACACTCACAGAACCATCGTCATGCAATGTGACAATAATCGTATCGCAGTGCCCAGCCATCGCCTCGTCGATAGAGTTATCGACGATTTCATACACACAGTGGTGCAGTCCACGCGTATCGGTGGAACCGATGTACATTCCCGGACGCTTTCTGACAGGCTCTAGTCCTTCAAGGACTTGAATTTGCTCGGCGGAATATCCTTCTTTCTTAGGCATAGTGAAAAGATTTTAGAGGGGAAAAGCTTGGGAAGCAATACAGAAGGTGCAGAGGGTACAGAAGGTACAGAGGCAATGTTGATACCTCTGTACCTTCTGGCACTTCTGTACCTTTTTTTGCAATAAATTCTTGCACCCTCTGCAAATTCTCCCTAAGCTACCCCGGCATATGGCAGTTCATGCACACAAGCACGGCGATGAAAGTAACGAAGCGCTCCAGCAGCGCTTTAAAAAGCAAACCCAGAGAACGGGCCTTATGAAGCTCCTTCGTGAGCGTGGTCGTCGCAAGAAAAAGCCAACAAAGCGTTTGGTCCGTTTACGCGCTCTTAAGCGTGAGGACTTCCGCAGCAAAAACCGCAAGAAGCAGTTTTATAGCAATATGTAGTTAGAGTTTTAGAGGGTTAGAGTGTTAGCGAAGGATTTCGAGCGCCTTCAGCAATGGCGCATCTCTATTGTCGACCTCGCCAATACCGATATCCGGATACACACCAACACCGTTAATCTTCTTGCCGCTTGGCGTATACCATTCAGCAATGGTCATTTTAAGACTGCTTTGATCGGTAAACTGCATCACCTGCTGCACCGTGCCTTTACCGAAGGACTTGGCACCAATTACCGTAGCGCGATCAAGGTCTTGCAAAGCACCGGCGACAATTTCTGATGCCGATGCAGACCCTTCGTCAATGAGAACAGCAACAGGAATGCTATCAGCAATAATTTGCTCTTTTGTTGTATAATCAAAGCTCTTCTCTTTACGTCGACGCACTTCGACGAATGCCGTGTTCTTTGGAACAAACATAGAGATAACTGTGTCCGCAGCATCCAGAAGTCCTCCAGGATTCTTTCGGAGATCTAATACAAATCCCTTTGGCGTATGTCCACTAATAGAGGATTGTACATTTGCACGAAGTTCTGTATCGGTAATACGACCGAACTGGGAAATTTTGACGACGAGCACATCGCCCTGCCAGCTAATTGTTGCCTCAGGCACCTTGATGATGTCACGCATGACATCAACATCGAATACGACGCCATCTCTATTGATTGTTAGCTTTGCCGTGGATCCTTTTGGCCCACGTACATGTTCAACCGCTTCCAAGAAGGAGAGACCAGCAAGATCTTCACCATTAACTTTAAGAATCTGATCCCCTGGTTCTAAGCCCGCTGCTTCTGCTGGTGAACCGACAATGGGTGACACGACAGTAAGTACATTATCGACATGCTCCACCTGCGCACCAATACCTGTTAGCTCTCCATTAATCTGCGACTGGAACTGCTTTGCTCGCACAGGACGCATAAACGTTGTGTACTTGTCACCAAGGCTTTCTACGAGTCCTTCTGCTGCCTTCCAGGCAGCTTCGTCGGTATCGATATCATCGGTGTACAAAAACTCTCGTTCAATAGCGCTCCAGATTGCCTCAAGAATCTGCGTCTTTGGTAGGTTCATTAAACGCTTATTTGTCTCTAAATTAAACTTTATCGTCGGTGCATTCGTCTGAAAGTCACTGCTTTGCACCTCCTCTTCGCCTGCTGCCTTGCGTAGCAAGATGAGCGCCTCTCTACCGGTAAGCTTTCTGCGTACACCAAAGAGATTTTCCCTCAGTGGCTCCATCCAGCTGCGAGCTATTGCAACACGCACAGCACGTTCTTCTGGTGTGCCGATACGTACATCACTAAATGCAGCTGGCGATGCCGTATCTAGCCCTGTTAGGTTTACAACAACACGGAGTGCATCTCCACGCGAAATCCCCTGCCCTAGCAAAAGGTCGTACCCAAATGCTTCCAAAGCATTCTTTTTGTGTGCAACGCGAATGAACGGCTCGTATCCGCTTGCCACTCTTCTGTAGGGAAGATCTTTGCGCTGATCAACTTCCAAATTCTCAAGATTTAGCACCTGCACCGCTGCACGAATAAAGTCTCCTCGTGTGACCACTTCGTCATCACGAACACGTAATGCATCTGAAGCAGAAATCGCAAAGACAGACTGCGGAACAAAAACAAGAGACAGGATAACGATAGATAGTTTTCTCATGAGCGGCATTCTACCACTCAAGCTAGTGATACTAAAGACTGATTTGCCTACTGAGCGTACGCTGCAAAGAATCGATCTTCCGGCACGTACGTATTAGTTTCCACAAGCACTCCCCTCTCTTTCATGTTTTCTTTTTTATAAAAGAGAATGCTCAGTATCCAGAATCCACCAACAACGTAAAAGAGTGACGGGATAATAAGCAGTGCAACGTAGTTGAGTGGTGAACCTGCAGCAGATCCAAACAGATCCCCAAGTGTACGTGGATGACCAGGAAGAAGATCTGGCAGCGTCACAAGGAAGTTAAACATTCCGTGGAGGACAATTGCCGTGAGGATACCTGTCATCATTTTTTGATGACGGAAGAATGTCTGCTCGGGCTGTCGAAGCAAGCGATGGAGCAGCAATGGAATTGGATGGATCTTCCCTTCTTTGTGCTGGTCACTAAGAATAGGGCCAGCAAAGATTGCCATGCCGTAGAAGTATGCGAGCACGCCTGTAGAAAGAATGTGGACCATGTTCGTAAGAATCGCTCGACCAAGAACATTACCCATGAATGCACCCCACTCTGGCACCTCAGGTGTGAGCAGATACTGACGGACAAAGGCAAGGAAATAGCTTGGGTTCATCACATTCTCGGCAAATGCAAATCCAATAGCAACGATAATACCGAGCTGCAATACATCATCAATAGAGCTGAAGAAACGTTGTCCACTCTTTTTGAGTACCCAAAACTTCGATAGTTCCTCAATGAGTCCAACGAGAAGGAACGAGATAAGCGTTGCAAGCAATGTCGACCGCATACCTGTTACACCAACGAGATTTCCTGTGACGAATGCGTTTGAACTCCGAGTAAAGTTTTCCGGAACAATGCGAAAGAGGAAGAACTGCAGCTCTACTTGATGCCGTACAAGCGCATCGTAGAAAAGAATCGGTGCTGTCGAAAGCATGCCCGAGAAGAACATGAGAATCACAAGACTCAGTCGCTGTTTGTGCTCCTTGAGGAACATCAGACACCAAATAACCGCGGGAATAAGTGCAATGACTGTTGCAAGTACACGTGCGCCACGCTCACTCGGCGGCTCTGTAAAGAACATGTGCACACCAAGCCAGAAGATGAAGGTACCCAGTACCGATGCTTTAATCGTGGGACTCCAGTGTCCAAAGAGAAACCGCCATGCAACAACGGTGCAGACGATACCAAGCGCCATGAAGAACGGATCTTGGGGCGTTGCAGGGTCAAACAGCATTGCATGGAACCCAAGGAGCACAAATGTTGCTATCGTACCAATCGTAAAGGCAAAGACATACTGTCTCGACTTTGCCCACAGAAGCTGCGCTGCAATACTGAGTACACCGACAATCGCGAAGAACGTTGCTGCAGTCGTTGTTCCATTGGGACCAGTGAACGGAGCTATCCCTCCAACAGTGTTGAGAGAAAGCATAAGAAGCCCCACTGTGCAGACAACAGTAGCGACAATAGTATGCAATGATGGAAGGTATGGTTTTCGCTTTCGTAATTCGGTGTCACTAAGCGGTTCATGGTGCACCGAAGCGTGGTTCAATATTCCCATCCAGATTCTTGTTAGGACGAGGGAAATAATGAGAAATGTGACAAATACCATCACGGCATTTCCTGTGCCGGTATCTGCAGGCGCAAACAGCGCAGTGTTACTGTTTAGTGCTGATGCGGTGAGGGTTTGTATGGTGTATGTCACTTGTATGAATATTATAACATATTTTGACGTATTTAAAAAGTGTTGTTTTTGTAATGTTTCTTTCCTCTTTCCTCTTTCCACTTTCCTCTTTACACTTGCTCCATGCCAGCCACATCGCTCGATCAGGTCGTTTCCCTCTGTAAGCGCAGAGGCTTCATCTTCCCCGGCTCCGATATTTACGGAGGACTAGCAAATACTTGGGATTACGGCCCACTAGGCGTTGAGCTGAAAAATAAGGTCAAAAAGCACTGGTGGACTACTTTCGTCCGTAAGCGCATCGATATGGTGGGGTTGGATAGTGCCATCCTGATGAATCGAAGAGTTTGGGAGGCAAGTGGCCATGTTGGCTCGTTTAACGATCCCCTTGTCGACTGTAAAGACTGTAACGAGCGCTTTCGGGGCGATAAGTTGCTCGAGGAAAAACTCGGCGTGGAGGCGGCGGCAATTCTCACCTTAGACCAAGTGCAGCCAATGCTTACAAGTGAAAAGATTGCCTGCCCCAACTGCGGCAGCTGTACCTGGTCTCCTGCTAAGCACTTTAACCTGATGTTTAAAACGAAGCAGGGTGTGATTGAGGGGGAAGGAGATGATATCTACATGCGACCGGAAACCGCGCAGGGAATTTTTGTGAACTTCAAAAACGTCCTCAATACCATGCGTCCTCGCCTGCCATTTGGTATCGGTCAGATTGGTAAGGCATTCCGCAACGAGATTACTCCTGGAAACTTCACGTTCCGTACCCGCGAATTTGAGCAGATGGAAATTGAGTACTTTGTGGATCCGAAGGAGAAGAAAACACTCTTTGATGCATGGCAACAGACCGTCTGGGATTGGTACACCGGCCTTGGTATTGCGAAAGAACGACTGCGTGTGCGAGAACATGAGCAAGACGAACTCAGCCACTACAGTAGTAAGACGATTGATATTGAATACCAGTTCCCTTGGGGATGGGGTGAACTCTTTGGGCTTGCTGACCGCGGCAATTATGACCTCAGTCAGCACGAACAGTTTAGCGGTGAAGACCTGAAATACACTGACCCCGATGAGCCAACGAATAAGTTCCTTCCTGATGTCATTGAGCCGAGTTTCGGTTGCGATCGCACTGTGCTTACCTTCTTACTGGAAGCCTACACCGAAGAGGAGTTGCCAAACGGTGATGTCCGTACAGTGATGAAGTTTGACAAAAGAATTGCCCCTATTACTATTGCCGTTCTCCCTTTAAGCAAAAAAGAGAATTTGATCGCAAAAGCAAAAGAGGTCTATCAACTCTTACTGGATGAGACGAACCTGACCGTTGATTTTGATGTCACTGGAAGTATTGGTAAGCGCTACCGCCGGCAGGATGAAATTGGAACACCGCTCTGTATCACCGTCGACTTTGGCACTCTTGGTGAAGACAAGGAACAAGGTGAAGCTGATACCGTTACCATCCGTGACCGTGATTCACTTGAGCAGAAGCGTGTGAAGATTTCGGAGCTTAGAGAGGCAATTGCGCAGTATTAGAGGAATTAACAGATTCTTCCTGCTCCCGTATAATTCTTCGGAGCATTTCTTGCGATTTCTGATCGAAGATATTGGCTACAATTTCTCTGAGCTGTTCGATATCACCGTAGACCTTTCGCATCTGCATAATGTGATACCGCAGCGCAGGGCCTATCTGGACAATCCCCTGCTCATCAACCGGCATGGCACTTGGAACATGCTGAATTTCACTATACGCACAACCTGCCTCAAATGCTTTCTGCAGCTGTCGCTGCACATCAGTGCGTATGTCTGCTGGAAGTCCTTCCAGGAATTCCTGCAGGGAGCTTAGATCTTTTCCCACTTTACGGATTTTCTTCCGAATTTTTCGTGTTCTAAGGTCTCTCATGGAGCAGATATTTTGGGCATTCGGCACTCAAAAGTCACTGGCAGTACGCAGAGAGTGTGTCAGCATTGCTCTTTGCCAAAAAAACTTATGAGAATCCTTGTATTGAGGCTGAAAATGCGTAGAATACGCAAGCACTTTTGACCGATCGCTGTGGTCCTGACTCGTAGGGCAACCTCGAGAATCCTCCACTCTCAGGCGAAAAGACGTCAAAGGGAAGCTAAGGATACTTATTAGCCATTAACAATTAACAATTAACTACTATGTCAGTTATTACGGAAAAAGACATTGTCCAAGCAGCGTGTCATCTCGGGCACCCTACGCCAAAATGGAACCCCAAAATGGCAAAGTACATTTACGGCTCCCAAAAGGGAGTGCATATCTTCGACGTTGTGCAGACGAAACGTGCGCTCGAAGAGGTATGTAGTATCCTCAGTAAGATGCAAGCAGAGGGCAAGACAGTTTTGTTTGTCTCTACAAAACAACAGAGTATTCCGTATATCGAAATGTTTAACGAAGCACTGAGTCAGCCCATTGTCACCAAAAAGTGGATGCCGGGTCTGCTGACAAACTGGAATACTATCAAGAAACGTATCAAGCACTATCTTGACCTACAGAATTCTTTTAAAACAGGTGATATTAATAAGTACACCAAGAAAGAGCAGACAGCTCTTCGTAAGGAGCTTACGAAGCTCGATATCGCTCTCGGTGGTGTATCTGCTATGAATGGTGTTCCTGATGCACTGTTTGTCATTGATGCGGTTCGTGACCATGTTGCCGTTCTTGAAGCACGCAAACTCAAGATTCCCGTTTATGGTATTTGTGATAGTAACGCCGATCCAGATCTCTTTACCAAGTGCATTCCAGCAAACGATGATGCTGTTCGATCGATCGAGTATATTATGAATACTGTTCTTCAGGCCATGGGCGGTAGTGCTCCTGCGAAGAAACCGGATAATAATTAACTATTAACTATTAACCTACAACTACTATGACCACTGTAAACGCTTCCCTTGTTGCTTCCGTCCGCGCTCGCACAGGTGTATCGATGATGGAATGCAAAAAAGCCCTCGACGAAGCCCAAGGTGACGAAGAAAAGGCAATCGAAATTCTCCGCAAAAAAGGTGCGGCAGCCGCTGCGAAAAAAGCAGATCGTGAGCAAAGTGAAGGTGCTGTGTTCTCCGCAACCGGAAATGGAAAAGCTGCTATAGTCACGCTGAACTGTGAGACCGATTTCGTCGCCCGTGACGACACGTTCCAAAGCGTTGGAAACGAACTTGCTACAACATTGATGACTGGCGGTATGGATGCTGCCAAAGCGAAAGCCGAGGAAAAGATTCCTGCACTCGTTCAGAAACTTGGTGAAAATATCACCCTTGGTGAAATGAGCCTCTCTGAGGCAGCTGTATCGGGTGTGTACGTTCATAGCAACGGAAAGATTGGTGTTGTTATTGGTCTGTCTGGCGGATCAGAAGATCTTGCTCGCGACATTGCCATGCATGCTGCTGCAATGAACCCTTCCTATGTCAGCCCTGATGATGTGACACCAGAATCTGTCGACAAGGAGAAGGAGATTTGGCGTGAGCAACTTGCTCAGGAAGGAAAACCCGCTGAAATTATGGAGAAGATTATGGTTGGAAAAGAAAAGAAATTCCGCGAGGAAAATGCCCTTTTAACGCAAGAATTCGTAAAAGACCCTAGTAAGCTAATTCAGGATCTTCTCGATGGCTCTCGTATTGAGGAGTACGTCCGTGTAAGCATCTAGGAAAAAGACGTGGCATTTTGTCGTTATTTGTGGTATTATAGTTGGTATGGCAGATAAAGCCGACATCCTTATCGCAGAAGACGACGCTGTCCTACGAGAGGTCTATACCAAGAAATTTACCCTCTCTGGGTACACCATTCGCACCGCAGAAAACGGTGAGGAAGCTATTGCAGAGATTCAGAAAAAAGAACCTGATATCCTTGTTTTGGACATTAATATGCCAATTCTTGATGGACTTGGGGTACTCGAGAACTATCCAAAGGACAAACGTAGCTTCCCAATTATTATGCTCACAAACTTTGGTGATGAGAAAAACAAGCAGCGCAGCGAGGAGCTTGGGGCAGATGACTACTTTATTAAAAGTGAAATGACTATTAGAAAGCTGCTTGAGATGGTAGAAACACTACTGAAAGCGAAGAAATATTGGCAGTAGAGAAACTTCCTCATACTCTAATACTCTGGTATAATGGTAAGATACCTTCAATGAATCTTATTGATACCCTTATTGGCCTTCTCTCTGCCGGAATTATTGGGTTCCTGGGACTCTGGCTTTCAAGAAAAATGGAAGACATTAAGCGTGAAGAGGAAATGGTCTTTCTTCAGATTCTTGTTCCAAAGAAGGAGAGTAAAGAGGATAAAGAAACAAGTAGCGAGCAGTTTTCTTCTGGGCAAGACTTTAAGGAAGTCATTGGTGTGATGGATCATCTCTACCAGTCGCTTTACGGAATCTTTAACTCTCGTCTCTCTCGACACATGAAAGGGCAGGATTTTCTCTCGCTTGAGTATGCAGCGCTTGGTGGAGAAATTCTCTTTTTTATGATCTGCCCACGACGTATTTCTCATGTCGTTGAAAAGCAAATTACGTCATTTTACCCAGATGTGATCATCGACGAAGTTGAAGACTATAACATTTTCACATCAGACTCATACGTCTCTGCTGATACACTCCTGCCTGCAAAAGACTACTCATTCTCTTTTAAATCGTATGCAGAGATGAAGAGCGACCCGCTCAATGCAATTACAAACGCTTTTTCAAAATTAAAGGTAGATGAAGGTGCAGCTGTCCAGTTCCTCATTCGACCCGCAGCATCTGGCTGGCAAAAAAAACTGCAAAGTGCTGCTGTAAAAATGATTAACCCAAAACACCGTAACGTCAACTGGTATAACCCTATTAGTTGGCTGAGCGCATTCTTCGCGCTGCTGACATCGAATGAAGTTAGTGATGTCATTGACGTAAAGAGTGCTGAAGGAACAGGAAATCGTGTAACTCAGGTTCAGGAAGAACGCAGTAAAATGCTCGATGAAAAAGCCTGCAATCCAGGCTATTACTGTACGCTTCGTGTTATTGCCTCCTCCGAAACCCAAGCAAAAGCACAGAATGTCCTTTCGGGTATCCTCTCCTCGTTTGCACAGTTTGAATCAGTTCGGGGAAATGCATTCAAGCGACCACAAATGACCAGACGTGCAGAAATTATTGAGCGATTTATTCGGAGGAATCCACGGAGATCGTTTCGACAGTGGCTTCTCTTTAAGCCCATGCTTCTTGGTACATCTGAGCTTGCAACGTTCTTTCATTTGCCAAATATCAAATACAATAAAGTGGATACGATTAAGTGGCAAAAATTCAAAACTTCCCCTGCACCGAAAGATGTTCCCGAAGATGGTTTATATCTTGGAACCAATACCTTCCGTGGTGATAAAAAGAAGGTATTTATGAACAACGAAGACCGATTCCGTCACTTCTACATCATCGGACAAACAGGTACAGGTAAATCCTCAATTATTCAGCTCATGGCACGGCAAGATTTCCATGATGATAAGGGAGTATGCATCGTTGACCCACACGGAAGCCTCATTGAAGACCTACTTCCCTACATTCCCCGCGAACGCGCGGACGACGTTATCTACTTTAACCCTGCAGATACCGAACGTCCGATGGGTCTGAATATTCTCGAAGCCGACACCCCAGAAGAAAAAGATCTTGTTGCTCTTGATGCTATGAACATGATGGTAAAAATGTTTGGAGAAGAAATTTTTGGACCACGTATTCAAGACTACTTCCGAAACGGTTGTCTCACATTGATGGATGATGATGAAGAAGGTGGTGCCATTACCGATCTTGTCAAACTCTTTACTGATGAGGAATGGCAGCGATACAAAGTATCAAAAGTGAAAAATCCTATCGTGAAAAGCTTCTGGGAGAAGCAGATGGCCCAAACTGGTCAGCGTGAAAAACAGGAGATGATCCCCTACTTCGCCGCGAAGTTCGGACAGTTCTACACGAATACACTCATCCGCAATATTGTCGGACAAACCCGTAGTGCGTTTGATGTGAGCAAGTGTATGCAGGAAGGAAAAATACTCCTCATGAACCTTTCTAAGGGTCTCGTTGGAGATATTAACGCGCAACTTCTTGGTATGATTGCTGTTTCGAAAATTCAAGTTGCTGCCATGCGCCGTCAACGCCTTGGTAAAGATGAACGTAAAGACTTCTTCCTCTACATCGACGAATTCCAGAACTTCGTTACCCCGAGCATTGAGTCTATTCTCTCCGAGGCTCGTAAGTATCGTCTAGGTTTGATTCTCGCGCACCAGTATATCGACCAGCTCGAGAAAGATAGCAAGCTGTCTGGCTCTGTTTCTCTGAAGGGTGCCGTCTTCGGTAACGTTGGCACGATGATGTTCTATAAGATCGGTCCTCAGGATGCAGAGCACTGCGCCAAAGAAATGGCGCCAGTGTTTTCTGAGCAAGACCTTGTGAACATGGACGCTTTTAAGGGAGCCATGAAGCTTTCCATTAACGGTCAGCCCTCGCGACCGTTCTCGATAGAAGTACCGAAACCATGGCTCGATACCACGTATCCCAAAGACGACCAAGCAGCCGAAGCCTTTAAACAGTTGAGTCGCTTAACGTATGGAAGGCAGAAAGATTTTGTCGACCGCGAGATTTTGAGGAGGATTGGGTAATCCTGCACCCCCTAACGTAAAGCAATCGTCTCCACTGGCACCGCATGGACCAAATACCTCTGACTGATTGAATCTGGTGGCCAGCAGGTGAACAGGATCAGCTCTTCACCAGAGCCATCGTCCTTAAACGCATCACCAGCACTACTTGCTGCTATTGTCTGCTCATGGGTTACCTCGTAGACGTACAGGTTTCCTGCGTAGGTCACGTAGACGCGGTCACCAACCTTGAGCTCGTTAATACGACGGAAGATCTTGGTATACTGCGAGACATCCCATGGGTAGCCGGAGCTATGACCGTAGACCATAATCTTCCCGCCGCCACCCGGATAGGCAAACAGGTGTCCTACACCAAGCTGTAGTACGCTGAGGACACCATCTTTGGAGACAGCGTCTTCGGGGTGCGTAATCGTCAGGTCAGAAATACCAAGACTTGGCATAGAGATAGCAAAGTACTTCTCGGAGGCATACGGGTTATCAATCTTCGGCGCAACGCTCACGTTTGGCGGAAGTTGATTGTTGCCACTCAGCATCGTGACCCCCGTCGGACTGTAGAGCTCTGTACTGCGCTGCGCAGGAGCTGCCACGCGCTGCGGTGCAACATCAGGCTCCGGTCCTTCGTATGCGACAGCGCCATTTGCTTTGATGGAGTGCAAGCGATACACCATCTCAAAAAACTGACCACGGGTAATTGCTGTACCAAGTTTGAGTTTTCCCTTGTGCATCACAAGGTTTCTATTGATTGCTGCATTGATAGATGGTGTGTACCACTCATTTGCCTGATTCTCGATAAAATTGCTTAAGTTTGCTTTTGAGGTTTCTCCCTGGTCACCGAATGTTCGCATGAGCATGGTTACCGCTTCCTCGGTACGAAGAAGTTGGCCTGGTCGAAAACTTCCGTCTGGGTATCCAGTAATCACACCCTTCTCAAATGCTGTTTCAATATACGGACCATACCACTGTGACTGATCAACATCCGTAAAAAGTGGAATTGGTGGCATGCTATTTTTGTAGAACGCAATCCGGCTGTCATACTCACCGCGTGCGCGAAGAATAACCTTCAGTGCTTCAACACGGTTCAGTGGAGAGCTGGGACGAGCGTATCCATCTGCATATCCACTGATGATGTTCTTGTCTTGCAGGTACGCAAAGGCTGTCTCGAAATCTGTACCGGTAGTATCGGGGAATCCTGCTGCAAATGCCTGCCCTCCTGCAAGGTTTGCAGCGGCAACAAGGGCGAGAGACGCCATAAATCTACGATGGAATTCGCACTGCTTCATAGGAAGCACATAGTATACTTTTTTAAGTATTTGTCAAGTATCAATTGGCATCCAATCGGCAATCCTGTACATTTCCCTGCATGTCTCTACAGATAGGAATTGTCGGCCTCCCGAACGTCGGTAAATCGACCCTGTTTAATGCACTGACAAACAGTAAGGGGGCAGAAGCCGCCAACTACCCGTTTTGTACCATCGAGCCGAACGTGGGCATTGTTGAGGTTCCCGACGAGCGGCTTAGTAGACTTACCGAGATCGTGAAGCCAGAGAAGGTTATTCCTGCTGCTATTGAATTCGTGGATATTGCAGGACTTGTAAAAGGCGCCTCCAAAGGCGAAGGGCTTGGAAACAAATTCCTCGGTGCCATTCGTGAAGTGGATGCTATTTGTCATGTTGTCCGTCACTTTCAAGGTAGTGACATTATCCACGTAGAAGGAACCACAGACCCCAAACGTGACCGGGAGATTATTGAAGCAGAACTCATTATTGCAGACCTTGAGTCGATCGACTCTCGTATGGATAAAATGCGGGGAGCCGCGAAAAGTGGGGATAAAGAGAAGATAAAACAACTCGCAATCTTTGAAAAAGTTCGTGCGGTTCTTGATGCCGGAAACATGGCCCTGAACCAGTCGCTTCGCTCCGGTACAGGGCAGGCCTATTACACAGAAGAAGAGAATCGCTTTCTAAAAACTGCTGGACTGCTTACCTATAAACCTATTATCTATGCGTGCAATGTTTCTGAAGACGATCTTCACACGCTAAGTATTCACCAAGCAAAACAGGACCTCGGCCTTGGAGAGAGTGACCAGCTCATTACGGTGTCTGCAAAAATTGAAGAGGATATTAAAGATCTCTCACCCGACGATGCAGCGGAGTTCCTCGCAGACCTCGGCGTACAAGAGTCTGGCCTGAATAGACTTATTCGCGCTGCGTACGAAGCTCTCGGGTACATCACATACTTTACTGCCGGCGTGAAGGAAGTGCGTGCGTGGAACATTCCAAAAGGTTCCACTGCACCTCAAGCTGCTGGTGTCATACACACCGACTTCGAAAAAGGCTTCATCCGTGCAGAAACGATTGCCTACGAAGACTATGCAACCCTTGGTGGAGAACAAAAAGCTAAAGAAGCAGGGAAGCTCCGTCAGGAAGGAAAAGAGTACATTGTGAAAGACGGAGATGTTTTACATTTTAAGTTCAACGTCTGATGGTCTTCGTAGCGAGGCAGGAACCATTTACCTGTGAACACTGTGGTGCGAACGTAGAACCATTAACAACAGGAAGCTACCGCAACCACTGCCCGAAGTGTTTGTACAGTAAACATGTTGATGACAAGGGTCCCGGGGACAGAGAAAGCCTCTGTAAGGGGATGATGAAACCGGTAGGCCTTGATTACCGCTCGAATAAGGGCTGGATGATCGTTCACCGTTGCATGAAGTGTAGCAAGCAGATACCAAATATCACTGCTTGCGACGATGACTTAACCGTTGTAGAGCAGTAATAATTTTTTGTTCAAGAAATAAAATTGTGTTCATGTTTTTCGTTTAAGGCAAGGGCTCTTTTCCTATTAACCCTTGAAAGTGCTCGCACGAGTTGTGTACGATGCGCAGCACAACCCTCCTCTGCACATGAGACTTCTCCTCTTTGCATCGGCATTCGGCATTCTGTTTGTTGCCTTCTAGATATATCTGTAATAGGCTTCTCCTGTGAACACTCCACATCTAGAAGAAGAACGTGCCGATAATCAGGAACGAAACACCCTTCTACTTCAAGATGATCAACTGGCTTATGATATTCAACTCTTGTTATGGGGTGATACTTGGTATAATTCCGAAGGGCATAGGGAAAAATAAAATCTTTCTCTAGCTGCAACCAGAAGTAGCACCGCAATCGATACACAGTTCACACGAGCCGTTGCGTTTCATCTTGGTAGAACCACACTCCGAGCAAATAGAACCAGTGAAGCCCTGCTCTTTTGCTTTCTGCAGCTTACTCTCGACTTCGCCTACCTCTTGGAGCACTTGCGCACCTTCATCGATGACTGGCAGATGCATAGCAAATGCATCTTTGCTCTTGCTTCCTGTCTCATAGGCCTTCTCAACAAGATCGCCGTTATGGAAGCGCTTTGCTTGGTCCTTTGGCATAAACTTTAGCGCGAGCCAACGTCCAAGGTAGTCCATGAGGCTTTTGACCATCGGAATCTCTTTATTGATGGTCATTCCCATCGGTTCAAAGCGTGTGTGAACAAGTTTCTCACAGAGCACCTCAAGCGGTACGCCGTACTGCAAGTTCATCGAGAGGCTTAAGGCGAGTGTATCCATAACACCAGAAAGTGTTGAACCCTCTTTGGCCATCTTGATGAATATTTCCCCCGGAGTACCATCTTCGTACATACCAACGTGCAAGTACCCTTCGTGGCCTGCTACAGAGAACTTGTGTGTAATACTCATGCGCTCCTCAGGAAGCTTTCTGCGACGTGGAGTTTCTTTGTAGACAATCTTCTCTTCAATCCTCACTTCTGCACCCTCTGACACCTCTGCATCCTTCGTATCCGACTTATTACTCAGTGCTTGGCTCATTTTTGATCCATCACGGTACAGAGCATTTGCCTTGAGACAGAGTTTCCAACTTAAGAAGTATGCATTTTTAATATCTTCTACTGTTGCCTCGTTTGGCAGGTTGATAGTCTTAGAGATTGCACCGGAGATAAACGGTTGTGACGCCGCCATCATGCGAATATGGCCCTCGTAGTGAATAAAGCGCTTTCCGTCTTTTCCACACTTATTCGCACAATCGAAAACCGAAAGGTGTTCGGGTTTGAGATGTGGCGCACCTTCAACAGTCATATGTCCGCAAATGAATGTGTTTGCCTCTTCGATTTGCTGCTTTGTAAAGCCGAGTTCTTTCAGGACGTTGAGATTGAAATCTTCCATCTGATCGCCTGTAAAGCCAAGGTTCTTCATCGTCTCTTCTCCGAGGGTCCACTTGTTAAAAGCAAACGGAAGTTCGAAGACCTGTGGCAGGTTCTTTTCGATGTTTGCAATGTCTTTATCGCTGCAGCCTTTCTCTTTGAGTACTTTGCGGTTGATATGTGGCGCCCCTTCGAGAGACAGCGTTCCCATCACATATCGCATAATGTCTCCCACTTCAGCTTCACTATATCCAAGGTTGACGAGAGCTGGCTTCACAGACTGGTTTGCGATCTTCATGTATCCGCCGCCAGCAAGTTTCTTGAATTTTACAAGAGCAAAGTCTGGTTCGACACCGGTCGTATCACAATCCATAAGAAGTCCAATAGTACCCGTTGGAGCAATAACTGTGGTTTGTGCATTACGGTAGCCATGTTTTTCACCGAGGGCGAGTGCTCTATCCCAACATTCCTTTGCGGGCTCAAGCATGTAGTCAGGGCAAACATTTTGGTCGATGCCAACTGGCTTCACATGAAGCTTTTCATATTCGTTCTCTGGTGCATCGTAGGCAACACGCCTGTGATTGCGAATAACACGGAGCATGTGCTCTTTATTGCGCTCATATCCATGAAATGGTCCCAGCTTCTCTGCCATTTCTGCAGATGTCGCGTAGGATTCACCAGTCATCATAGCGGTAATGGCAGCACAAATTGCACGACCTTGCTTACTGTCATAGGAAATACCCATACGCATAAGCATGGCACCGAGGTTTGCGTACCCAAGACCAAGTGTACGGAAGATGTAACTTAACTGTGCAATCTCTTTACTTGGGAACTGAGCCATGAGCACAGAAATTTCGAGAACAATCGTCCAGAGACGCACCGCATGCATAAACTTCTCTACTTCAAACGTTCCATGCTCGCTGTCGTAGAACTTCATCAGATTAATGGAAGCGAGGTTACAGGCAGTGTTATCAAGGAACATGTACTCACTGCACGGGTTAGAAGCATTAATGCGTCCGTCTTCCGGGCAGGTGTGCCAGTCGTTAATGGTCGTATCGTACTGGAGTCCTGGGTCTGCACAGGCCCATGCCGCATAACCGATTTGGTCCCAAAGCTCACGAGCGCGCAGTGACTTGCATGCCGATGGTTCCCGGCTTTCCTCTCTCGCATCACGTAACTCCGTACGCCAGTAGAGGTTCCATGCATTATCTTTCTCGACAGATTCAAAGAATGCGTGTGGCACACGGACAGAGTTATTGGAGTTCTGACCCGATACTGTTGCGTATGCCTCTCCGTTGAAGTCGGTGTCGTAGCCTTGCTTTGCCATGGCAGCCACCTTCTTCTCTTCGTTTACCTTCCAGTTAATAAATTCTTCGATATCTGGATGATCCAAATCTAAGCACACCATTTTTGCTGCTCGACGTGTTGTTCCACCGGATTTAATAGCACCAGCTGCACGATCGCCAATCTTCAGGAAGCTCATAAGACCCGAGCTCTGCCCTCCGCCGGAGAGCGGTTCACCAGCACCACGTAAACTAGAAAAGTTGGTCCCGGTACCAGAGCCAAACTTAAAGAGACGGGCTTCACGCACCCAAAGATCCATAATGCCTCCTTCGTTGACCATGTCATCATCAACAGATTGAATGAAACAGGCGTGTGGCTGTGGGTGTGTGTAAGCGTCAGGACTCTTTGAGAGTTCTCCCGTACTTGGGTTACAGAAGTAGTGCCCCTGAGCCTTTCCAGTAATGCCATAGGCATAATGTAGGCCGGTATTGAACCACTGCGGACTGTTTGGTGCTGCCATCTGATGAATGAGCATGTAACTCAACTCATCCTCAAAGGCCTGCGCGTCCTGGGCAGTATCAAAATAGCCGTACTGTTGACCCCAGTGTCGCCAACATCCTGCCAGACGACGCACAACTTGCTTTGCGGAGCGCTCTGGGCCAGTAATCACATTGCCCTGCTCATCCTTCTTCACCTGACCTGCCTCATCGTACTGCGGAACGCCAGCCTTCCGGAAATACTTACTCACCATGATGTCTGTTGCTACCTGCGACCATGCTGCAGGGATTTGGGCACCCTCCATTTCAAAAACAACGCTCCCATCGGTATTCGAAATACGACTTGTGCGCTTTTCATAGGTTACTTGATCGAGTGGATCACTTCCGGGAGTTGTAAATACGCGACGGATAGTTAATCCTCCAGTTGTCGGAGTCGGTTGGCTCTGCGTGCTTGCACTGACAGAAGACGCTTGTAACGGGTTCATTTGGGTGGTGGGGAATGGTGGTGGGGGCGTGGAACACACTATCTTGTGTCACTGGTGTCACAACCACACAAGATATTGGAGTCAGGCCATGTGGTCAACTGTGACTTCGCACTACGAACTGACAATGTCAAAACTTGCAGATTTGTTGATTAAAAAAGTAAAGGGATTGATTGTACCAGAGAACCATGTCGAGAAAAATGGTCGTGTCACACGACAAAAGTCTGCTCTGTGTAAAGTTGATATTGGGAACAAGGTGCTACCATAGCACCATGAACATTCTCGTCCTCAGCTGTAGCCCCAATGACCCCAGTAACTGCGATGTGCTTGCACAAGAATTTATAAAAGGAGCAAAAGACGTCTGCGCATGCACAGTACAGATAATTCGATTGATCGATTTTGAGCTACCGCAATTTACGCTTGGATGTTACGACGAACAGTGTGACCTTCCAGCAAATTACATGAAGCTGAAAAAGGCAATACTCGATGCTGACGGTGTTGTTATTGCTGCACCAGTATGGAACTTCGGCGTGCCTGCACATGTAAAGAACTTTCAAGATTGGATGGGATGTTTTTGCCTGGATACAGAAACCCGAAGCAAAGGCCAACTCGGCGGGAAGCCGTTCTTCTACATTTTTACCGGTGGTGCTCCTAAGGCAGCATGGAAAGGACTCATGCGCTTTACGACTATGTTTATCCGAGAATGTATTCGATACTTCGGTGGAACGATAACCGGAATGCTGTATGAGGGGCACTGCACCCTAGGAAAGGGGAAATTTGGCTTAGTAGTAGATAAGCGACCAAAGGCACTTGCTACAGCTCGGAAACAGGGTGCTCGCTTTGCTCTATTTACGCGCAACTACAAAAAGACCGGTGTTCTACCGCTTAAACACAGAACCATCGAATGGTTCTACAAGAAGGGGCAGCGGCTGATATCCAAGTTCTAAGTACCAATGAGAATGATTTCTTCATCAACCAATCCTGCCTTTTTAAATGCATCCCACGTTGTGGGGCCTCCTTCAACTAAAAGAGCTGAAACCTGCCTGCCGGCTAGGCAGGGCTGAGAGCTGAGAGCTGAGAGAGTATTCCAGAGCTGAGTCCAATCAAAATGATTGTCGACCATAGGAACTGCGATAACTGTTGCTCCCTTCTCCCTCAACTTCTTTTCCTTAGCTTCCTCAGAATCCTCAGCTTCTTTAGCTTCTTTTACAACAATCGTCCCCTCCCCTACGACCTTTGCATCGAGAGGTATACGAAGATGGGGATCGAGGATAATTTTGACAAGTTGGTGATTCGTGATTGGTGATTCGTGATTTGTATAGCGGATTGTTAGTTGTGGATTATCGGTGATGACAGTACCTACACCAATGAGAATGGCATCATATGTTGCCCGAAGATAGGTGTGTGACCATGTGTTTTGATCTGGCGATGTAATACAGAGCTTGCTCCCGTCCGCATTTGCCACTCTCCCATCCACTGTTTGTGCTTTTTTCAGCGTTATGTAGGGCCGCCCTTTTGTTCGGAGACTAATGTAGCCACGATTGAGTCGCTCGCACTCGGCCCTACAAACAGGACCCTCTACAGTGATGCCAGCTTCCCGTAGCGCGGCAATCCCCTTCCCTGCAACACGCTCATCGGGGTCGACCATGCCAACAATCACGTGTTTGATTCCCGACTCGATAATTGCACGGGTACACGGTGGTGTCTCTCCCTGGTGATTACATGGTTCTAAATTTACATACAGCGTAGCAGCGTCCCATTGGGACGCTGCTACGAAATGTTTTATCGCATCGACTTCCGCATGGTCTGTTCCTGCCCCACGATAGTATCCTTCGGAGATAATTTGATCCTCACGAACAAGGACCGCGCCAACAAGCGGATTCCCGCCAACCAGTCCTCTGCCCTGTTGGGCAAGCTTGAGACAGCGGTGCATGTACCACTCGTGATTCATGTTATAGGTACTTGCGAAGAGCTTGATCTTTTTTCTTTTCTTCTGGCTTCTGTTGATGCTTGAGAAACGCACTATACCCCCCTGTTCCATTTTTCAGTGTCTGTCCAACTCTCGTGACTGTCGTTGTACTTGCTCCGGTATTTGCAGCGACCTCGCGATACGTTTTACCAGCAAAGAGCTGCTTTGCTACCTCTAACCGCTCGCTCCACGCCTGAAGCTCCGAAAGTGTCCCAAGATCGCGTAGAAGCGCTGCTGCCTCTACATCCGTGTTGCAGGAAGCAACCGCCATACAAAGCGCGCGAAAACGTGGGTCGTTCTTGTAGCTCGATTCAGATAATGGCCTGCTACTCATACTGGGATGGTACGCTAACGTACCTATTGTTTCAATGTACTATCACAGTGTTACAACTACTCGTCTTTCTTGGCACCACCTCGCTTCTTAATAATCTCTTCAGCGACATTTGGCGGAACTTTATCGTAGTGACCAAATTCCATAGAGTAGTTGGCGCGACCTTGGGTCATAGAGCGCACTTCTGTTGCATATCCAAACATGCTTGCAAGTGGTACGTCAGCAAGAATAACTTTTGCTGTTCCACGGTCGCTCTGTTCTTTAATCATACCGCGGCGAGAAGACAGGTCTCCCATAACATCTCCAAGGAATTCCTCAGGAGTGACAACTTCTACCTTCATAATTGGCTCTAGAATCACTGGTTTTGCTTTTCTTGCAGCCTCACGGAAACCAATAGACGCAACGGTCTTGAATGACATTTCTGAGGAGTCCACATCGTGGTAGCTACCGTCATACAGGTTAACTTTAACGTCTACAACTGGGTAACCAGCAAGGATACCGCGCGTCATTGCCTCTTGGAATCCTTTATCACATGGAGAAATAAACTCCTTAGGAATGCGGCCTCCAACAACCGTATTTTCAAACACGTAGCCCGTTCCTGGCTGCTGCGGAATAAGCTTGAAGAGGACGTGACCAAATTGTCCACGACCTCCTGTTTGCTTAGAGTATTTCTCTTCGTGGTCAATTTCTTCTTGAATCGTTTCACGGTAGGCAACCTGCGGCTGACCGACGTTTGTCTCCACCTTAAATTCGCGTCGCATACGATCAACAATAATATCAAGGTGCAGTTCTCCCATTCCTGAGATAATGGTCTGTCCAGTTTCTTCGTCGCTACGTACACGGAATGTTGGATCTTCTTCGGCAAGTTTTTGAAGAGCGATACCCATTTTTTCTTGGTCTGCTTTGGTCTTTGGTTCTACAGCAATGGAAATAACAGGCTCGGCAAACGTAATATTTTCAAGTTGAATTGGCTTACTTTCGTCACAGAGCGTATCGCCTGTACGCGTGTCTTTCAAACCGATAACAGCAGCGATATCTCCTGCTTCCACCTCTTGAATTTCCTCGCGGCTGTTGGCGTGCATTTTTACGATACGGCCGATGCGCTCTCTTCCATCACGTGTGGAGTTAAACACAGCGCTACCAGATTTGAGCACGCCAGAGTACACACGAATGAAGGTAAGTTTTCCAACGTAGGGGTCGGTTGCGATCTTAAAGGCGAGTGCACTGAGAGGGGCATCGTTGCTTGATTCGCGCTTCTCCTCTGCTTCGGTATCTGGGTTAATGCCCGTTGCTGACGGAATATCTAGTGGTGATGGAAGGTAGGCAACAACAGCATCCAGCATGAGCTGTACACCAACGTTTTTAAGAGATGAGCCGCAGAGCACTGGGTAGAGCTTGTTGTTTACTGTTCCATGACGGATACCTTTTATCAGTTGCTCATCTGTTAGTGCACCGTTTTCAAGGTAGGCATCGAGGAGGTTGTCATCGCACTCTGCCACTTTTTCCATGAGAGTCGCTCGGTACTCGTTGACGTCTGCCTCCATATCGGCAGGAATAGGAATTTCGATACGGTTCTGGCCATGATCCCCTTCAAACTTGTATGCCTTCTTGGCAACGAGATCAACAACACCTGTAAAATCACTCTCTTCTCCAATGGGCAATTGAATCGCCACCGCATCCTTTGAAAGACGATCGTGAATAGACCCGAGAGACATTTTAAAGTTTCCTCCGGTCTTATCCATCTTGTTGACAAACGCAATACGTGGAACATGGTACTTGTCTGCTTGGCGCCACACCGTCTCAGATTGTGGTTCTACACCCTGGGAACCATCGAAGACTGCGCATCCTCCATCGAGAACACGAAGGCTGCGCTCTACCTCAGCGGTAAAGTCCACGTGGCCGGGAGTGTCGATGATGTTGATGGTTGCCTTGGTCTCCTCGCCATCTGCATTCTTCGCTGTCCAGTGACACTGGGTAGCTGCTGAGGTGATAGTGATACCACGCTCCTGTTCCTGTTCCATCCAGTCCATGGTCGCTTCTCCTTCGTGCACTTCTCCAATCTTGTAACTACGACCAGTGTAAAAAAGCACACGCTCGGTTGTGGTGGTTTTACCGGCATCGATGTGCGCGATAATTCCGATATTTCGTACGTTTTTGAGATCCATGGGAAGATAGAGGGTTAGGGTTTTAGAGTGTTAGAGTGTTAGGTTAGCGAGCCAGGTGAGCAAACGCCTTGTTGGCTTGCGCCATCTTGATAACATCCTGCTTCTTCTTGAAGGCATTTCCTTGGTCAGAGCTCGCATCAAGCAGCTCAAGCGCTAGGCGCTGTGCCATTGGCATGCCCTTACGGTCACGTGCGGCACCAATAATCCAGCGAATAGCCAGTGTCTGCTGACGCTTCGGTGTTACTTCGACAGGAACCTGGTAGACAGATCCACCGACACGCTTTGGTCGAACCTCAACGAGTGGGGTGACGTTTAGCATTGCTTTGTTAAACACTTCAAGCGGTGCATCTTTTGTTCGCGTTTTAATGATTTCCATCGAATCCCAGAAAATCTTACGCGCAATGCTCTTCTTTCCCTGCTGCATGATGCAGTTGATGAATTTTTCAATCACTGGGTCGCTATCCTTTGGCACGTAGGTTTTTACTTTAGTGGCCATGGGCTTAAGAAGTTAGAGTGTTAGAGTGTTAGAGTGTTAGAGTTTTAGGAATTTAAGAACCTTTGGGTTTCTTGGCACCGTAGCGTGAACGTCCTTGCTTGCGGTTCTGGACTCCTTCGGTATCAAGAACACCACGAACAATGTGGTAACGCACACCTGGAAGGTCTTTTACGCGTCCTCCTCGAACAAGCACAACGGAGTGCTCCTGGAGGTTGTGTCCTTCACCCATGATGTAGGCCTTTACTTCGTGACCATTCGTCAGACGTACACGGGCAATCTTACGAAGAGCCGAGTTTGGCTTCTTTGGCGTCATCGTCGTTACCTTAATACACACGCCACGCTTGAAAGGGCTTCCCTTTCTCGCAGGAACGTTACGAAGCTTGAGTGCATTCCAGCCATACTGGAGCGCTGGTGACTTGCTTTTTTTCACCTTGTCTTTTCGGCCTTTACGGATGAGTTGATTAACGGTTGGCATAATATTCAATGGAAACCGCCCGACGGCGCCATTTATCGGCACCCAAGATCAGGCACGGGACACACTAAAGGCTTCCTGGGAGGAAGTAAAGGAGAAAACTGCCAAAAACTGATTCTACGAAAGACCTTGAATATTGTACCTGGGTCTTTATTCCTTACCTCTAATAAAGGCGCTTTTATGAATCATGCGTTGAGTTTCAATATTCTTTGATTTTTTTGCCACCGCTATAAGTTGTTTGTAGATTTTTTTATCTGCATTGTACATAAACAGAATGAGCTGATCATTTTTTAGCAGCATTTGCATGCCTTCATCGTTACCTCTGGTAACTAGTTCTTTGACTGTATTTTTCCACCCATTTTCATCCAAATTATACAACATCATTTGTTTGCTCAAGTCATTTGCTTCGAAGAAGAGCTTTGCCTTTGCTTCAATAGAAAGGGTGGACATAATGGCACTTGCCATTTCTGGTTTACCACTTGGATTCCAGAAGCGTTCGCCTTTCCAGAAAATGGATGTATCTGCAGTAAGAGCTCTGACTGCAGTATCGCTGAATACTTCATCTGCAAGTTGATCTGGTTCTCCTAGTGCTCCTACAGCATCTTTCGTCCAGTACTTGGTGTATTCTCGTAAGACAAGATCCGTAAAGAGTGTCGGGTCCTCCGACACAAGACGAGATACCTCTCTCCTGTAATGCGGTAAGCCTGCATGTTTACTTGGCTCGCCCGGGAACTGCTCGTTGCGGTCGTTTTCTACCTCTACCCATGTTGGAATACGCTTGAGGCGATCTGGGTAGTAGCGAATAGCACCTGGTTGCTCTACAGTTGTTTCATCGATCATCTGGAGGAAGAGGTGCATCTGCTCTGCCCCTGCTCCATCACGTGTTCCAACGAGTTCATCTTCTCTTCCCTGCAGAATAGAAGGATCTCTTTTTGCTGCATCACAAAGAAGTTGGATGTACGCCATTGGACGCTTCTTCTTGAAGGTGTCGATAACTTCAGGCTTTGCTTTCTCGTATTCGCGCAACTTATCTGGAGATGCATTAAGGTCATCACGAATCGCTTCCATTGCAGCAAACTCGCTCTTAAAGGAACGCAGTGCATCAAGAATGGTATTCCACATTCCCAAATTATCCGTGCGAGCGCCGGCACTATATCTCTGGAGTTCTGCTGCACGCCTTTCCTGTGCAGCAACACGTTTGTTAAAGTCTTCAATACTTTCATGGAGAACATCGCGCTCTAGCGATGCTCCCGGCGCTGCTGTTAGGCCTTTTTTCTTGCCCTCTACATGTTCTATAGCTGCACCAATCATTGTTGTGTCTCCTTGGGTAACAGAGAGGTTTGCGCCATCAAATTCAAACACCAACCCTTCGACACCACGCTTTCCAGGGAACAGTGCCTGAAGCTTCTTACACTCTGTAATCATCTTTCTCGTCATGACAGGAAGCTCCCTATTTTGTTCCCAGACATTGAGCCGCTCGATTGCATTACCAGTGAGCGCCTCTGCATAAGAAACATCGACTTCCGGTGCATATGCTCTGCCGGTAGCATCATCTGTCGAGTTTTGCGCTATGTCATCTGCTCTTTTGGCAATTTTATCCGACTGCTTACGGAAATCTGAGATAACCTCACCTCTGTCTTTCAACGTTTCTTTTCTTCGAGCAAGTATCTCACGAATATCTGGTGAAAAATAGGCAAGACGCTTCTCTCTAGAGGAGTAGCCTGATGTGCCGAATGTTTTATGTGGCAGCTTTCCCATTATGTATTGGGTTCATTAAAATCTTCTAACCCCTTCTCTGCAGCTTCTACCTCTTCTTGGCGCTCTTGATGCTCCATGTGCCGCACCTTTTCTTTTTGCTGATGTGCAATATTGCGAGCGATATGATCTTGACCGATTCCACGAAGATCCATGAGACGTACTACTTCTGCAAATGCAGCAGTGTACTTTTCTATGCGAGCAGCACTATCAATAGGAGAATCACCTGTAAATTGCTCCTCAAGTTTGTCGATAGCACCAAGCTTTAACTCGGGAACACCGATAGACTGCATAAGCTCGTCATAGATTTCACGTCCTTCCGCTGAAATGGTTTGGTTTTGTGTCATCGAAATAGTATACCACAATTTTCATTTCGACGAAATACCTAAAATAGAGCTTAAATATATAATTTAAGGCTAAAGAGCATCGAGCAGGGTTTTGAGATGATCGAACCAATCATCGCCATTACGGTCTTTAAATCCTCTTGCAATAGAAGCGAGGCCACGCTCCCAAACCGAGTTGCTACCACCTGCTTCTGCCTTTATTTTCGACCAAAGCATTTTTAATTTTGCTGACTTACCTGGATTTAAAAATGCAGCGTCATCTAGTTCACGCATCCAATGAAGGTCTGCTGTTGTTATTCCTGACGCATCGAGCACTTCTTCAATGTGGAAGATTTCTCCTGCATGCTTGTTTAGCCGTCCTAGAAGAGGATTCTTAAAGAAATCAATCCCTTGTGCATTAGCAAAATCCTTGTTGATAGTGTCAGGCAGTGTCTGGAAGAACTGGTTAAAAAGTTCTGCCTGTCCGTCACTGAAGAGCCCTCCTTCGGTAATCAGTTGCATAACTGTAGGTGAACTCTGCATTGTTGCAAGCATTTGAATTGTCGTATCGAAATCTACAAACAGCACTTCTCCACCGATACCGTTATTTCGCTCACCATAGACCTGTACAACTCCTCTAAACGGCTCTTCTCCTTGCAAATATTCTCCTGCCTCATCCATACGACCTCCTGGCTTTTCAACAATATAGGTATGAGGTTTTCCTTCATTATCATTCCCTGTATCGACAATTCTCCATCGGAACGTATTAACGTTTACAGATGGATCTAAATAGACCTTTGCTTCTTGCTCAACAACTCCTCGATGCCTCGCAGGTACTGCATTTATAAACTCCTGCCCCTTGTTTTCTGGCTTCTCGTTAAAACGACCCAATTCTCCAGATAGTGCTCTTCCCCCTCCACCAAGAACATTGGATCCTATTCGAGACAATCTTCCATTGTAATATGTCCCAGGTACTTTCATATTCTTTTGCCAGCTACTACTACGAAAGAGTTCGTGATTTCCTGCTAGGCCTCCTTGTGTTTGGATTTTATCCATAGAAAAATTCCACGCCCTTTGTAGCGCATCTGTAATGCCTACAAGCCCCTTTTGCATATCAGGCATACGCCAGATATGACGTGTTGCATCATTCATAAATTGGTCAAATGTGCCCGCGCCTCCTGCTTGATCTATATCTTTTTCAATATCTCCAGATGACTCTAACTCTGGAGCATCCATACGATATTTTCCCATAGCCCGTGCGCGTTCTACTCCCGCGCGAAGTCGCTCATCACTAAATTGCTGTTTTCCAATAATCGTATTCACAACATTTTTTATGCCATTTTTTAGCATTTCTTTAAATTGTCCCCCTGTCATCTTTTCATTTCTGTCGCCATATTCTGCTTCAACACGCTCTCTCATTCCTTTCCCCTCATCATCCACATGCCCCCTTGGAACATTGTCTGTATTATACGGGTTGGTATTAAATTCTATTTCTCCAAGATTCTCAATGCCACCTGGCTCAGGTATTTCTGCCATAAAGAGTTCACGCTTCTCGTGTAGAATATATTGCCGCTTAGGAAGAAACCTTCGTAGCATTAGCGATTGGGATTAGAGTTTAGTTTTCTCTCTATTTCAGCCATTTCTTCGGATTCTTTCTGCAAAATAGACTGCTGAAATTTCTTCGTTTCCCTATTCACTTCTTCAACCATTTGCTCGACATAGCCCGGCCATCTACGCATAAACTCATGAAATGCCTCTTCATATGAAGAGAGTTTTTCTTTCAATGCCTCTGGAGAGAGAGTGCTAAGCATGGCAACAGTCTTTGCCCTGTTAGCACTTGTAAGATCTGGTTCAATTTGACTCATTAGATCATTGAATAACCAATCTTTTAGTTCTTCTTTGGACTGTCTCTTTGGAAGAGTAAGCATGGGTTTGTTTTGTATGTTCTCTACTATTATACCAAAAAACCCCCACATTTCCCAGACCAAAAAAGAGCCCCGCTGAGAGGCTCTTCTTAGCATTGAACAAATTTTTTATTCAGACATTTCCTCTTCTGAATGCTCTCCAGGACGATCTCCACCCTGGCCAAAGCGCTCACGGTAGACCTCTCCAGTTGGGATAAGGCGACCGATAATCACGTTTTCTTTGAGTCCCTGGAGGGTATCGACCTTGCGTGTGGTGGCTGCTTCCACGAGTACACGAATAGTCTCCTGGAAAGAGGCCCCGGCAAGCCATGAGTCTGTAGCGAGCGCAGCTCGGGTAATTCCAAGGAGGAGCTGTTCGTAGGTTGCTCTCTTCTTGCCCTCTTTAACGAGCAAGTCGTTTTCATAGTCAACGTCACCAAGGTCTACCGTTTCTCCGGGGAGGAAGCTTGTATCACCTGCATCGACGATGCGCACCTTCGAGAACATCTTACGGACAATAATCTCCAAGTGTTTATCGTTAATCGTCTGTCCTTGTGATGCGTAGATGCTCTGTACCTCCTGCACAATGTAGTTCTCTACAGCGTATGCACCTTGCTTTGCGAGGAGATCTTGGAGGTCATAGTGACCAAGGTTAATTGGCTGACCGACCTCAATGGTGCCGCTATTTTTTACAAGGAGTGATTCGCGTGGACCAAATTCGTAGCTTCGCTCCTGAATTTCTGCGTGCTTTACAACAACAATACCATCCTCAGTGGACTGTACCTTTCCAGCTATTTTTGCCTTGATGGCACTCTTATCCGTCGAAGACTTTGCAATAACTGTTCGCTCTTTAACGTCGTCGCCCTTCTTCAACTGAATCTGATATCCAGTAGGGATAAGGTACGTATCTTCACCCTTCTCCTGCTCCACAATATGTACCATGGTCCGACCACCGCTTCGTGATACTTTGACTTGACCAGCAATATCAGAAAGTACTGCAGGTGTACGTGGGCTGCGTGCTTCGAAGAGTTCTTCGACACGCGTAAGACCTTGGGTAATGTCGCTCCCTTCTGCTACACCTCCCATGTGGAACGTTCGCATCGTTAGCTGTGTACCCGGCTCACCGATACTTTGTGCAGCAATAATACCAACAGGTGTTCCCTGCATCACCATGGAGTTAGAACCAAGATCCCAACCGTAACACTGGCGACAAACACCCTTACGCGTGCGGCACGTCATCAGTGAGCGAACAGGAACTTCCTCGACCTTATACTCTGCAATTTTCTGCACCATGATGGTATCGATTTCGTCGTTGCGCTCACCGAGAACTTCTCCTCCTGCTGTGAGCTTTGCACCAAGGGTGCGACCGAACACGCGGCTTTCAAACTTTTCACCGATGCGCTCACTATCTTCACGCGTGATGATATGGACATCCTCAGAACCACAGTCGACTTCGCGGATGAGAATATCTTGAACAGCATCCACAAGACGACGTGTAAGGTATCCTGCTTCTGCTGTTTTAAGAGCAGTATCGGACTTACCTTTACGTCCTCCGTGCGTCGCGATGAAGTATTCGAGAACAGAGAATCCATCTTTAAGGTTACTTTGAATTGGTAGCTCAATCGTTCGGCCAGATGGGTTTGCAACAAGACCCTTCATACCCGCAAGCTGCGTTACCTGTCCCCAGTTACCACGCGCTCCGGAGTCGATAACGTAGGAAATATCGTTTTCCTCATGCTGGAGGAAGGTATCGACCATCGCATTACTAATCTCATTCTTGGCTTTTGCCCATACTTTAATCGCATGGTTGTAGCGCTCCTCTCCGGTAACAAGACCCTTCCAGTAGTTATTGTTAATAATACGCACTTTCTCGTTTGCTTCTGCAAGAATCTCTTCTCGTGCTTTTGGAATAACCATGTCAGATGCGGCAATCGATACACCAGAAAGTGTTGCATACTTGAAACCAATCGTCTTTAAGTCATCAGCCAGTTTCACCGTCTTTTCGGTACCAGCAAGGCGGAGCGACTCTGCCATGAGGTAACTTAAGCCCTTCTTCTTCATGGTTTCGTTAACGTATCCAAGTTCAGACGGCACGACTTCGTTAAAGAGGACACGACCAACTGATGTTTCGGTAAGTGTTTCCAAGCGCACTGTAACTTTGGCTTGAAGATCGATAATACCCTGATCGTACGCGAGAATCGCCTCTTTCGCGTTTGCAAAGATCATTCCCTCTCCCTTCTTTCCATCGTGTACCTGTGTAAGGTAGTAGCAACCAAGCACCATGTCCTGTGATGGGTTAATCACCGGTTCACCAGCAGATGGCTTAAGGAGGTTGGTGTTCGCTGCCATTAATGTCCGTGCTTCTTCCTGTGCTCTATCCGAGAGTGGGACGTGCACAGCCATTTGGTCTCCGTCGAAGTCGGCGTTGAATGCAGCACACACGAGTGGGTGGAGCTGGATCGCCATACCTTCAATGAGCGTAGGCTGGAACGCCTGAATTCCGAGGCGGTGCAGCGTCGGCGCACGGTTAAGGAGAACATACTTATTCTTAATCACTTCTTCGAGAATATCCCACACCTCCTTGCCACCATCTTGCACCAGGCGCTCTGCACCTTTAACGTTGTGGGCAAGCTCGTCACGAATGAGGCGACCAATAACAAACGGCTTAAAGAGTTTCATCGCCATTTCCTTCGGCAGTCCACACTGGCTGAGTTTTAGCTTTGGACCAACAACGATAACGCTACGGCCAGAGTAGTCGACACGCTTACCAAGAAGGTTCTGACGGAAACGTCCCTGCTTTCCTTTCAACATGTCGGAAAGCGAGCGAAGCTTACGTCTGTCTCCTGCGGTAAAGAGAGTCTTTCCAGCCCGTGCAGAGTTATTAAGGAGTGTATCAACAGCTTCCTGCAACATACGTTTTTCGTTGCGGCAGATGACCTCTGGCGCACCGATACTCATAAGCTTTTTTAAACGATTGTTACGGTTAATGACACGTCGATAGAGGTCGTTTAGGTCCGATGCGGCGAAACGCCCTCCGTCAAGTTGCACCATCGGACGCAAATCTGGTGGGATAATCTGCAAACGATTAAGTACCATCCACTCTGGACGGATTCCAGCTTTAACAAGCGAAGAAACAAGCTTAATGCGCTTCATAATTTTCTTCAGCTTCTGGCCGCTGCTCTCGCTACGCTCAGTGTGTAGATCGTCGAGCATCTTCTCAAGATCCATATTCATAATAATTTCCTTGAGTGCCTCTGCACCGGTACCAGCGCGGAACACGTGTCCGAACTTCATGTTCATTTCTCGGAACTTGAGCTCAGAAAGGACTCCACCAGTGTGCAAATTCTTAAGGTCATCCATAGCCTCTTTATGATTTGCCTTAAGGCTATCGGTCTTCTCTGCATACTCGGAATCGAGGGCTTCGAGCTGTTCTTTTGTGGCACTGCTTTCTTTGAGTTGCTGCTTTGCCATCTCGTAATCTTTCTTGAGCTGATTGCTACGCTGATCGAATGTCGTCTTCAACTCTGCTTCGGCTACTGTTTTGGATTCATCATCAACACTAATCACAATGTATGCCGCAAAGTACACAATCTGCTCAAGCGTCTTAATAGGAAGATCGAGCAGGAGTCCTATGCGAGATGGTGAACTTCTCAGGAACCAAATGTGTGTTACAGGAACCGCAAGGTTAATGTGCCCCATACGTTCACGACGAACGATACTTCTGGTTACCTCGACACCACACTTCTCACAGACAACACCGGCGTAGCGCACTCCTTTATACTTTCCACAGAAACACTGAAAGTTCTTCGTTGGACCGAAAATGCGTTCACAGAAGAGTCCGTCTGGCTCCGCACGCTGTGTACGATAGTTAACGGTTTCTGGCTTGGTAACTTCACCACGAGACCACGAAAGAACATCTTCTGGAGATGCAATTCCAAGGGCAACAGCATCGAAGCTGTCTGTGGCGGATGATTTCTTACCGGAGTGAGAGGGTCCTGGCATTTTGTTAGGGGTTAGGGGTTAGGGGTTAGGGGTTAGAGTTTTAGAGTGTTAGGCATACGGAAGAACGCCGCGGTATCCGGCCCGGTCGTCTATCCCGGGAGACCCACGTCGTTGATTTCGCAGAAATTATAAGGAGAAAAAATGTGTTTGCAAGAAAAATCTCATTCTCTTTCCTCTTTCATCTTTCATCTTTCCTCTTCTACTCTTCCCCTTTAATTCCCCCCTCTATCATTGCTTTTCCTTCCAGCATCAAATCGACCCCACTTTGAACCTGATCGATGCGTTTTTTTGCACCTTCTACTATGTTCGTTACATCTTGTATTGCACCAGAAGCAGTCTTTTCAGCATCTTGAAGAAGGTCAGCTGAAGAGCAAGCGCTAAGCAGGAGAACTGCGAGGGCAAGAGAACACAATCGCATACTAGCTCCCATGTGTCTCAAATAGTTTTTCGAAAGACCCACCAGACTGCTCCAGTGCACTCTGCAGTGTATCCATTTCTTGTTTGCTAATTTGCATTGTTGAAGACACGTTCACTGTTCCTGCTTCTAGCTCCTTTTCTTGTGCCTGAATATTCTCAACCCCTTGTAGGGATGCATGGAGCACAATAAACGCATTACATGAATCGCACTTGAGCTGAAGAAGCATTGCATCGTCAGACACAACCTGTACAGAAGAGAAGTCGACAGGAACATTCTTGCCACACTGCGGACAGCGCATCTGTTGCTTGATGCGGTCAAGGATTTGCTGGAGAGTGTGAGGATCAAGATCCATCATTTGATAGTATACCACAAAGAAGTTCTCAGTTAAATGTTAAATGTGAAATGTTTACGGTTAAAATATTGCATGTGAACCTCAAGAAACATACAGCGCCGGCTGGCCTCGGACTCATTGCGTTAATGATACTTTCCATGACCGCAATATCTCCACCAAGTTTTGCCTCTCTTCTGCGTAGTACGAGTATCGATATTGGCGTCGAGCATACACAGCCATTGTCGCTAAGTATGCAGGTAGGTATTTCGGATACTGCTGGGTATATTGAGTTTTTTTCAGAGAGCTCGGAAACAATTCTCATCAGTGTGCCGAGTACCTGGGTGCGACGTGAAGTGAAAAATGCTGAGCTGCACGATGTTTCGGCAGAGGCACCATCTCTTGGATTTACCCGGTGGAGTCTCCCTGCTCGCAGTGGTATTTCGTTCCAGGTACGAGAAAGCCCTGACTCGCTTTTGCTGCATAATCCAACTGGCGTACAGATGAAGCTTAATCTTGCCTTTGTCGATGTGACTAATGACACCGTGCAGAAAGAAGTCGTGCTGATTCAGGGGGATACGGTGAAACTTTGGTAGAGTGTTAGGTATGGAAGTTCTTCCCATAAAAACTCCGGTGCTTACAGAAGGTGATGACCTTGCCGGACTTCTTGCAAAAGAGGTTCGGGAAGGTGACATTATTGTTGTGTCTTCAAAAGCAGTTGCCACTGTTGAAGGTGCTGCAATGAACCTCTCGGAGTACACACCGTCTCCGCAGGCAATAGAACTCTCACAAGGACACGGGCCACTGAAGTCCCCTGCTTTCTACGAAGCAGTGCTGCAGGAAACTGCACGCATGAACGGCTCGGTGATTCATGCAAACTATGGCGTCGCGCTTACAGAGCTACATCCTGATGGAATGGAAGGGTGTTTTCTTGTACCAAATGCCGGACTTGATATGAGTAACATCGCGGAAGGGTGTGTCATTGGGTGGCCGAGAAACCCTGTTGCTTCTGTAAAAACTTTGCAGAAGGAACTAGGGGAAATTGGAATTATCCTGAGCGACTCAGGATTAAGTCCGCGTCGGCGTGGGGTAACGGCATTTGCCATCTGCTGCGCAGGCATTGACCCCATTGTCAGCATGATTGATGCGCCAGATCTCTTTGGGAATAACCTGCATGTCACGGAAGAAGCAGTTGCCGATCAGCTTGCCACTGCTGGGAATGCCATTATGGGCAATGCAGACCAGTGTATTCCCGCTGCGATCATTCGTAATCATGGATACACGCGTTCAGACTTCTGCGGATTTGTTCCGGGAATTGAGCGTGGTAAAGATTTGTATCATGGAGTAATTTAGCACTATGAAACTTCTGTTACTATCGTCTTCTCGAGGCACCACCATGCAAGCCGTGCTCGATGCACTGAACAATGGGGCTCTGGATATGGAATGCATTGGACTCGTGAGTGATAAAGAAGAACGCGGCTGTGTAGAGAAGGCACTGGATGCGGACATTCCTGTAACCATTCTCAGTCGCGTAGGTTTTGAACGTGAAGAATACGACCAGCTCCTCCACGATACTATTCTCCATATGGGTGGCTCTCCGGATGATACGATAATTGCTGCACTCGGATGGATGTTTATTTTGTCCCCAGACTTTGTCAGGAAGTGGCCGCGGCGCATTATTAACGTCCACCCCTCACTACTCCCCAAGCATCCTGGAGCCCATGCCATTGCCGATGCTCTTCGTGCAGGTGACTCAGAAAGTGGTATGACCATCCATTACATTGATGAAGGCGTAGATACAGGGGAAATAATAGAACAAAAAAGTTGTTCTATTAATGACGGCGAAACCGAAGAGTCTCTAAAAGAAAAAATCCAGGCACTGGAAAAAGAATGGTATCCAATAATACTGCAGCGCATACAAGAGCAAGGCAATCTTTGCTCTTAGCTTTCAGCTTTCAGCTCTATATGAATCCTTCCATGTGCACGTCTGCCTTGGGAACATGCCACTGCGAGATTGCTATCTCTTTAACGGCTTTAGTCATGAGTGGGCTTCCGCAGAGGTAGATTTGTTTATTGCTAAAATCTGAAATAGCCGACATCGCCTCATCTTGCACAAAACGATTAATGCAGATGTAGTAATTAAAATGTTGATACTGCTTTTGAAACTCCTTTAGCTCATCTTCCCAAAAAAGTTCGTTCTCACGTAAGAGTCCGAAGAAGAGGTCGATCTTGCGATCTGTTTCTTCTGCAAGGTACGAACGCAGGTACGAACGGAATGGTGCAATGCCCGTTGCGGTGCAGAGGAAAACGTAATCTTTCGGTGTTGTTCTATCGAGCAAAAAGTTGCCCAGTGCTCCTTGTAGAGAAAGCTGCGTACCCTTTTGCATTTTGTTCTCTAAAAAGAGCGTCATTCTTCCATTGGGTACGGACTTAATAGCAAAGACAAGCTCATCATCTTTGGGTGCAGAGCCGATAGAATACGCACGAGGTTGAATATCCTCCGGGTTATCAAGAAGTGGAACATCAAACAAGACAAACTGTCCTGCGGTAAACGAGAATCCTTCGGGTTTTGCAAAAGCAACTTCGTAGATGTTTTCTGCGATTAGTTCTTTTCGAGTGCAGGTGACTGAGAAGCGAGGGGTAGACAAGTGGAAAGAGGAAAGAGGAAAGAGGAAAGCTAATCTACTGCTGCAGCTGGCTCCTTCTTTAGGATGCTCAAAAACTCATCAAACAAGTAATCGGCATCTTCGGGGCCAGGAGTAGCTTCCGGGTGAAACTGCACAGAAAAGAATTTCCCTGACTCATGTTTTATTCCCTCAATAGTTTGATCATTTGCGTTGGTAAACCACGGATGCCATCCTTCGGGAAGCTGATCGGAAACGGCAAAGCCATGGTTTTGCGATGTAATAATACACTTCTTACTCTCTTTCCACTTTCCACTTTCCTCTTTCCACTCAATACATGGTTGGTTGCAACCACGATGACCATACTTGAGCTTGTACGTATCGCCACCAATGGCAAGAGCGAGTAGTTGGTTTCCAAGGCAAATCCCAAATGTTGGAATATTGTTTTCAATCGCCCACTTGATGCTTGCAATCGTCTCTTTGCACATTTTCGGATCCCCGGGGCCATTACTAATAAATACCGCATCGTACTTGAGGTTTGAGGACGCAAGATCGTAATTCCATGGTACACGGTGCACGGTTACTCCTCTCTTCAGCCACGAGCGGAGGATATTTCTCTTAATACCGCAATCGTAGCATACGATAGAGAGCTGAGATTCATTCGGGGTGTAGGTGATGGATTCTTTACAGCTAACCTCTGCAACAAGGTTTGTGAGGTTTGGATCCTCAATCCCTTTCCTCTCTCCGCTTTCCTCTTTCCTCTCCGAATTGTCGGAGACAATTCTGCCAAGCATCACTCCGTGTTCTCGCAGCTTCTTCGTGAGTGCCCTCGTATCAATCCCGGTAATTCCAGGAATATTGTGGTGCTCCATCCAGCGTTGCAGAGAGCTTACTGCTGTAAAGTGGCTATAGTCGTTGCTGACTTGCGAGACGATGACACCACGCACGTGAATGGCTTCGCTCTCAAAGTTCTTGCTGAATCCGTATTCATTGAGTTCTTCGCTTGGCACACCATAGTTTCCGATGAGCGGATACGTAAACGTAAGAATTTGGCCCCTATAGCTTGGGTCAGTCAGGCTTTCTGGGTACCCAGCCATACCGGTATTAAAAACAACCTCTCCCTCTGAATCGATAGGGGCACCGAAGGATTTTCCTTCGAACTCGGTGCCATCTGAGAGGATGAGTTTTGCCATTGACGGGCAATGTACATGTTCTTTCGGCAATAGACAACTATATTGCATTCTGGTATACTTATGAGATGCCTGAAGCTGAATCACCAACACCGGAGGAACAAGCAACAAACAACAAAACTTCAGAAAAAGAGGAAAAAACTTCAAGTAATGAGGTGCAAAATCTCCTGTTAAAAGATGTCGAAGTTACTGAAGAAAATCGTAAACATATTGCTACAGCAATAGAAAGCGTTCGACGTGAACTCAATACATTACTGAGCACTTTGACTAGTCAGGAACGGCTTTCTCTGAAAAACAAAAGTCAATACTACTCTCTAGTCCGCAGCTCTGATGGTAATAGTGGAGGAATGAGAACAGATCACCAGATAGAAGTTGATTTACCTGAATCTATTCAAAATGAAAGTGTTGAAGACATAGAGAAGCATCGGCTACATGTTCTGAGTTTAGCATCGAACCTTATGAATGACACTCGTGTAGAACTCAATGATCAGCAGAAAAAGAAATTGGAGAGTGCAACCACTGTAAACAATATCACTCCGAACAGCTCAGATACTGATACACAAATATCACCACAAGCACAGAAGACTAATCCTCCTCCGCTTCCGAAAAGCTCTGATACAAAAGTGGCCCGAGATCCAGAAGTTCCAAAACCCCCTCCTCTTCCCAAGAAAAAGCTATCGTTTTGGCAAAAAGCAACTTTTCCTATTGTTCATCCGATAAAAACACTATGGGGCACTACTTATCCTCTTCGTCATCCAAAAAAATCTGGAAAATGGCTATGGGAATCTGGGAAAAAGGCAAACAGCTGGTTCGATGCTCATTTCACTGATGCGAAGTGGCTCAATACATTTAACATCTTTAGTGAGCACTTTTTCTTGCGATCGAAGAAATGAACTCTCTCCATCGACGTTGGCATCTACACACGCCATGGCACCGTGAGCGCCGTGAACTGTATGTGGACAATGTTGATACCATCATGAATGCATATGACCATTGGCCCGATGAACAACAGGCGAATATCGATACACTTGCTGCAACTCTGCAATCAAAAACTGATGCGAAACGATTCCTGGATACTTTTAGTATCTATCAGCAAAATGCATGGACTGAAGGCGATATAGAACAGTATGCAAAACTACATGCCAATACCGACCCAAATAGCATCTCTACGTTTCTGCTGAATATATTATTAAAGCGCAGAGACCCCGATGTACACATTCGCCTTGCTGCAGATACTCAACTCAATAACCTTCTTGAGTACCTCAATAAACGTCGTGACATACTTAACGAAACACGCGATGAACTGTCGTATGCCTCAGAAAGACAGGAGTTTCCCACCCCAGCTCATGAAGCGTGGGACAAGACGAAAGAAATTGCTGGCGGATTTTTGGATGGATTTAATAATGGAACTGGCAAAGAAAAGCTCACCATGATCGCTGGGGCAGTTGTTGCACTTATGCTTCTTCGCAAGATGATGGATAGTTCTAAAAAATTCAAAACTGCTGTTGGCGTTGCAATTGGAGGAAGCGTTTTAGTTGCTGCAATCGGCGCGCTCAACCGAACAGTCGAACGCACATCCGGTAAACCTATTTTTAATCTGGAAGGAGGACCGTGGTTCCCTATGGTTACAGAAACACAGGAGCAATGGGATGCGCAAAAGCATGAACGCGAACTGAATTTGGAGTGGAAGCGTTTACGCGAAAAAGGTATCCCGGTAGATGTTATTACGAGCATTGTCAGTACTAATGAAGAAAAACGTCGGTATGCATTTGGTATAACGAATGTGTGTGCTCTTGATATGAAAGAACTACAAGCTCTATATTTGCAACATAGAAACAATAAAATTATTCCAGAGAGTGTTATGCCTCGTGCTGTTTTTGATGAAGATCATCTTAGTGAAACAGAACGCTTTATCTTGGTGGAAGACATTGCCCATGATCTTCGATGCTTAGACAGTAGTGGAAACTGGCAGTGGAGTACTCCTGAGATGGAGAAAAAAAATGTACTTACAGCTATCCTCACTACTTTATAAAAAACCCGCAACGCGCCATGCGCTGCGGGGGTAGGGTTTGTCGGACCGTTAAATATTAGGATTCAGTCTCAACAGAAGATAGTGTCTTTGCCCTTTTGGAAGGCATATCTTCTCCTTCAAGCTGTGTCCCAACTTTCCTCACAAGCGGGGTGTCCATGATCTGCGTGAGCAATTCATCACTTATACCGCACGCTTTCGCAACTGCTAGGGCAACATCTTGGAGCCCTAATTGTCGGATCAGTAAAATGAGATTTCCGGCATTGGATATGCCATTATCTTTCATAAACTGATCTATAAGAGTTGCATCAAACGTTCCATCGCGAAGTGCGACCTCAATGTCCGCAAGCCTCTTTTGCAGATCAACTTGCGCACGCGCAGCAGCAACTTCTACCAGCTTGCCTTCGAGAACTTTTTGTCGATCAGCAATCTTGCCATCGGTCATTTGCTCAGCCTCCACCGATCGATCTCGTTGCCGTTCTTGGAAGACCTTAAGGTTTGCTCTTTTCTCAGCTATCTCCATGTCTCTCTTTGCTTCAACATCTGCTAAACTTAGTTCATCGATAGCCTTGGTATACCTACTAGGTGATATTCCACCTATCTGCACGTTTACGATTTGAATCCCTTCAACTAGTAACAGTTTTTCAAGAGCAACAAATAGTGGACCACTAACAAGATCTTTGTTCTTAATGATCTCATCTAGGTATATTCCTTTAGTAACCAAGCTGTTTACCGCGGCGTCCAGACCTTGTGCGATAAGTGGAGGGAGCATGGCCTCAACAGCTTTATATCTAGCTTCATCTGCCTTTGCAAGTGTGCTTGCACTATGTCGACTCAAGTTGTCCAAAAGCCTTGCTTCGATTGTTGGAATAAAGGTCTTTTTCGGATCACGTCGATCTTGAAAGGGAAGTCTCAAGGTGACTGAAATCTGTAATGCCTCATCTGTACTGTTCATTCCATTAACCTGTTCAGTGTCACTCAATTGAACTTTTGGCTTAGGGCCATGAGAAATTCTTACAGGTATTGGACTTGGATTTTGTTTAGAGACATCTCCATCAAACACTACAGAAAAATCATTTCCTATTGCACGAATGATTTTCTTAATGAAAAGAGCACCAACGAGCGTATTTGTATACAAGACATTTTGACCAAATCTTTGTACCCAAAAATACTGGTGTGGCGCTATAGGAATGGCAGCTTTGTGATGAGCCAATCCAAGACAAGCCGAAACAATCGCACCAATCACATACGCTATACGCTTGTATGTTTCTTGCTCTATATAAGCAAAGAAAGCGCATACAACTGCGGTAACAAGCAATAGGAATAACACCAGCACATAGAAGATAAAGTCTCTTCCTCTTGTTCCTGGTCTGCTTCCCTTTACTTCCAATTCCTTAAAGTCACCGTTTGCATCGCGAATGACAAGAACCTCCTGTTGAAACTTCGTTGCAAATAGTAACCAAGACAAAAACTCATAGATAGTGTTGATCATCTTACATACTCCTTGTATTCGTTTTTCGGTCCGACGATGTGAAAGATCACCGTGATCTTTACACGGATCAGACCGGAAGTGGCTGATCATGCAAAAAATATCACATTTCTGTATTTTGTCAATTTAAATATACCTCCTCGCACTTACCAGTAACCACGCAACAGACTGACCGAATAGGAGTACCCACGGTAACCCGCCTGTTCCCGCGCTCTCCTGTTCCCCTGAATCCTGATTTCTCTCTTCTTCTAGCGAAATTATCCTACTATCAACCCCTCGTGGATCAGGAACGAACGCAGGAGTTTTTGCTTCTGTTTTTGTTGTATAAATTTTTTGTTCAATTACTAGAGAAGAGGTACTGCTCTGCGATGAAGACGAGCTTGATGATTGCTGCGGTTCTTCCTCAATGCTCATTGCCAGAAATTCGTCCTTCTCAATTGCCAGCTTTCGACTCAGAAGATCGTGCTGCAGGAGTACTCCTTCCTCTGTGTAGACATACGCGTCGATGACCGGCCTTGCGGCATCCCAGTTCACGCTCTGTGGATCGAGATAAATAATCTCCCCTTCCTGTAGCGGAATACTCGAACCGCGAAGTACCGTAATGCCAGTCAGTGCCACCTCGATAGAAGGATGCAAAGCGAGATGTGCAGAGTGCGCCCAGTACTTCTCTACTCGGGGAAGGATTCCCACAAAACTGGTTGGAATGAGTGCTACAGAAAGTGATGAACGGTCGTTAACCGCAACTACTTCAACAGGCATTTTTTGCAGTGATTCTTTCATGGGCCTTACTACTTGCCACGGAGCAGGATTATTCCATGCAATAGATGACACTACTGTTCCATCGGGTGCGATGAGACGAGCGGTGTCTCTCTCGGGGGTAAACGAAATACCAATCCACTGTGCAGTAAATGTACGCTCACGACTTTCACGAAAAACAATACCATCAAGATTCACCGGCTGACTCCCGCCACTACGGTTATCGAGTGTCCATCCATCAAGTGTTGCACGCCTACCACCGGTGTAACGAAAAATAATCTGCTGATCCTGCCTCTTACCGCTTGGGGGCTTTGGAATGATTCCGGTAATTGTAAGATCGCCGTTAGCAGCTGGAGATATTTCTTTTGGCTTGATGATGCCATTGCCGGAGGAAGCTGAGGAAGCAGAAGATGTAGAGGGTGCAGAAGGTGCAGAAGATGCAGAAGATGCAGAAGATGCAGAGGAAGCAGAAGAGGAACTTTCCTCTTCATCTGCCCAGTTTTCTTTTAATGAACCTGGAGCAAGAGGATCGATACGCACCATGCTTCTGTACGGGTCTTTTCCTCCTGCGAAGGGTGCGCCCACTCCATCATCTGCTTCGTCAATTACGGTACCACTGTCATCGAGAATACGGACCAGGAGTTTTGTATTCGGCAAACTGACAGCAGACGTAATAATGTCTGGCTCCTCTGTGAGAGCAGACTCCTCTTTGGGGTAGTTACTGATGAGAAGTGTCTGCCCTGGCACTAGACTTACCCCTGTAAACGTCACCATTGCCTCGTCGTCTCCACTCGATTTTCTTGTAGTGATTTGCCATCCGGTTAGGTCTACTGAGGTGTCTGAGACGTTTTGAATACGAAGCCACTCGTCGGAAGTCGAGATCTCAGATCCCACCCAGCGCAGCTCCATGACAGCAACCTGTGCACATACCTGTGCAGGAGCAAGAAGCATGCCGATAACGAGTGCGATTAATCGCATGGCCGAGCATTTCACCACAAACGTGCCTCACTGCCGATATTATAAAAATGGCTTTCTGTAGAGGTAATCCTGTTTTTGGCTTTCTGAAGCGACGTAAGGAGTTCTTTACACTCGAAGAACCCTGCCATATTTTCCCTATCGGTTTCTCGCAATCGAGTTTTGAATACGCTATAATGCCAGTATTGAATGATTTCGGGGCAGGTATCCTACAATTGACTTTATCAAAGCAACGGAATACACCACTGCTCCACTAACCCCCTACCATATATGGATAAAGCATACGTCATTGTATTCATCGGAATGATGTCTGGCTTTGCCCTCGGTGTCCTTGTTGGCTTCTTTTGGTTCTCAAAAGGCAAACGCATTAGCGATAAATTGCAGACGCAAATTGCCGAAAAAGAGCGAGATCTCCAAAAGGTAGAACACAAGATATCCGAAGCAAAAAACCAGATAAAAACCGCAGAAGCAGAAGCACGCGCAAGTGCAAAAGACATTATTTCTGAAGCAAAGCTCGAAGCGCATGAGCTTGAGAAAAAACTCGAACAACAAGGTGCGCGCCTTGAAGAAAAAGAAAAACAGCTTGATGAAAAAGTCCGCGAAGTTCAGCGTCAACGCGATGCTGTTTCTGTGCAACAAGAAAAAGTTCATGAGCTAAAAGAAGAGCTTTCCGATGCAGCTTCCAAACATCGTGAAGCGTTGGAAAGTGTTGCCAAACTCTCGCAGGAAGATGCAAAAGCACAACTCTTACAAGCAGTTGAAACCGAATTCTCTGAGTTCTTTGCAAGCCAAGTCAAACTCATGAAACAGGATATGGAAGAGGAGTACGAAGAAAAGGCAAAGGACATCATGGCGCAGGCCATGCAACGCTATGCATCGGAAGTTGCTACGGAATCGACATCAACCATTGTTCAGCTCCCATCGGATGACGTAAAAGGAAAGATTATCGGTAAGGAAGGGCGTAATATTACCGCCTTTGAACAGGCGACTGGTGTCGACATCATTATTGATGATACGCCGGAAGCTATTGTGATTTCCGGGTACGATCTTGCGCGCAGATATGTTGCTAAACTTGCTATGGAAAAGCTGATTAAAGATGGCCGCATTCAACCAGCGCGCATTGAAGAGGTTGTTGAGAAGATGAAGAAAGAAGTCGGAAAAATGATGGTGGAATTTGGCAAACGTGCCACGGAAGAACTTGGGATTACTGGGTATCCACCAGAACTTCTTAAGATTATAGGACGTCTTCGCTTCCGCACGAGTTACGGACAAAATATTTTGAAGCACTCCATCGAAATGGCGAATATTGGCCGCGTGATGGCCGAAGAGATCGGTGCCGATCCACAAATTGTTGTTGAAGGGTGTCTCCTGCACGACGTTGGTAAGGCACTCGACCATGAAGTTGCCGGTACCCACGTTGAGATTGGTGTAGAAATCTGTAAAAAGTTTAAAGTGCGCGATGCTGTAACACACTGTGTTGCTGCTCACCACGAAGATATTCCTATTGAGACAGCAGAAGCATTTGTTGTTGCAGCTGCAGATGCCATTTCCGGTGCCAGACCCGGCGCACGGAGAGAATCTGTTGAAGCCTACATAAAGAGACTTAAAGAGCTTGAAGAAACCGCTAAGAGTTTCGATGGCGTTCATCGTGCGTTTGCCATCTCTGCAGGACGAGAAATTCGTGTCTACGTCGATACCGCAAAAATTGACGATATTGGCCAAGAGAAGCTTGCTAAAGATATCGCCAAGAAGATCGAAGATGAGCTTACGTATCCGGGTGTGATTAAAGTGAACGTTATTCGCGAGAGGAGGGTAGAGCAGCAGGCGACATAGCAGAGGTAACAGAGGTTTAAGAAGGTACAGAGGTGAACCTCTGTACCTTTTGCCACTTCTGCACCCTTTGTCCCCCCTCTGAATCATCTCTTCACAAATTCGGCTGGATTTGCTATACTAGAGAGAAACTTATACCCACACCCCTATGAAGTACCGTTTCTCTTCGCTTAGTGCTACAGCATTTGCACTCGTTGCTGTCACTGTCAGCTCCACGGCTGTCATTCGAAGTTACGCACCGGACGATATCGTCCTTGTTCCACCAATGCTGGGTGATGGGCGTCTGTTTACCGCGCAGACTGCGGCGAACATGCCAATCAACGAATTTACTGCTGAGGAAGCTGCTCTAGGCATCGTACTTCCCGCAGACTCGCATAACTTTGTGACGTGCGACACTGGTGGGAGTGTCGCCACAAACAACCATAATTTAGGAAACGTTCGAACATGGATGTACGAGTTTACAGGAGATGAGCCTCCATTTACGGGAGACTTCTTTATCTCCGCTGGTGAACTTAGTGCAAATTCGAATCTTTCAACACTGAATGTGCTGAATACATTTAATGAAGGCAAGCGCTACTACCAAATGGGTGCAGTTGAAATGTACTTCCAGTGCGGTGACGGGCTTTCGCTTACAGAACTCTGCGGTAATGGAACGCTCGAAGGAAATGAGCAGTGTGATGATGGAAATACAGTCGGCAAAGACGGCTGTAGTAGCATATGTACAGTAGAAATAGGGTATGACTGTACAGGTGAACAAAACACCTGTGAACTTCTTGTCCCTGTCTTCCCTGGCACTATTGGTAGTAGCACGAGCAGTGCTGCTCCAACATCGTCTGCTGGAAGCAGCAAAGCTGAGCAGGTGCCAGCCTCGTCAGCAGCATCGTCAACCTCGAATTCTGCTGACCATGCGAAGATCACTGCAATTACCAATGCCAACCCTGATGTAAATGGTACACAGGTGCCTACGGGACTTGCTGCGATTGGCCAGTTTAAATTTGCCACTGGGGCAAATGACATTGTTTTTCATAAAATTGTCTTCGATATCCATGCGCCAAATGTGGCTCTTGCTGCATCATCATTTACCATCTACGACAAGGCAGATGCTACCAAGAAACAACCATGTACAACATACTACCTGTCGGGCGATCCCTTTACTGGGCAGCATATTAGTGGATCGTTCTATGTACTGTGCGACGCGATGCCTGCATCTAATGGGGATCTGGACACCACCTTGGTTCTTGAAGGCAGTATTGCTAGTGCGCGTCTCAATACAGAAAAGCCAAGTTCACTCCAGGTAACACTGACAAACTTTACGGAGCCAGGAAGAATATTTGGAGTACATGCAGGAGAATCTCATATTGAATGGGCTAGTAATAGCCAGCCATTCACCTGGGTGGATTACCCAGAAACAACTGTCAAATCTACCGCATACAGCTCATAACCATGCGTCGTCTTCTTACTCTTGCTGCCGTAACCTGTGCAGTTAGTACGCAGGTGGTACTCGCCTATCTGTCCCCAACGGAAGTATTTCCAGGACTCGATGTACCTGCGCAAGAGTTCTCCTCTGCATACTCGGAATCAAGCTCCGAAATAAGTACTATAGAAGCATCATCCAGTAGTACCCATAGTGCTGCACCCATCTTCTACAAAGGCGGAGAACGTGTACCACAGCATCCAAATCCAACATCTCAACCAGCGAAAGAAGAACCTGAGGAAAATATTTTTATGGAAGAGCAGACACCAGAGCCCACACCAGAGCCAGAGCCAACTGTTTCCCCAGAGGAAGAACTCACTGACGAAGAGCTCTTGCATATGCAAGAGCAGGCTCTTGCAGAAGAGGAGGCTGTACAAGAAGAAGGGGAAGAACCAAAGCTTTCTGCGCCTACAAGACGACCAAACGCCTTCAGTACAATCGTATCGAGCATGAAGTATGGCATTGGCCTTATAGGCCTCGTGTTTGCAGGCTACTTCTATTGGACGTTTGGTAAACAAAAGTCTCAACCAAAACAGAGCAATATCAATGTACCGCAAGCAAGCCCAATGGTTGAAGAGTCTTCTCAGCGACTAGAGCAGGCACTCAAGGCAATGGACGAAGACAAACAGTAGACCTATACTGTCTACCGTGAACATACTCGCCTTTCTTGCCTTGGGGGCAATGCTCCTTGCTCCGAGCATGAGCTTCGCAAATTTTGAGCAGCAGATGGGACTCAAAGAGTTTGGCAGTCCTGTACCAGCACTGCATACTACTGCGCCACTGGCAGATGAACACATTCAGCGTATGGCACTCCATATGGATGAGGCAGACTGCGCTGAACTTCTGGCACTTCCGAAAGATGTAAAGGAAGCGTTTTTTATTACGCAGCTCTACTTGCAGCGTCCGGGGTCACTCTCAAACATTATTGGTCCAGACTGTGAGTTTATGGGCCCTGCCAAAGAAGTTGCTACCATTTCTGACCCTGCATTAACAGTGACTGAAGAGAAGGAATCTCTCTACTTTCTTCCAGAAGCAGGTGCTCTCATTGTTACGAGAGCGCAACAAAATACTATTGCGTACGGAATGTTTTATGATGGCAATGACCCCGTTGCATTCTTCCTCGATCATCGACTAAACGCCGAGCAGAGTGCAACTATGGCACGCATGTTTCGCACAGAGGAAGCTACATCATCTAGGCAACGTGCCTTTTCATCTTCATCCTCTTCAAACGCCACCTCTGCAACTTCTGCTACTTCTGCAGCATCTATTACATCTGATCAATCAATATCATCCCTTGCTGCCATAGAACCCTACGGTCCGGTCCCCGAGCCTGCACAAGGAAGCTCTACGATGATGATCGTCATTATTGCTATGGTACTCATTGGAACAGTGCTGATTGTGATCTACGCCAGAAGAACCTTGTCTCGATGAATTCTAATGAGCTGATCCCTCTTGAGAGCTTCGATAAGTTTTTCAAGCCACTCTTGATGCTGCGTTGCATCCCAATCGATGCAAACAAGTGCACCAATTTCCTCTACAGAAAGCCCTTTTTTTGCATCTCTGAGCTCTTCAACAATCTTGCCACGGAAGATGCGGTTGGGAATGTGTTTTCCAGCAACTACTCTCCCCGGTTCCCTCTTTCCTCTTTCCACGTTCCGCTTGATCTCTTTATGTGCTGCTTTCATCACTCCTGCTTTCGTCAGCGGACAGATATCCCATTTGGGGTTACGCATGGTGCAGACAAGAGAGCCATAGTCCATGAGGGCTGCATGCCAATTGGAAGCTGAAAGAGGAAAGTGGAAAGAGGAAAGAGAAGGATTTATGGCATCCTGAAGAAGTTTCTCAGTTAACACTAACAAATACCTATCATCTCGTTTCCACGTGCCATCTGCATTCTCTGGTCCGACAAATGACCGGTGGATGATTCTTCGTATATTGGTATCGAGACATGGTGTTGGAATATTAAATGCAAAGTTTCGAATAGCGGCAGCAGTATAGTGCCCTACTCCCGGCAAACGTATTAATTCCGACATCTCCACAGGAAAATACCTCTGCTTGATTACTTCCCGTGTTGCGTCTCTTAGGCGCAGAGCGCGGTTGTTATATCCCATTCCTCGCCATGCCATGATGACATCTGTGTTTGACGCAGCAGCAAGATCTGCAATAGATGGAAACCGTTCAAGAAACTCTTTGAATACAATTTTTACTCTACTTACCTGTGTTTGCTGTAACATTACCTCAGAAACAAGGATGTGATACGCACGCTCCATATCATCTTCTATTGCAAGGTCTCTCCAAGGCAAATCGCGTTTGTGACGCGCATACCACCCCCAGATACACTGTACAAATACGGCAATGTGCTCCGACTGTTTCATCGCACTCAGCGTACCATGGTGGTTCTCTCTCTGAATAGAACTGATTTTTCGGCTTAAGGAAGACAAAATATTCTTGTTATACATTTTGGATATTTCGCGTCAATTGTTTTTGTACCATACGGTGGATACCATTTCAGGTCCATGACTAATCATGATGATACCACCGGTGATCTCAATGATCTTAGCAATAGAGAAATACTCAAAATTATGCTCGATGAGCTTGCATGTGTTCATAGAGAATTGTCTGCTGATATATCTGCTGTTAAAGAAGATGTGTCTATCCTGAAGCAGGATGTTTCTGGTCTGAAGCAGGATGTTTCTGGTCTGAAGCAGGATGTTTCTGGTCTGAAGCAGGATGTCTTAAGTATAAAGAGTGAAATAAAAGCCCTTCACTCCAAATTTAACACTTTAAATATGAAAGTTGACCGCAATCACCTTACGTTCATGCATCATATTGAAAATCATGATCAACGACTGCTGGTATTGGAAGCATAAAAAATTTGACTCTTATTTGCTTTCTCCCTAGACTTTTCCGGCTAGATGGGGGTAACCTCATTCTAAATTTGCACTCTTTACCTTTTATAACTCATGGCTGACCAGAAATTCGACCGCAGTAAGCCTCACGTAAACGTGGGTACCATCGGACACGTAGACCACGGTAAGACTACTCTTACTGCTGCTCTTTCTATGAACTTCTCTCCAGAGGGCGAGAAGAAAGACTTCGCGAAAATCGATAACGCTCCAGAAGAGCGCGAGCGCGGAATTACTATTGCTACTTCCCACGTGGAGTACGAATCCGAGAAGCGTCACTACGCACACGTCGACTGTCCTGGTCACGCCGACTACGTGAAGAACATGATCACTGGTGCGGCGCAAATGGACGGTGCCATCTTGGTAGTATCTGCCGCTGATGGTCCTATGCCACAGACACGTGAGCACATTCTACTTGCACGTCAGGTGAACGTTCCGTACATCGTTGTCTTCTTAAACAAGGTGGACATGGTCTCTGACCCTGAACTTCTTGAGCTCGTCGAAGTAGAAGTACGTGAACTCCTTTCTAAGTACGAATTCCCAGGAGACACTACTCCGATTATCAAGGGGTCTGCCCTTAAGGCAGCTGAAGGTGATGCAGAAAATGTTGAGAAACTCAAAGAGCTTCTTAATGCTCTCGACACGTTTATTCCAGAACCAAAGCGTGAAACGGACAAGCCATTCCTTATGCCTGTTGAAGACGTCTTCTCCATTAAGGGTCGTGGTACAGTTGCTACCGGTCGTATCGACCAGGGTAAGGTAAACGTCAACGACGAAGTTGAGCTTATTGGTATCAGTGACACTCGTAAAGTTGTTGTAACGGGTGTTGAAATGTTCCACAAGCTTCTTGATGAAGGTATGGCAGGAGACAACGTTGGTCTTCTCCTCCGTGGTATTGAGCGCGATGAAATTCAGCGTGGTCAGGTTCTTGCTAAGGCAGGTTCCATCACTCCTCACACGAAGTTTGATTCTGAAGTCTACGTTCTTACAAAAGAAGAAGGTGGACGTCACACACCATTCTTTAAGGGGTACAAGCCTCAGTTCTACATTCGTACCACAGACGTTACTGGAACTGTAGAACTTGCACCAAATGTTGAAATGGTGATGCCTGGAGATAACGTGAAGTTCACGGTAACTCTTGGTGCTCCGATCGCTCTTGATGAAGGTACACGGTTTGCTATTCGTGAAGGTGGTCGTACCGTTGGTGCCGGAGTTGTTACGAAAATTATTGAATAATATCTTGGCCCCCCAATGGGGGGCCAATTTGTTCTTTCCCCCTTGTCGATAATGTCTGCTACAAAGAAATCCTCCGATGACATAGCGCAGTCTGCTGCCCAAACTGGTAAGAAGACTAAAAAAGATGAACCAAAGATTCAGTCCATCCGTATTCGCTTGAGTGCGTTTGATCATACTGTTCTTGACGAAGCCGCAACAAAGATAGTTGACACTGCAGAACGTAGCGGTGCTGTTGTTCATGGTCCTACACCACTTCCAACCAAGATCCGTAAATTTACTGTGCAGAAAAGTACGTTTAAGCACAAAGATGCGCGTGACCAGTACGAAATGCGTACTCACCGCCGCTTAATTGACCTTAGCGAAACTACCTTCAAGACCATCGAAAGTCTGCAGAGTCTTTCACTTCCATCGGGTGTGGATATTGAAATTAAAATGGGCTAGCGCCTAATACTCTAACACTCTAACACTCTAACTACCTGACAAATGGCTAAACGACCTACCCCCAAAAAACGACGAGCAAAGAGCACTGGACGTGCTCAGCACAGCGAATACCAGCGCAAGCAGATGCGTCGGCTAAAAAACCGTGCTAATTCTCCGTTTGCTGTAAAGGCAGAGCCAAAGAACAAAGCAAGTAAGACCTTGAAAAGTATTACCAAGGTAAAGGCTTAATCTTATGGCCAGAAAGCGACATCTTAGTCGTATCGCCGCAATGCAGGTACTGTTTGAACGTGAGAAGCGTTCCATCGATGAAATGAATTCTCTTCGTATCAATATGAAGGAGCTTGGTGATACCGATGAGACATTTGCCAAAACGCTTGTCGAAGGAGTTATCGCTCTAGAAGACGAGCTGCGAGAGACAGTGATGAAACACGCACCAGAATGGACGTTTGAAAAACTCGACCCCATTGCCAGGCCTATTCTTCTGATTGGTGCGTACGAACTGCTTCATGGCAATGATGCTCCTCCAGCAGTCGTAATGAATGAAGCCATAGAAATTGCCAAAGAATATGGAACCGAGGAGACAGGGAAGTTTGTAAATGGGGTGTTGAATGCTATTGCTAAAGGCATGTAAGCTGTACAATCCATACTAATGACCCAGCCTTCTTTCCATAACCTAGAAAAAACCATCGGGATTCACTTCAAAAATAAGGACCTACTAGCTCAGGCACTGACCCACAGGAGTGCAGTACGACAGAGTAAAGTCGGCGGTCACAATGAACGATTTGAATTTTTAGGAGATGCCGTCTTGGAGTTGATTGCCACTGAGCACCTGTTTTCGATGGGGCAGAAATCTGAAGGGGAAATGACCAACCTTCGCAGTGCGCTTGTAAACAGGGAAAACCTGGCATCGGTCGCCAAGGATATTAAGCTGGGAGAGTATTTATTCATCAGTCGCGGCGAAGAGCGTAGCGGAGGACGAGAAAAAGATTCAACGCTGGCAAATGCCGTTGAAGCATTAATTGGTGCACTGTATTTGGACCAGGGGTTTGATGCAACACAGACCTTCTGCCACGAATTTATTCTCACCAGACTCAATCAGCTCATGGCACTAGGAAAAGACCGGGATGAAAAGAGCCTCTTCCAGGAGAAAGCACAAGAGGTGGAAGGGGTCACTCCACACTACGACGTGATTGAGGAGGAAGGTCCTGACCACGATAAAACCTTTACCTGTGCTGTCTTCATTGGTGAAACCAAAGTAGCTACCGGGTGCGGAAATAGTAAGCAAAAAGCGGAGCAAGCTGCTGCGAAAGCTGCGCTGAAGAAGAAGGGATGGAAGTAGTTACCTGCGATCCCCGTACAGCACCAACATGAATCTGAGAACGTAGAGGAACATGTTGAAGATATCGAGGTAGAGACTGAGTGCGAGCATGAACGGATTAGCTCCCATTCGACTAAGGTGGGAGATACGCTGCATGTCGTAGGCAGTAAAGATTGCAAAGAAAACCACCCCAAAACCAGAGATGATAAGCTCCATCTGGGTTGTTTGAAATGCTGGCACAAATATCTGCAGAAGCCCCAGGCAGATGAGACCAATAAGGCCAAAGAAAAGACCCTTGCTTAGCACACCGAGGTTCCAGCTTGTAGATTTCGCAAACACAGCAGAAGCCCCTGCCATACATACTGTCGCAGCAAACGCATTCATAAGAATGGTTCCGCCATTTGCATACCCTGTCAGTACACTCATTACGTAGGGCGTTATGGTGAAGCCTGAAAGCAGCGGGAAGAGTGCGAAGAAAAGATAATTCAGCGGTGTTGCCTTTGCCCACAAACTTGATGTAAAGATGAGTAGAAGCTCAGCAAGGAGAAAGACAATCATATACCCTCCTGTGAGGAATGATGTCCCATATTGCATTCCAATATAAATACCTATATTGGTCAATGCGAGCGCGACAGCAAATAAGGCGTAGATTTGTGACTCTTCGCTCTTTTCAAGCCCCATGGGACGACTCGTGACGGTGGAGTACTGCATAGTGGTTCTATTGTATCCAAAATTCTGGTATAATAAAGAGATTTATGGCATCTATTGACCCTTGCCCACTTGGCTCTCTGGCATGTCCTGGTGCTGCTGCAGACGTGTACTTTGCAACGATTATTAGCAACGGAGCTAAATATGCATTTGCGGGAATCCTCTTTGCAATGCTCGTCTGGTATGGTCTGCGGCTTATTATGGGTGCAGATAACGATAGCACTGTTACTGAATCGTACAATGCATACGCATATGCAGCCATTGGTTCCATTCTCGCCGGCGGCGCATTTACGCTAGCAAATACATTTGCGATACCGGGTCAAATTGTTAATCCTGTGCCAGGAAATACACTACTTCTTGGTGTTATCAATACCTTTAGAGCACTCCTCTTTACTGCACTCATCTTCAACATGTTCTACCAGGGGTACCGTCTTGCATCAGATCAAGATGAGAGCCAAGCAGAAAAAGCGAAAAAACAATTTATTTACGGAATGGTTGGTGCGGGCATTGTTATTCTTGCCGATCGCGTTGTTGTTGCGGTCTCTGGCGTAAATCCAGGTATTCTGACAACAGAAGTGGTAGGGATTGCGAACTTCATCGGTACCATTCTTGGTGCATTTGCCATTATCGCCCTCTTTGTTGCAGGGCTCTGGCTCGTCTTTGCTGTCGATGAGCAGAATGCTGGAAAAGCAAAGAAGATTATCACAACTGCCTTTATTGTCCTGGCTGTTACCATGATGTCTCTTGCTCTTATTCGTCTAACCATCGATGCTCCGTTTAACTAGTACAATGAATCTCTCTGCACAATTTCTCGGCAAAGACGCAGCAACCGCAGTCGGCGGTAGTCTGTCGGGTGTGGCAAGTGGTGGATTTGGCGACATTGCTGCACAGGTCGCCCTAAAGGCACTTCCCTTTGTAAACACTATTGCCGTACTGGTTATTGTTATTGCGGGTATGCTTGCAGTCGTTGCACAAGATGAAAACCGCATCGCAAATGCGAGAAAAGTTGTAGCGATGTCTATTGTTGGTATTATTTTGATTAATATCGCCGTACGCATAAAAGAAGCCTACATCGTAGCGTTTAATTTCGACCTTGGTGCAAACCCAACGGGAGGGGCAACCATTCTTTCTACAGAGATTTTTGGTGTCATCAAGTTCCTCGAGACACCACTCGTTGTTATCGCTATCACAACTATTATTGTCTATGGTCTTAAAGCTGTACTGGACTACAACGGCGAACAAGGTATCCAATCGTTTCGTAAGGCAGTCTTTTCTATTTTAATGGGAATCTTGATTATCACTACCAAAGTCATTCTTGCAACAGCAGTAACCACAGGTGACCCGACAGGTATTATAGACCCCGCTGTACGTACCTTATTCACGATTGTCGGGTTTGTTGGGCTGATTGCTGTTGTCATCATTGTCATTGCAGGTATATACCTTATTGTAAATTTGGCAGACGAAGGACGAGCAGAAAAGACGAAGAAGATTATTATCAGTATCGCAACGGGACTGATATTTATGCTGGTTATCTCTGGTCTTGTTGCAATTCTCATTAACGGTATTCTCTAGAGATTGCGCATTACTGCGCATCCGCGTCGTACCGCAAGAACATCATGTGTGCGAATGTACGTTGCGCCGTTTCGAGCTGCTACTGCTGACGCAACAATGGTTGCTGGAAGACGATCTGATGGAGGGAGATTCTCCTCCCCTGCTAAAAATGATTTTCGTGATGGACTTACAAAGATCGGTGCAATGTCCTTGAGTTCATGCAGGCGCCTGAGAATCTCAAACGAGTACTCAGGCTTACTGGAAACAAAATGCCCCATGCCCGGGTCGATGATGATGCGTGAGCGGTCAACTCCCGCCCCCTCTGCCTCAGCTACTCTCGATGACAAGAATGCACTGACTGTTTCGATAACATCGTCATAGTCAGTATTGGCGACCGTCGTTCTTGCGGACGTGTCTTTTGCGTACATCAGCACAACCGTGGCATTCGTCTCAGCCATCACTGCAAACATATTTGCATCCCCTCGTCCTGCAGTGATGTCGTTAATCATGTATGCACCGGCAGCTACAGCCTCTTTTGCTACTTCTGCTTTGTAGGTATCAATAGATATTCGTACTTCGGGTTTCTGATTTCGCATTTCTTTGATGACTGGTATGACTCTCGATAGCTCCTCATCGGTGGAGACATCCTTCGATCCCGGTCCTGTCGACTCTCCGCCAATGTCGATAATGTCTGCGCCTTCCTGCAATAACCCCCCTACTCTTCGCAGAGCATCGTCAATATGATTGAATTTCCCTCCATCAAAATAGGAATCGGGGGTGGTATTGAGAATGCCAACGATACGAGGAGTATTCATAGAAATATCGTAACAGTTAACAGTTAACAGTTCACAGTTATTTCTGTACCATCTGCGTACAGTGACCTCCATCGATCCTCACATTTTTCGGGCGTATGACATTCGCGGGAAGGCCGGTTCCCAGATTACCGAGGAGGCTTGCCTGCTGATTGGCAAAGCATTCGGTTCAACCGTACGTGAGCTCTACGGTATCGACCAACCAGTGATTGCTGTCGGCAGAGATGCAAGAACCCATGGCCCAGGGTTTGAGAGCGCTGTGATTGATGGCCTTGTTTCATCGGGGTGTCACGTCCTCAAGATTGGCCAAACACCTAGCCCGGTAAACTATTTCACTGTCTGTAATAGGCAGCTTGATGGGAGTGTGCAGATTACCGCAAGTCATAATCCAGCAGAGGATAACGGCCTTAAGCTCCAAGTACGGGAAGCGGAGGCATTTAGTGGTGATGACCTCCAAGAGTTGTATAAAAAAATTGCTCAGGATACGAATCACGAATCACGAATTACAAACACGACTGGTTCCGTAGAAGAAATTGACGCCATTACCCCCTACCTTGACCATCTCAACGCTCTGTTTGGACCTGTGGGCAGCGGCATGAAGGTCGTCATTGATACGGGTAACGGTGTTGCTGGCCCTGTGTACCAGGAAGCTCTCATGAATGCAGAAGCAGAGGTAACTGGTCTATTCATCGAACCTGATGGCACCTTCCCCAATCATCCGGCAGATCCCAGTAAGTACGACACTCTTAAAGATCTTCAGGCAAAGATACAGGAAACACACGCAGACCTAGGGCTAGCATTCGACGGTGATGGCGATCGGCTTGGGCTTGTTGATGAAAACGGCGTGATCCGCACTGCTGATGAAGTACTGATGCTGCTTGCGAAAGATCATCTTAGTCGGCACCCAGAGAACGCTGTCGTCTTTACTGTCAGCAACTCTGGCGCTTTACAATCGGAGATTGAAGCCTGGGGTGGTAAACCTATCATGACAACTGTAGGACATAGCTTTGTCGAGCATGCGATGCGCGATAATGATGCATTACTAGGCGGAGAACAATCTGGGCATTTTTTCTGTGGCGAAGACTACTTTGGGTTTGATGATGCACTCGTCACTGCCCTCAGAGTTATCAAGATTCTTTCAGGGGCAAAGCTTTCAACCCTATTTTCTGAATTCCCAACAGTCTATCAATCCCCTGAACTTCGTCCTGACTGCCCAGACGAGAAGAAGGCAGGAATCGTTAAGAGTATTATTGATCACTTTAAAAAAGACTATCCAGTGAATGATCTCGATGGAGCGCGCATCGATTTTGGGGAGGGTGCTTGGGCAGGCATCCGCAAGAGCAACACCTCACCAAAACTGAGTATCTGTATGGAGGCTAGAAGCCCTGAAAAGTTACAGGAAATAGAGCAAATCGTCCTAAATCACCTAAAAATCTATCCCGAGATAACACTGTAGAAATTGGGTAAATCGTGCTAGAATAGAGGAGATGTGGTTCTGTAACAGATCAAAAGCAGCGGCCCCCTGTAAAATTGTAAAACGGTTGGTTACTGGCCTTATTATCGGCGGTGCCATCGGCTCTGTTATAGGTAAACGCCTCATGGAGGAGCAAATGGAAGATGATGATGAAAACAACGTCGACTAACAAGCAAGATCGCATAGTCTCTCTTTTTGTCTTCAATAAGCCATTTTTTTAATATATCAATAGATAATACTACCTTCCGCTACCGCTTTTTTTGTAGACGACGATACTTCCTATCGTATTCTATCTACTTCCCCACCATCCCCATGTCTCCACTAACACTAGGTGTAGATGAGCCAGCAACAGTTGAAGAACTATTATCAGCAGACCATCCTGCACTAAACCCAGACAATAAAACACCTGATGCTGTTCAAGTGCATATCGAGCAGTTGCTACGGAGTAAGGGGTCTACCAGAGCACGCGACCTATTGAACTCGGGGCATACCGAGCTTGTTGGCAGCTAATCGGATAACTCACCAACTAAACTCCTCTCCATAATATCTCTCATACGGCGAGGAGTTTTTGCTTGGGTCAGTGCCCACATCAGCTTGACGGTGGCACATTCAAACGTCATATCCTTGCCGGAGATAATTCCTAGTTGCTCTAGGGTGAGCTGCTTCCGGTACTTATGCAAATCGACCTTTCCCCGTAATGCCTGGGACGTCATGACAATAGGAATCTCCTTCTGCGTCACTCGTTGGAGCCAAGGGAAGAGATCTATGGAGAGCATACCTGGACCGTACGTACGTAGAACAATCCCATGTGGCTCAGCCTCAAGTACCGCTGAGAGAAATGCTTCGGGCATGCCGGGGTAGACAGTCATCATAATAACATTCGCATCGAAGTCCGGCTTACAACTTAGTATTCTCTTTCGACGAACAGTCCGATGATCCGCCAAATGTAGCTCCGTACTAAAGTCCATAAGTGGCATACACTTTGGGCTTTCGAAGGTTTGAAGGAACGAGGCTTCTACTTTCTTTGCCCGTGTCCCACGCAAAATATGCGGACCAAGTGCCACGCATACCTCTGCAATATCCATCTGTGCAGCGCGAATGGCAAACACCAGGTTCATGCGGCCGTCCCCTGCTAAGTCATTTATTGGCAAGAGTGCCCCTGTCAGTACAATGGGCTTACTAAGCCCCTGCAATGCAAAGCTCAGTGCACAAGCTGTATAGCTCATGGTGTTTGTCCCATGGATGACGACAAATCCATCGAACTCATCGTAGTTCTCCTGAATAGTTCTGGCTATTTCTGTCCAGTTAGAAGGCTTAATCTCCGATGAACCGACATTAGCAATAGAGAAGAACTGGAGAGACACCTCTTTTTGAAGTTCGGGAAGAAACCGGTGTACCTCGGAAAGCGACTCGAGCGGCTCAATGCGCCCAGTCTTTTGATTGACCTTCATTCCAATGGATCCCCCGACGTAGAGCAATGCAATCTTTGAGCGAGCCATGTATGAATTCTACAGATTCTCCGGAGAATACAAAGTTAAAAAATCGCTTCTTCTACTTGAGCAATAGCATTCTCGAGTGCCCCTTCTTTATTGATCACTTTGACATCACAATCATCGGCGTGATCAAGCTCGTTCTCCATGCTTGCAATACGACGTGCCAGTTCTTCCTCTGATATAGGAGCACGGTCAGTAATATGGGCGATGAGCTGCTTCTTGCTCTCGGGGAGGATAAAGATGGACTGTAAATCGTACCCAGAATCTGACTCACGGAAGTAGCGATGTTTTCGGATGCTATCAAAGCCCTGGACATCTACTTCGCGAATGACGATTTTTCCCTCATCGATGTAAGGAATAATTTCATCAACCAATGTGCCGTACCGTTCTTTACCATGAACTACTGCATATTCGAGGATCTTCTTCTCCTGCTCTAGAGCATCAAACTCATCATCAGAGACAAAATGGTAGAGGTCATCCCCCTCGCCCTGGCGCCTTTTGCGCGTCGTAGCACTTCTGGGGAAGTGAAGTTCTGGGTGCCTCTCCTTTAGGGCCTTGAGGATAACACTCTTCCCTACACCACTTGGGCCGATAATAAGGACTAATTTACCCTTCATTTGCCCATACACTACAGCATTTTAGGCTTCCATTGAAGCCATATTTGTGATACAATAGTAAGTTCGATCTTTCACAAGAATTGCAAAGTAAACTTTGCAGGTAGGAATGAGAAGTGACGCCGCGCAAGCATGGCTATCCGGTTTCGACTTGAGACGCCCATGTAGGCACGGTCCCCTTCCCAAGACGATGTCTTGGGCCCCGGGTCTTGTATCCGGTGTTCAAGTCACTTCTCGTTCCTCCCTGCTTCGGGTGACAGACCCACCCTCTATACAAACACAAACAGAAAAGGAGATACCCGCCTACGCCAAGGCTTCGGCGGGCAGGCAAACACCAACATGGACTGATGCACCGAATGCATTACACAGCATGGAGGAGCAGATTGGTCTACTGCAACCTCTAGGGCGTTTCCCCTCACGCAGGGTAAGCGCCCTTTTTCTAACCTTCTGTTTTCTTAATCGCCTTTTCCTCTACATCGGCGGTATTAATAAATCCAAGAATCCAGAAGACGAGAAAGCCAGCGAGACAAATGCCCACCAGGTTTGCCAAAAACAACACCAAGGAATTATTAATGAGCACCGGCTGCCAGAGGGCGATACCAATACCTACAGCACAGAGTGGTGGAAGCAACGAAACCGCTACAGCCACACCAGCTGCACTGCTACTTAAGTCTTCTTTCACCCATGCAAATGCTGCAGCAATACCGCTGCAGAATGCGATGAAAATGTACACACCTGTATTAATGGAATCAGGAATCCAGTTTACGACGAGCCCTGCTTCCGCGAGGATCAACGTTAAGGAAGCAGATGTTGCAAGCGTCAGCACAAGTGATACAAGGAGTATTTTTAGGGAGCGCAAAAATCCGTTGATATTGCCTGAGACAAGTGAGAGCGAAATAGAGAGAAGAGGGATGAGAAGGGGTGCCAAAATCATTCCACCAATGATGACTGAAACATTATTGATGAGTAGTCCCGGCGTAATAATCAGCGTTGCAAGTAGCAATAGTAGATAATATCCACTGTGAAATGTCCCCATAGATATCAAACGTTCAATTGCCTCATGGCGCTCTTTGCGAGAGGCTTCGAGCAGTGATGTATCGTTTTTAAAGAGAAACATTGTCTTGCAGTATACAGGAGATTATTTAAAGACAAATGTATCTTTGGGGATGCCAAAATCTTGAATGACCTTCCAGTTTTCTGCTTTGTCGCGTACAAAGATAATATTGTTCCTGTCAGCAAATACGGGTATCCATGCAATATCATTTATCCGCGCCTTCAAAAACTCTTGTGCCCAAGGGGTTCTATCCCCGTAGTAAAACAGAATAACGTTGAAATCATATTTCTCTAGTTCTCGGTACCACACGCTATCGTCTTGCATCATTGGAATAAAAACATCTCTCCAGAATGCAGAAGGGTGAGATTCCGGACGGTTGTAGGCAAAGGGTTTTATCTCTGGAAAAAAGTGATAAATGGCATAGCCACCAATATCAAAATTGTTAAACATCGGCCCGTTTATCTCCTGCTTCTTCATGAACATTGCCGCATTGTTCGCATTCGGCTCGAGCCCAAGTACAAGCCAACGATGGCTCAGTGTGTACCCCTGCCATAGGAGACTCATTGTTACCAGGATTCCTCCAGTGATATAGATCAAACGCGTACGAGGAATTGCTGCTGCAAAGACAGGTATAAGGAGAAGGGCAGTCATTGCAATATGGCGCACAGCAAGCCAGCTCATGAGAATCATGAGGCCAGACATAACAACGTACGGCCAATGCTCGCGGAGTATCTTCCTGCGCAATAAGACAAACACAGCAACAACGTACAGCACTGTGGCGCCTGCAAGATACGTAAAGGCAGTTGATGTGATACCAATTCCTTTGAGGAAGAGCACTGCCTGGTTTTCGAGTACCGCATAACCGGGATCACGCAGAATCCCAAATGGATACAGTGCCCCTGCAATCCCAGAAGGGTTAATGAGCGTTGCAAGTGTCGAGATCACAAGAATGGTACTTAGTTTGAGGCGTAACGGTGAGTTGCGTAAAACCGCATCTACTGTACAGAGGCCAATAAGTGCTATGCCCAGTGGAAACGACGCATGAATGTTTACCCAAAGCACCATAATGACTGGAAGTGCGTAGAGGTACTTCTTTATTGCAAGTACACTACAGATGAGCCCCATAAACAGGTACCCAAAGAACTCCGGCCGTATCTCGAGGCGATACGCAATCATCGGAAGAAGAAGTATGGCGATAGCACTTGCGATGGCACCATTCGAGAATCGAGCAGCAAGACGCACAAACAAGAGGAGTGCAGTCATGCAAAGTGCTATCACAAACAGATGTAACCCTTTCCAGCCAATAGCTGCTTGTATTACATAGAAAAGAAGTCCCGCCAGCCAGTGGTGGTTGACGATGGGAAAATCAGGGTGGCTTGTTGAGTAGAAGTTCGTGTGCAGCAGCGCATGTCGCCACTGTGGAAACTCAAAGAATATGCGCCCATCGGTAATGTGACGACCGATGTCTGCTGTAATAATCGTGATAGGCCAGAGAAGCCAAAGTGCGTAGAACACGACAAGGAGCACTCCGAGTATTGCCGGTACTGCTTTTTGCTTCATGTAAATAATCGTAGCATTTCGCATATCTCAATGCATCAGCATCCATCCTACTCTGGTTCCGTATTCAATATGCCATCCTGTTTAAACATTCTAAGTAGATAGTCTGCTTGTGCTTTGTTTCCTTTCCGTGACAAATGGCAACAGTCATCTACAAACATGTTATCTCGTCCGATGCGATCAAACTCATCAACAACATCATAAAACTGTGAATAATCATGCTCTTGCGCAAATTGCTTCATAGACTCATTTAAGTACGAGATGGCAGTATAGAGTGTTTGATGCGAACCTTCCTGTAGTGCTTGTTTATACGACACAGAGAGATTTGCTGGCAGAAGAACAAGAAATGCATTATCGCTACGCACCAGCTCATAGAGTGTTTCTAGGTCCTTCGTGTTCTCCTTGATAAACATCTTTTTTACCTCTTCGTCTGATGGATCGAATGTTAATTCATGATCTTTCTTATTCCCCTGGAGTTGCATACTCATCAATGTTCTTCCAATTGCACTATAACGATAGAAAGGTGATTTGATTCTCTTTTGCCACTTGTCAGTTTTTACCGAAGTATTTCTAGTAGTCCAACTAATTGTTCTATTCCACTTCGATCCCCATATGTTCAGCTGATTTGCCGGATCTAACACTTGTACTACAACAATAGAAATTGGATATCCCTGACCATGAATAGCATATTTATAATGAAAAACAGCCTGATGTAATGAATACGAAGGAACTCCCGCATTGATCACTCCAATACTTTCATATCCATCTTGGAACATAGTTTCAAAAAACTGTGACGGCAATGATTCATTGCTATATACACCATACCCAAATGGAACTGAGTCTCCAAGAAAGACAATGTTTGGCACACGAGAATCATACTGATTGAGACCAGAACGAAACCCTGCTTTATCAAACGCAAAGCCAAAGGTAGGATCTGCGACAAAATCTTTTCGAGGCGCTATGATCCTCTCATCGTCTGTATAATCCATATACGAACGAATGTTAAATACCTCCATCGTTTGATCGGACCAGATCCAAACCCCGTTTGTAAGGCGATAGATTATGTGACCACCAATTTCAATAGCAAATAGGGTTACCACACTAATTAAACCTGCCAGAAATATATTCTTCTGATATTCCTTCATTGAGACCAAGTGTATCACATTTGGACCTATTTCTACTAGAAATGGTAAAGCTCTAGTGTTACTCTCTTTGGGCTTTTTTGCGCCCGTAGCTCAGCCCGGATAGAGCGTCTGGTTGCGGTCCAGGAGGTCGTAGGTTCGAATCCTGCCGGGCGCACCACAGTTGAATTCGAGACGAACACAAGTTCGAAGAACGCGGTGTGAGTCCGAAGATACTGTGTCGGCCGTAGTCCGTATTGCGGACGTAGGCTGGCTTTCAGTCCACCTTCGCCCTTCGGCTTCGGCGGACAAAGGATCTTGCGATTCGCTGTGTCACTTCGTTCCTTGCTCATCTGCAATTCACCATTGGGGCTGTAGCTCAGTTGGCTAGAGCACTTGCATGGCATGCAAGGGGTCAGGGGTTCAAGTCCCCTCAGCTCCACCACTACGGGCGCGTCTAAAGCGTCCCTAAACCTAGACCAAGAGGGACACCCATGCGATGCGACCCGCTTGGTTTAAGGCGTGTATAATCCATGCATTGGTGATCTTCGAGTCATGGATCTGAACACAGCAATCAATACACTTAACGCTACTCTCAAAGAGAAAAATCCTTCAGAATTCAGTAGTTCATGGATCTATAGAAACCATCCCGGGGTCTATAGGTTCATTTTGAAGAACATGCGTACGGAGCTGGGAACAATTGATTGGGATGGCGTGACCCGGAAAATCGATAAACAGTTTCAGGCACGTTGGTTTCCAAGAAAAGTGCCTCTTGCAGAACAATATTCTGACCCACAAGAAGTCCATGAAGTACTGAAGCCTTACTGGGATAAACGCTATGTCTTTATTCAAGCTCCAACAGATGACGACAAGGAGCTATGCAACACTATCAGCATCGCTCTTGTGCGACTGGCGCAAAAAGGTAACTTGCAAGCTGAAGATGAGCTATTGGAACTCCTTCAATACACTGTAGAAGAGTGGGTTGATCGGTTTCCCCGTTTTTGGCGTTGGAAGTTTTATACCAGCGAAATCAAAGAAAAATGCAAACATTGCATCTATCGCTATCGATACACCGGTTCATTTATTGGGTATCTCTACAAAACTCTCGAATGTTCGGCTATGGCCCTCCCACGTCCTCAGGAATTGGATGCAACTATTCTCGATGGTGGCAGAAGAAGGATTGATAGTGTCATACAAGACGACAAAACTGGGGAAATACGGATCCCAAAACACAACGAATACTAGCAAGAAGTACCGGATTTGAGCTACAGTATCGGCGTACCCAACCGTTCGTCGCAGGCTTTTCCGCTCACAGTTTTCCTATGAGCAGAGCAAAAAGGGGCACCTTGCCTCGGTCAACGCTCTGCAGCGATAGGGAAACCTGCGCGACAACGTTGGGTACAGCTGAGCAGGGTGTCCTTTCTTGAAGATAGCCCGCTCATTGCCCCAACTAGATATGAGCAGGTTTTCTTCCATCATCGCATAATGCCGACTCTCGACTGGATCGGCAAACAGGCAGTCGTCCACCACGACAAAGATGTACCGTTTCGTCTCTTGAAGAGAGATCGGAAGCTCTCGATCGGTGACTCTGAACATTTACTTGTCAAAGGAGATAATCTCGAGGCACTCAAGGCACTCATGCCCTACTACGTCGGCAAAGTGCAGTGCATCTATATTGATCCTCCCTATAACACCGGAACAGAAAGGTGGATCTATAACGACGCGGTGAATGCACCGGAGATCCGCAAGTGGCTGGGAAAGGTTGTCGGCAAACAGGAAGAAGACCTCACACGTCACGACAAGTGGCTGTGCATGATGTATCCCCGACTTTCGCTACTACGCGAAATGTTGTCCGAGACAGGTGCAATATGCGTTTCCATTGCTGAGGAAGAAATAGCCACACTCCGCTTGTTGCTCAATGAGATATTTGGCGAACACAACTACCGCAACACTCTTGTTGTGCGACGTTATGACAAGAACATCAATCGTCAGTTTCTCAGTAAAGGACTGCGCAGCTTAAACGTCGGTGTGGAGTACGTCGTTATTTACTCCAAATCAGATCGCTTTGTCATGCGTCCCGTGTTCAGAGAAGCAAGTGAGAAACGATCAACACAGGGCTATTGGAAGGGTTTTTGGAATGCTGCTGACCGACCGACAATGCGCTATGAGCTTCTGGGTGTTACACCGGAAGAAGGGCAATGGAAATGGAAGAAAGATGTCGCCATGGAGGCAGTGAACAATTACGAACACTATCTCAAGAAGTATTCATCGCTCACCTTGGAAAAATATTGGCAGAAGGAAGCAAAAGACAAAGGACTTAAGTTCATACGTCGTAATCCAAGAGGCAGAGGTGTAAATAAAGGGGTTGAGCACTGGATTCCACCCAGTGAAGGAATTCTGCGCTCCAGCAACTGGACAGATACTCTCGCATCACAAAGCTTGTCACAGTTCGATCTGGCATTCGACAATCCCAAGAATGTCGAAGTGATCAAGCAGGTCATCCAGCTCTGTTCCGATGAAGACTCTATCATTCTCGATTCCTTTGCGGGTTCGGGAACCACTGGTCACGCTGTTCTCGATCTCAATAATGTGAATGGAGGTACACGTCAGTGCATCCTTGTGGAAATGGAGGATGATATTGCAGAAAAAGTGACTGCAAAACGTCTGCAGAAAGTCATAAAAAGTTACGAAGGTAATGCGGAGACGCATAACGGATTCCAGTTCATGCGTCTAGATGCGACTCTTTTCAATGCGCATGGAAGTATTGCAGAACCTGTCACCTACAAAGACCTTGCGCGTTATGTGTTCTTCACGGAAACGAGAAAGGATCTCAATGAGAAGGGACTCAAGAAACCATTCATCGGCAGTGACGGAGAATCCGATTACTTTCTCCTTTTTACGGAAAAGGGAAAGAATACTCTCACACGAGAAAAACTCTCCTCATTGAAGGAGTCGGATAAGCAAAAAGTCATCTATGCAGACCGATGTCTGCTCTCAGAGTCTTCCATGAAGAAAGCCAATGCGGTTTTTAAGCAAATCCCGTACCACATCAAAGTGTATTGATTCCCCAGACTTCCATGCTCTCCCTCAAGCCATACCAGCAACGTTGCATAGAAAGACTCGCTGACTTCCTCAAAGAAGCTCGTGCTGAAAAAGACCCAAACATGGCGTTCTATAAGAGTACCCATGAGAAGTACAATGATCTTCCTGGCGAAACTAAAACACCATTTGTCTGTATACGGGTGCCAACCGGAGGAGGTAAAACACTTATCGCTTCTCATGCGGTTTCCTGCGCCTTTGAGCATTATTTACTGGAAAAACAGGAATCAGGGATTGTGCTTTGGCTCGTTCCCACCGATTCCATACGTACTCAAACACTGAGGCAACTAAAAGACCGAACGCATCCGTACCGCGAAACGATTGACCACGCATTTTCTTCCCGTGTACGAGTCATGGACATCGTGGAAGCTCGATCGATCAAGCCAACTGATGTTACTGAAAACCTGTGCATCATTGTCACAACACTCGCCTCCATTCGCAGGGAAGACACTGAGGGGTTGAAGGTGTACGCACAAAATGGAGCACTCATGGATCACTTTCATGACATACCAGAAGGAGCAGACATTTTTCGAGATGACAATGGGGACATGATTCAATCTCTTGCTAATGTTATTCGTCTGCATCGTCCATTAGTAATCCTCGATGAAGGACACAACGCTCAAACAGAACTCTCTATGGAAGTTATTGGTAACTTCTGCCCATCGTGCATTGTTGAATTTACTGCTACTCCGCTATCCGAAAGTAACATTCTTGTTACTGTTCCTGCCATAGAGCTGAAACAAGAAGACATGGTAAAAATCCCCATTCATCTTGAAAACATTACGCAGTGGCAGGAGGCTGTGCACAGAGCAAGGGAAAAGCGAGATGAATTGGAAGAAATTGCCAAGAAGGAGCAAAAGGAAAGCAATGAGTACCTACGTCCGATTCTTCTTCTGCAGGCTGAAGTGGAGCAGGAACGGGAAGACAAAGTGCATGTACATCGTCTTGTTGATTTCCTTACATCAGAGCTTCACATACCGAGAACTGAAATTGCTATAAAAACTGGCAGAGAAGATGAACTGACACAATACGATGACCTTCTCAATAAACGCTGCCCGATTCGGTACATCGTCACCTGTAATGCGTTGAAAGAAGGATGGGATTGCAGTTTTGCATATGTACTCGTGTCGGCGTCGAATATGGGAACTCGCTTGTCTGTTGAGCAGATCATTGGTCGTGTGCTTCGACTTCCTTACGCGACACGCAAGCAACAGGAAGCACTCAATCGATCGTATGTGTTTACTGCTTCACGACGGTTTGATGATGCAGCCCGTGCAGTAGTGCAGGGCTTGGAACAAAACGGATACTCAAAGCACGACGTAATTCATGGTGATGCTGCAGATGCTCGAACGGACTACGAAGCTATTCGCAGTGTAACTAAGGAGCATTTTTTGTTGCCGTATCTGAGCATTGGAGGCCAGCCACTGGATTTCTATGATCTCATTCCCGAGGAATTCTCTCTGCAAGGAAAGGCTGTCTCGACCACAATTCTTGATGATATAGAAAATCGAGCATCTGTGATCGACATCGATTCCGATGATGTCACGCTCGCAAAACAGCAACAATTAAAGCTGTTACATCTTTCCGAAGAGGAAACCAGAGAGCAGCTCATTCTGTGGGTTGCCCGTTCTGCACGAGAGCAAGCCATCCTTATGGAAGACATGATGGGCTTTGTTACGGATATCGTTTCCATGCTCCTTAAGAAGCTGTCTCTTGCAGAACTGTACGCAAGAAAGTTCGCGCTGCGAGACAGTGTTACCACTCTTATTAATGATGCACTCATCGAAGAAGCAGAGAAAAATTTTCACTCACTCCAGTCCAGCAAAAAGATCATGCCAAGTATCGATGAAGAGGCGTGGCACATACCTCAGAAACTGACACTGCTGCATCCTCTGCAAGAATCGTTCAAATTGCATCTCTTTGATCGTTGTGATGATCTCAATAACGAAGAATTGGATCTTGCGCGACAGTTGGATACTCATCCGAACACTGCGTGGTGGCTCCGTAATGTTGTTCATGGTGACGATGGTTTCCATGTGCAGGGTTTTCGGCCTCGGCGATTCTATCCAGATTTCATCGTCAGAACGAAGAATGACGTATGGTGGATACTCGAATACAAGGGTGCAGATCGCTTGGGATCACTCGATACCACCTACAAACTAAATCTGGGTGCGATTTGGGCAGATGTATGCGGAAAATCGCATAATTTCCGCTTGGTCGGGAAAGACAATCTCGCAGAGATTCTAGAAGAAATTGCCCAATAGTGGCAGAATATAGACTCTTACGATTGCTGAATCTTAAATTATATTATATAATAATTGTAATAGTATGTAAATTTTACATGCCATCCCGTCAGTCAAGCCCCGGCAATCCTTCAGACCTTCCTCACGAAGGCTTGTCGGAAGAGCAGAACCCCGAAGTAAGACAGGCAGATGATGCACTTAGCCCCGTCCAAAGCGACCTCTCTACCCGTGCCAATGCGGTCATTGCCGGAGATACAGAGGGTGAATTTTCTATTCCTCCAAATCGGATTGTCTTGAACCAGCAAATTGAATTCGGCACAAAGGGGAAGAAAATTGAGATCTCTCGAAGAAACGGAACACATAGTATACAAGTCAATGTTACTCGGTTTCCGACGGCGCAAGATGCTGAACGTGCTGCGAATGTGCAAGCAGCCTACGTTGATGCCTTACAGCGTCATCTTCAATCCGATACAACTCGAACACTTGAAGCCTTAAAAGAACACGATAAAGCAGCACATGCTGCGCTGCGATTGAAAGGAGTGCAAACGCTCTCTGAATGGGAACCAACTGAACTCGAAAAACTACAGCGTATCGCAGAGACTCCACATACGCTCACTCAGCTTTTCGATCAGGCATGTGAACAATATGTCCTGACGGGCAGTTTCCCAGACAATGTACCAAAGGAAGTAGCAGAAGCACTGGAACGAATCCCCAAACGCGGCAGCCAGAGTGCTCTCGATTTCATCGCGCAGGAGAACCGGAGCTTAAGCAGTAGTGCAAAACTTTTCAGCGATCGTATAGAACCTCTTCGCAGGAAACTTCGTGTCAGTGAAGGAGAAAAACGCATGACGGAGCAAGATGACTACACACCACCAAACTTCCAAGGAGAAACCGAACCACTCGATCCTGAGTCGGTACGCTGGAAAGTCGAACCGTTTGTTGGCGGTTACTACAGGCAGCAATTGTTTCGCTATGATCCGAATGCCCAGCGTATTGTTGCCGAGTCAACGGATAAGAGTGAATTTCGCCTCAGTGAATTACCGAGTGATATCGACGATCTGAAACGCTACACCTTCCGTGGCATGTTTGTGCCCGGAGAGGAAAACAGAATTCCATTTCCAGAGTCGGGACTTCCTCTACCTGAGACATTGGACACAAAAGAACAATTCATGCTTATGCGAAGCAGTGCGGGTATTTTTTCACTCGAGATGCGTAACGGGAACGCAAGTCTCACTGAACCTGTATCGTATTCCTTTGAATTTGTTCTCGTAAAAACTGACGACAATGCTATTGATGATGAGCCGACCGACAATGACCTTGCAACCATAGACGGTTCCCTTGATGAGCAAGGCAGTGATCTGCTTACACAGATAAAGAGCAACGCATTTCTCGATTCCAATGATCGTGCGCGCTCCGTTATACTTGGAACGAAGAAGCAATTCCGGTATCCCAAAGATGAGGAACGGTCAGGCATGGATGAAACGTATCGCAATGCAGGAACAGAGCTTCATACTGAAATGGCTGCTCTTGGTATTGCCGACTGTCACTGGAGCAATATTCGCGCTTCAGATTTGGGACGAAGGCTCGATGTACCCATGCGAACCCCTGCCGGATTCTTTGTGACGAAACACCCTGATTGTGATTTCGCCTCCATTGGCGGCATCGGGCATGCATGGAGTGAGCGATGGGATGAAAAGAAATCTCTCTGGGTGCGCATGGATGCCACGCCTCCACAGGAAAGTGATGAAGAAAATGAACGAGATGAAAATGAGGAGCCTCAAGGTCCCGGTGATGAGCCGGAAGAGCCACGCGACAGAGGTGAAGAAGATGAATCGCAAGAGGTGGACGAAACAGGCGTACTGAATTTGAGTCAGGAGGAAATCCAGCAACTTCTGGAAGAAATTAGTGAAGATGAGCCAAGCGCACGAGAAATAGCTGATGCACTCTTTCGGGAACGAAGCGGTGTCTCAGCTGCAGACTGGAAGAAGGTTGAGGAGTTCATCGAAAGTGTCAATGCTTCCCGTGTTCCGCAGGAAGCGCAAATCGAAGAAACAGCCGATCTTCTGCACAACTTCCGTGACCGTATCACCGCTACCAAAGGAACGCTGAAACGCGAATGGCAAAAGCTTTTCTGCCTGATTGCTGATAAGCGAAGAATTACAAAAAGAGCGTTTCGTGGTCCTGTTCGCCAAAGTGAAGGGCAAAGATTGGGTGATCCCGTTGCGGCATACATTGACATCATGGCGGATGAAACTGACCCCGGTGGCTTTGAGATTGATGCGAAGAGAACGGAACATATTATTGATGTACGAGCATTTGAGGAAGACGCGATTATCGACCTGACATCCTCCATGGAGGATACGGATAAGCATGGCAATGTGATGCGGGTTGAACAGAAGAAAACGATTCTTTCTCTTCTGTATCATCTCATGAAGCTTAATGAGGAACTCAACGACAGTCGTGTAAAATCGCAGTTGAGGACACCATTACAAGTTCGATCCGAGGTGTACTCCATTCACGGTTCAGGCAGGAAAGATAAAGGTCATTTTGCAAAACTCAAAGGATCGGATGAGGACATTACGGAAGCGGTGCTCGTACATCTCGCCCGTGAACTCGACACTACCACTCCCGGCTCAGGAGATTTGGTCAGTGCGCTTCGTGCCTACAAAAATGGTATTGATGCAGAGACACAAGAGAAAATCCAATCAGGCGAACTTGTGAAGATGCTGACCATTCACTCGGACGGAAACACATGGTGCAGTGCTTGCGGGTGTGAAAGCTGTAATGTGGAAATGCACCGAGAGAGTATTGCAAATGCACAGCAGGAAGTGGCTCAACTGCGCCAAATGGGAGTGATTGTGCAAGGCATCGGATACACGGAGAATGGACGCAGTATCCAGCTTATTTGCTCCGATAAGAGTGATTCTGACGCTGCAATTGTGGTACAGGACACCACAAGAGCAATTGCTGCGCGACACTCCATGTTATCAAAGCATTTACGTAAAGTGTGATTTGGTGTATAATTATTAGAACTGTCTATGCCCCCTACTGATCTCAAAAATCCGGCACAGAGCGACCCCGCAGATGAAAATCGCAATGCAGAGCAAGAAGTAGAAGATACTTCTGCTGCGCAGGAATCGAATGTTGATATGGAATCTCGACGTGTTGCCAGAGAAGCTCTACGCCTTGGTTTCGATCTCTCTCCTCTGCGCTTGGATCAGTTTAAGTCCGAAGAGGAGGGTGAAACCTCAGCAACGCTGGATACGGAAGAAATAAGACAGAGAGCACTTGAAGTTCTGCATCTCCTCGACGAATACCATCGTGTCGGACTTGCAGGAGATACGACAAGTGATACGGAAGTTCAGCTTGAAGGGATTGATTCCCTCGATGATTTTTTGGGTAAACTGAACAGGGGTAGCGGAAAAAAGGAAAAAGCTGCAAGTACAGAACAGGAATCGCCAACAACAAAACGCAGAGAAATACTGGCAGTACGAATTCGTGAACTACTGCAGGATCCCCAAGTCTATCAATCTCTACATGAATCTCTTGAGAAGGAAGCGGAAAGGTTTCGTTCTGTCCAACCGCTGCTATCACGTTTACAAGGCCTTAGAACAGCGCAATCCGTTGCCTTTGAACAAATCCATACGCGCTCACTGAAGAGTAGGCGCGAACACGGCAAGCTCACAGGTTCCGCGAGAAAAGACATTGAGAAGCTTGCAGCGTGGAATCACCAAGCTGAGAACGAAGAACAGCGACTGACGGAAAGCGCGACAGGTCTTGAGAAGGGATGGATAGCAGCGCAGAGGCTTCTTGAGTACAAACGCCAATTGCAAACGGATGGATTTGTCATGACACCGAGCCGACGTGCGATTCTCGATGACATGATTGCACGACTTGGTACAAAAGGACGCGTGCTGCTACTTGGATCAAACGGTACGGGAAAGACCGAATTAGGTGCCAAGGCACTTGCGATTGTTTCCAATGGCTATCATCTCGTGCCATGGCAGGAGTCCACTACTGCACAAGATATTTTCGGCCGTATGGAAATACGCAGAGAGAACGGACATGTGGTAAGTTCGCTCCGTCCGGGTCCTATGACTCGTGCTATCGAAGCAAAGAACGGAGAGCCTGCTGGTGTACTCCATGATGAGTTGAACCTTGGATCACTGCGAACGATCTACCTTCTCAAGAAACTCTGGAACAGCCGTCCAGGCAAGGAGGCGGATGTTCCCGTTTTGGATGAGAAGCGTAAACTCCCGCTCCACTATGCGGAAGTGTACACCGCAAACCCCAAAGACGAACGCACAAGCAACCGCGAGGATTTCGATGCGGGTATCACGAGGGTGCTCGGTGGTATGAACGTACCGTTCATGTCGCAGGAAGAACAGGAACAGCTTGTGCTCTGTAAACTCATTGATGAAAATGGTGTACTGAATCTCTCCCGCTCAGAAGTAGAAGAAGTGCGCAACCTCACGGCTGCTGCTGTGATGACTCAGCAATGTTTCGATCGTGCTTTCGATGATATCGGTGAGGAACAACTCTCTGAAATACGGGACATGACGGGCATCTCCGACTTGCGCCTGACAAAGAAATTTCTCGATCCGGGTCGGCTTATGGAAATGTTCGACACATTCGAGCAAAAGCGAGCAGAAGGTGTGAGTACGGGTGATATTATCGCAAGTGAAGTACAGCGATTCCTCTCCGAGTTTGAAGTGGAAGAAGAGCAGAACATCGCGCTCTCCATTCTGAAGCTCAAAGGGGTCATTGCCCCAGACAGCACAGCGGAAGATGTGCGTGTTGTGCAAGCCTCTAAGCCAAATGAGAAACCGTATCTGCTTCCCTCTGAACTCGGATTCCTCATTTCCGAAGACGGTGAGCTTGTTGATGATGACGTTGACTTCGATGAGGATTTGAACGCATCCATAGAAGATATACTTGCGACCGATGGGGCACGTCTCCTCCATGACTTGAACAGAAGTAGCACACCGAATACATCCGCAAGTTCTGCCAGCATCGAACAGGCAGCACAGATGATGTTGGAAAAGTGTGGTGAGGGGCATTTCTATGGTCCTGAAGAGTTAGTTCGTACCTTTCCCGGTTTAACCCTTCGACCAGAAGACATCCCTGCTCTTCCTTCACCAGAAGAGATCGAGAGGCATGCAGCCTTAGGGCACACACTCAGACTTCGCGTCTCAAATGCCCCCGATGGATCACCCCTCACAATGGTGAAGATGCGTGAACTGTTGCAGGAATCTTTCACCCAGAGTGGAGAGGGTGAAGTGCTCTACAATCACGATGCGGACTGGAAATTGCGGTCAGAATTTTTCACGCAGGATACACCGGAACTTGCGTGGTCGTTTACCTCCGATGAAGTGCTGCCTGATTCGACCAGCAAAAATCATCTGCAGCAGACGGAAGTATTGGCGAATTACGTGAGGCAGTCACTCTTCCCCGATGGACAAATGCCACAGGAATTCCGCGAAGCTCTGGAAGAACTGGATGCAGAAAAGGATGAAATTGCAGGACTCATTCAGAGTGACTGGCAGGAAGCAGCAAGAAGACTGAGCCAGTTAAAGCTCAATCAACTCTTACGTGCTACTCCCGTGGAAACGCTCTGTGATCTTTTGGTGACGTTCCAAAACAGCAATGCGTCAGAACGCAAGCGATTGCTCCGTTCCATGTACACATGGTCTTCCACCCTTAGCTCGGGCGGCTTCCTCGTCAACGTCGGGTACTTCGGTTCTGAGGGCGTGGACGTCGGCGGCGACGACCCAGGCTACTCGCGCGACAGTCTCGGTGTCGTCCTCTCCCGGAAGTTCCGTGATACTTGATATTCTTGAATGCTTTCCTCTTGTTGAATTCTTTTCCCTTGAACCATCGCTACTGACGAATTTTCAGGTTCTGCCGAATCCCCACCGCCGATGGCAAACGAAGCACTGCAATCATTCGTACGGCACCTTCAAGAGAGCGATGCATATCGTGGAGATTCCCGTGTGCGAAGCATTATTAACGAAAGCATTCAGCGCATATCAGCACTGCCGGAGGACGGCAGCGGTGCAGAGCTGCGTCGTGAGATCCGACACATGCATACTACACTCGCCCCGCTTCTGCATGGTGCATCTACCAACAATGAAACAGCAGGAGAAATTAGTATGGAGGAGGCGCAGAGCATCCTTGGCGACAATCATTTCTTTGGTACCGAAGCACTGCAAAAGGCGTTTCCCGGTACCGCTAGTGAACGCATAACCATTCCACCTATTCCATTTTCCAAAGCGGAGCTGGAACGGGCAAAAGAACTCGGTCACAGTCTGCGGTTACGGATGGATCATGCTCCCGATGGAGATCCTCTGACCATGAAGAAAATGCATGAGATGTTGCAACCGACGTTTTCTGCAGAAAGCAAAGGTAAAATCCTCAACAATATCAGCTGGTACGGAAATGAGGAATTCTTTACGACAGCAGCTCCAAGCGTCTGCTGGGTACTGACTTCTGATGAAGTGGTCCCGAATTCGGAGAGCAAGAATTATCTAGAGCAGACGGAACTCATCGCTGAGTATCTGCAAAATACGGTGTACGCCGATATGGATCTTCCGCAGGAGTACGCAGATGCAATTGAAGAGTTGGATGCGCAGAAAGATGAAATTCGAGGTTTGATGAACGCAGGAAACTGGAGACAAGCTGCAGACAAACTGGCAGCACTTTCGATTAATCAGCTGACTCGTCGCACTCCGTCTGAAACGCTGCATGATCTCCTCGTCAGCTTTCAGGACGCAGACACGCGAAATCTGCAGAATCGCTGGGACTGGTCAAATGTGCAAAGCTCGGACGGCGGCCTCGTCCGCGTCGGGCTCTTCGATTCTGAGGGCGTGGGCGTCTGCTACGGCCACCCAGGCGTCTCGGACGACTATCTCGGTGTCCTCCTCTCCCGGAAGTTCCTTCGCTCCTCGACCTCTTGAGCACTTACCCCTGTTGAATTCTTTTTCCTTGAACCATCGCTACTGACGAATTTTCACCTTTATGCCAAACGAAGCCCTCCAGACATTCGTGCAACAACTCCAAGACAGCGATGCCTATCGCAGGGATACCCGTGTCCGCACGATTATCAACGAGGGTATCCAGCGCATATCCGCACTATCAGAAGATAGCAATGGTGCAGAACTTAGACGGGAAATTCGCGGTCTGCAATCACGCATTGCACCTCTGCTTCGACAATCAAATAGCAGACCCGAAAGACGAGGCGGTGTAAGCATTGAGGAAGCAAAAGCGATTCTGGGAGACGACCACTTCTTCGGTTTAGAGTCTCTGGATGGCATTGCCCTTGCTCCTGCTGATATTCCCCCTATTCCGTTCTCTGCAGCTGACCTTGAGCGAGCAAAGGAACTTGGATCTAGCCTGCGTCTCCGCAGCGATAAAGCACCAGACAATGCCAACCTCACTATGCAGAAAATGCATGAAATGCTGCAACCGGAATTCGATCAGGCAGGAAACGGACAGATTCTTTACGATACGGACTGGTACGAGAATGAAGCATTCTTTACCAATGCAGTGCCGGAAGTATCGTGGGCATTAACGTCCAATGAAGTTATACCCGACTCCGAAGACAAGGATTATTTGGAACAGACGGAACTTATTGCGCAGTATCTGCAGGGAACGGTCTATGCAGGATCTCAATTGCCACAGGAATACGCGGAAGCGATTGAAGAACTGAATACACAGAAAGATGAGATCAGAAGCCTTATAGAAGCAGATGAATGGCAGCAAGCTGCCGAGCGTCTTGAGGCTTTGAAGCTAAATAAGCTCACACGCAGAACACCTACTGAAGTGCTCTACGATATGCTCGTGACATTCAAGAAGAACGGTCAGCGACATCTGGAAGATTGCTACGACTGGACAGGTACCCGAGACTCGGACGGCTACCTCGTCATCGTCGGGGGCTTCGGTTCTGAGGGCGTGCACGTCGCCTACGACGACCCAGACTACTCGAGCGACTATCTCGGTGTCGTCCTCTCCCGGAAGTTCTGAATCTTGCATTCTTGATGACTTGAGGCTTTTGAATCCTTGAAGCCATCGCTACTGGCGATTTTTGATGGATGGAGCCATTTTTCCATCATAGGATGGCTTTGCGTGCCGTTCATGAAGACGGGATTACGGTTCCGTCTCACGAAACGCCTCCACCTCGGCCTGTTCTTGGCAATCGCCGGAATGTTGTGTGTCCACGGATCACAACAGTGTGCGAACGGGGAGTGAGAAGGAACTTCTTGCTCATTCTCAGACTCGGTATCACATTCGTGGTTGCGAGCGAATAAAATGCAGGAGAAAGAGGATATAACTTCGCATTGAATGCGTTCCGCAGTCGATGAGAAGCGTAAACCTCGATTTCCGGTGGTTACGGACGGGAATGTGCAAATGGTGCTCGGACGGCAACCTCGTCAACGTCGGGAACTTCGATTCTGAGGGCGTGAACGTCAACAACGACAACCCAGACAACTCGAACGACAATCTCGGTGTCGTCCTCTCCCGGAACTTCCTTCCTCTACTGATCGGAAGGCCTCTCATACAGAGGTCTTTCGGTCATAACTCCTTGGTCGTTGATTTGATCCATCCTCCAAGCATGCGTCCTACCTCATCTACTAGCTCTTGGATTCTCGTGTATTTCTTGAGGTCAATAGCTTTCATATCTTTTGCAAGACGTAGAAAGACACGAAGCACGTTCAGCTTGAGGCTGACTTGTTGGAGTGGTTCAAGCTTCTCTGCTTTGCGCAAGTGGCTAGCTATGACAATACCCTCCAATACTTCCAGCATGAGGTTTTCACATCGTAGCCACACAGAGTATCGATCCTGTTTGGGCACGGTTGTGCGTAGCTCGTAGAGCATTTTCGTAAGTTCGTATGCCTTCTTAAAAATTGGGATATCAAGTTCTTCCATAGAAAGTATGAAATACTACCACAACATCTTTCCTGCCATCATCCAACCCGAGCCACTTTTCTGCGCATGGGAAGGATTCAAGAAGGGTAAAAGTCCCCGACTGGATGTGCAGGAGTTTGATCAAAATGTAGAAACCCACATCTTTGCTTTGCATAGAGATCTTCGCTCCGCACAGTACAAACATGGTCCGTACAACGGATTTATGATCTGCGATCCGAAGCAGCGACACATTCACAAAGCTTCCGTTCGAGATCGCATCGTCCACCACGCCGTATTCTCTGTGCTCAATCCCATCTTCGAACCTACGTTCATCGCGCATTCGTTCTCCTGTAGAAAGGGTAAAGGAACACATAAAGCAGTAGATGCACTGGAACGGATGCTGTGGAAAGAGAGCCAGAACAACACACGCACTTGTTTCGTTCTGCAATGCGACATCAACAAGTTCTTCGATTCCGTTTCGCATCCCGTTTTGAAATCCCAAATCTCCAAGCGTGTACGGGATGAAAACGTCCTGTGGCTGATGGATGAAATTATCGACAGTTTCTCTTCTCCCCGTTTCGGTCCTGATGCACGTAAAGGTCTGCCCATCGGTAATCTTACCTCGCAATTGTTTGCCAACGTGTACCTTAACGCTCTTGATCAGTTTATCAAGCACGATTTGAAAGTACGTCACTACCTGCGCTACACCGATGATTTTGCGATTGTATCGGCAGATCGTTCGTACTTGCACTCGCTTATTGAACCGATTGAATCTTTCCTTCGTACACATCTTGATCTGAGTCTGCATCCTCGAAAAATCCGCATACGCAAATATGCACAAGGCATAGATTTTCTGGGCTACGTGATCCTTCCACACCATCGGGTGTTGCGTACCAGAACCAAGCATCGCATGTTTCGTAAGTTGCATGAGAGAGTCGTTTCACATAAATCAGGAGTATGTTCAGAGGACAGTGCGGAGCAATCCTTGCAGTCGTATCTTGGCGTACTTTCCCATGCCAATACCCATGATCTGCAGTCAGAACTGCTTAACCGCTACTGGTTCTGGAAAACGGAGTAGGGGACATCTATTGCTTCCTCCCGTCCTTCGTGGAAATCGTTCCGCCCCAGAATGCCTTGAACACGATCTTCCCGTTCTTAATCTCCGGATTATCCGTTGTCAGCACACTGAACGGAGAGGATTGACCGGGCAGAATCGGATTGTACTCGATGAGTGCTTCTGCGGATTTAATGAAGTTGTCGTTCGCATCGTAGAACTCACCAACTGCCATGACGTTTTCCATCTTCTCACCGGAGATATTCTTCACCATGCCGTCGATATGCGCGAAGCTGTATTCTTTATAGACACGCATACTCTGTAGCTCTAATTTCGCTTCTTCCTGTTTTGGAGGTGGTGTTGGTTTACTACCACTTGTAGTCGGTGCAGAGGATGTACTCGGAACGCTTGTCTCGATCTTCGAGGTATCGATTGTTGTTCCTACTCCGGCAAGCAGCACAACGATCAGCAGAAATTTCACACCTCCAGAAAGATGCATCTTCGTTTTCTCCGCTACGAAACGATATAGAGGAGGCAGACTGACCGCAGCAGCCAGCAAGAAGATTAAACCAGGTAATGGCTGCGAAAAGAGATACGTGACTCCTGCGAGGAGGAAGAGTGTTCCGAAGATCCATCCGCAGATCAGACCTACGGTAATTTTATTGTGTCCTGTATCAGACATGGGAATTGGGGGAAGCTAGTAAGAATACCTTTTGAAGGTAAACGCAAGTTACCGCTTACCTTGATAATTATCAAGCTGATAGTCATCAGCTATCGCTCAGTCAACTTGGCAAGTAGCCTGAAATACAACAATGGCTACACAGCGTCTACCTAAATTAATGGCTATGAATGATGTGATGGATTGCCTTGGTGGTCTTTCCCGCCAGCGAGTTCATGAGCTGATTCGCAAGAAGGATATTCAGTTTGAGGTCACCTCTGCTGGCAGAATTTTTCTTGCAAGCGATATCTTGAAGCTCAAGAAGGAGATGGCAAAGCATCCTCGTTCAAAGGCGGGGAAGAAGTGAAGGATTGATTTTCCTTTACAAGGAGTTGCTACAATTCAGAGCAGTATTCTTCGATAAGAAGTCCTGTGAGTTGTTCGCCTCGTCTTGAAAGAAGATCGATATTCCTCTGCGACATTGGAGCAAAGTCTGTTGGATAACCAATCACTTCCTCCCTGCGAACTAGATCAGGTGGTGCATATGGCAAACTCTTATCCTGTTGTCCAAGATGCGACAGGACAAATCCTTTAATTTGTCCGTTAGCTGCATAGCTATGCAATCTCTGGAAACTTCCGTCTTGCACCTTCCTAAACACGGCTTCAAAGGAACGTTTTATTCTCGGTATCCACCAAGTAGGTCGAAACATGGTATGCAAGTGTCCAGCACCTGCGTTGCAGCAAATAATGTATTCGGGTGAAAAAACATTGTAACTGTAGGCTTCGCTCCGACCAGGCTCCATGCACGTAACACCAAGATTATCAAAAATACCACCATCAGTAAGAATAACATGATCAGAATGAGTCGTGCCGTCTTTACGAGTGAACTCAAAATGGCGTTCTGTTGGAGCTAGGAGAAGCGGATATGCCGCCGATGCAGCAACTGCTGTAGCAATCGGAATCTTTTCACTCACACTTCCATAACGCCAGCAGCCAGATTCTTTGCTTCCAAAACGAAAAACAGTGCCTGTTCGTAAATCGCATGCATTCAGGACTACATCTATTTCCTCTCGACGCTCATCATCCAGTGTCTTTTCACTGAAGAGCATATCTCTCAAAGCCTGATCCAGTGCTCCAACTTTGTGAGAAACTCTACGCAACCAATGGTGTGGCAGTACTGTTCTGGCAAGAATGCTGTTTTGCAATCCGCGCTTGAGCAGATTGACAACACGTCTTTCAAATTCCCCGAAATCATCCTGAGAATATGCATACATAGCTGCGATAACTGATCCACCGGAGACAGCAGAAACAACTGACAACTGTGGCAATATTCCTCTTTCGTGCAATGCCCTGAGACATCCAAGGTGAAATGCGATTGCTCTCGATCCTCCACCCGACAGAGCAAGTCCTACATTCTTTGGAGGAGCCTCTTCAGTCACTTGTGTGATACTACTCAGTCGAAGAGAAAAGGGGCTTGAATTATCAGCTTCATTGGAAGTGAAAACGTAACCACCAATACGATTGGATGATGCATCATCAGATGTTTCTACGATAAGCATCAGCGACTTGCCATAAGGAGTGTCTATGGAATCCAATAACTGAGACATGCCTATATGATCCGTAACACTTGGAAGTGGCAGACTTTCTGGATGCGTATGCCACATGCCAATGTACTGCACTGATCCGCGTGATCTTTTGCTCCTGTGAGTATTCATTTCCTGCGTTCCTTCGTTGCCACACACAAACCCGTTTGGAGATGCTTCACTGTCTGGTGGTGGTCCCGATACTTCGCTGACCCACACAATTTTTGCAATGTCATCATATTCACCAAATAGCAGTCCTCCCGTTTCGGCTTCAACACCATGTGTGCGCTGTCCAGTCCGTATCCAACCCTGCATTTCATTCCATGCTGAAGAGGAAATACGAATTTCGTAGCCTGACTGCGGATCATCCAAAACAATATCACGCTCCCAACAAAGAGTGCTGTGCAATTTTTGATTGGGATTTTCAGGATAAGAAGGCTGTTGAATGAAATGGCACACTGCGGAGTGTCCTCCGTGTTGCAGAGAACCTGCTGCGCAATTCAACATAGTTCCTGCAAGTACCGAAACATCGGCAAGCGAGCCGACAAATGTCGCTTGCGAGCATCCTGGCTCGGGCTGAAAAGGTTTGCGCCTGTCCAATGGCCAAAATTCATCAGCATACTGCTGAATATCAGTTCTGCGAGAGGAAGCAATTTTTGCTCGCCTCATTACATCAACTGCTCCTCCCACATGGGTACTATCGGCTATCACCACCATTCCCATTTTTGCTTTATGTCCTATGGAAAGGGCAATAAGTGAAGCTCTGTGTTCGCTCTGCTCTCTGCGTCGTAGCTCTAACTTTTTGCGAATAAGATTGGATGCCGTTGTATCAATGACAATATCTGCACTCTCAGTCCAATCATCCTCATCTAAAGGGTGATACAGAAGATTTTTTGTTGAAGTGACAACTTCAATGTTGGGATCGATTGCATGAACTGCCTCTGCAAGTTTTGTCGCCTTCCATGATCCGATATCTGCTTCTTGATATGGCTGACGTGCAAGAATGCCCGATGAGATGAAATCATTATCGTGCAGAATGATTTTTTGAACACCTGCTCGCGCAAGCATGAGAGCAACTTGCGCCCCCAATGCTCCACATCCCCATAGAGAAACGCTTTTTTCTTTGAACCAATGTATCGGAGTTTCGTAATCACGTTCCACAACAATTTCGTCACGCGCCTCATCGATTTTGCACCAAATAACTTCTGCAGCATCAGCCCATTCCAGTAGTATCTTTTCCATTTCCTGACCAATTTCTCTTAGCTTTTCATGCTTGCTGTACTTACTGAATGTCGCACGTAAACCATTCGCAATAACTGGTGGTAAATACCAAGCGGTAATGTGCTGCTGCAGTTGTTCGCTACCGCTAACACCACGCATGGGGGTTCCTAAAAGTAAGTAGAGAGGGCTGTCATCGGCATTGAACAATGCAGCCAGCTTTAGCGTTAGCAAAATGGCACTGCGTGGGACACCACGTTCTTCGAGTGCATTGAATAACCCGCGTACTGTTTTTGGAAACTCGAAGGGCATCGGTTGTGCAACAAAGATTGCAGCTGCGACATTCTGCTGAGTTTCTTCAGCAGATAGTGGCATCCAATCCGTCACTTGCACGCAATCCCCAGAGAGAGTTTTGAGCTGACCTGTACCGAGCCAGTACTCTTCCGCGAATTCAGGGGCATTCTTGCGGATATTCACCACATGGAACTCTCCTCGTGTTGTATATGCGACAGGCGGATGAATAGGGGCACCCACTGGATCGAGTTGTCCCATCGCTCCTTGGCGGAGCCATAGATCCAATCGCTCAATAAAGCCGATCATCCCTTCATTGGGGTTCCATTCAGTTGATGGCGATTGGTATAAGCAGAGCTGATCCATGAATTGCACATGCGGAAATCCTGCAAACCGCTTATGCGCACTATGAATTTCCGGCACTTTGAAAGGAAAGTGCGGGGAGATATACACAATAAACCCTTCCCTATCTCTCAGAGGTAAACCACCCTCTTCCCTCGGCATGCTTCTACAGGCAACAGAGAAATGCACCTTGAGCCATTTCTTTTCTTCATCTTTTCCGTAAGAAAATTCTTCATGCTGAACATACTCAAAAACACCATCCGAACGCTCGTGTAACGCCTGAATCTGATCAAGAGCCAGTTGCTGACCTGATGTTAATGACATGCCCCGAATCCTACATGTTCGGCTGGCGGTTCATAATTGCCCCGCAACGCTCCGACAGCCATCGCCAAATTGTTTCCCTCATTGAACGCATCTGAAACAGTCTGACAAAGTAAGCCACCTTCAGTCAGTGCAAAGATAATCGGTTTACGTGGAATATCCGAACCATACTCTTGCGTGCAGAGAAAGCCTGAATTGGCAATCTGCTCATATCGTCGTTTTGCAATTACATGCGGAGGGTTATCTCCCGGCTGATTTGATGCAGGAATAGGTTCGCAGCTCGCTACAACATATCCCGTGGTTTGTTGAACTTCTGTGAATGAGTCCAGAATGTCCTGTTTCAAACTTTCAGCCAACTGGTTCTCTCCTTGCCAGTACATTGCAGATTTGGAGCAATGGTGCGGGGCAAGAAGCACATTCCACGCAAGATTGCTCTTGTCGATAGTGCTATCAAATATTTTTCGGAGTGTCGGGTAGCAGTGATCTCCAAGGAGCAACGCAGTACCAGATGTCGTTGCATTCCCCAATGCCACCTGCATTGCAAGACTTGTATCGTTACGATCTCTGGCAACATCATCTTTGAAAGGGGCATGAATGAATGCCCGGAAAATGCCAGCATATTCTTTGCCATCAAGTTCAGAGATTTCACCTCCTGGCACAGTGAGTAAGTGTGATGGGAAACCTCGGTACGCCTCTTGGACTGACTCTTCGTATCCAACCATACGCACCCTATCTCCAGAGCTAGCACTACCACCATACGCAATAACTGCATTGATACGGCGTTCAGCCTCTGCACGGAATGCTAGGGCATCATCACAAAGATCCTTCTTGTATTCCCAGAAGATGCGTGGAGTGAACCACAATTCACCAATGGTAACTTCTTGGAGCAATCGCTCGAATCCTTGGCAGTGATCTAAATCCGGATGTGTCAGAACAAAGACGGAAAGATATGGCCTACCATTCACCACTGGTAGTAATTCCACCAAACGATCAACAACTGCTTCGTGTGTGTCATTTTCTTCGTCCGCACATTCCATATGGTGCAGATCGACTTGTATAAAGGTGTCCGCATCGACGCAGATCGTTGTGCTGTCCCCAGTTCCTACTGGCCAAAAGACAAAACCTTGGTTTGGTAACTCAATTTCCATGGAAACCTATTATGCATTTTTTCTGTTCTACAGTCCACAGAAGTTACAAAGTCACGGTCTACTATTTGTCCTTCTTTGAGAGTGAGATTTTTCCATCCTTCAGTATCAGCTTGCTTTTGAGGCATGCCAGTAATTCCCGTTTCTCCTCCGTCGTTCCTTCTGTGAGGAGATACTTGGCATATTTCCGCTTATCCACCCTCGGTTTCTTCTTCTCTTCTTCAGTCTGCCCCAGCACTCCGCTCGTGAATTTCTGATACCGTTCCAGTTCTTCTTCGAGCTTCTTATTGATCGCTTTGCTCTCCAACGTCACATCTTCGATGATATCCAGCATCTGCTCAATCAGACGATCTTCTCTGATTGATGGTTCTGAGCAGTCGATATCCTTGGTATGCGTGCAGCGGTAGTACACATATCGTTTGATAGAGCCATCTTTGAGGATTTTGTGCTTTTCTTCAGCTGTCACTCCCGCGCTGCAGGCTCCGCAGGTCATGAGTCGTGTAAAGGCGAAGTCTTTCGTGCCCCACGGCTTCTTCGGCGTGGCATCCAGTAGTCTCTGTACTTCATCGAAGAGCTGCTTGTCGATCAGCGGTTCATGGTCACCCTTGATCCATTTCCCACTTCCTTTCGGGTATTCGTATCGCGAAAGATAGAAGTCATTTCTGAGCATCCGGTAGATCATGCTGAGAGTCACAACATTTCCTTTTCGTGTGGTGAAGTCGATCTCCTTCATCCATTCGTAGATCTTCCGTCCACTGAATCCTTTGTACGCCACCAGCTCAAACATTTCCTTGATCCGTGGTCCGCGAATGGGATCAACCACAACATGACTTCTCCGTGCTGCCATGTCTCGTTCGGTGAGATAGCCAAGTGGAGTCATTGTCGGTCGGTAACCCATCTCCGCTCTGGTTTTCATGCCACGCTTGATGTTGATGCCTCGGTGATCGTTTTCAAGTTTTGCCTGCGAGCAAAGGATCATCAGCAGAAATTTCTCATTGGGATTGTTGGTGAACGTCTGTCCGTGTGTGCGAATCTCGTGCAAGAGTCCCTGATCCATGAGATCCACGAGCGTACCGAGGTCACCTGCATTTCTACTCAGGCGATCCGGTGCCCATGTCAAAATGGCATTGAACTCTCCCTCACGGATGTCACTCAGGAGTTGATTGTAAACGGGGCGACCACTTGATGCCTTCGCCGAGTGACTCTCGCGTCGTATCTCAACAATATCGATGCCATCACGCTTCGCCATCGTCGTCATTTCCTTGATCTGTGAATCAATGGAGAGAGCCTGCCTTTCATCATCTTCCGAAGATTTACGAGCGTAGAGGCAGTAGCGCAGTTCCTGCTTCTCTAAAGGGGAAGGAGGGGCACTCTCAGGTGACAAAGATACAGTGCTTTTTGCCGATGGTGTTGCGGTGGCTGTTGCCATAGATGTAGGGGGGGGAATGACTGTTTCTCCCTACACAAGTGCCGCGATCCGACCGTAAAGGCTAGGCGAAATACCCACTATTCTTTCCCCTTCAAAACCCCCATATATCGCCTCAAATCCTCAAAAGAAGATGAAACCGAAACTGCAATATCGCTCTTCAGCAGCTTTCAGCATGAGAACCGCAAAAGCATCTGCAAGGTCGTCATGTTTCTCCACGCCAAAATTCACAAGTTGCATAATGAGATCCTTGGCTCCTTCCCTTGGAAAGAGGATCGTTCCCGATTCAACCATATGCGAAACGGCAGCAAGACGAGCGCGTTTGTCCTGCCCCTTCGTCTTTACACCTTCAACGTAGTATCCGTCCTTATCAAGATGCTCAATGAGTGCCCCCTGGTATCCAACTTCCTCCACAAACAAATGAGCTGATCCGAGTGAGTCTGCCAGATTTCTCGCCTGATCCAGTGTTTCCATTGCCGTGAGTCGGCTGTTAACGGGGTTAGGCAGCACATAGATTTGCAGTCCGTCATCGTTCCGAAAGAGTTTCGCTGCGACCATCGCCGTATAGTCGGCACTCGCACTCTGGGAAATGGCAAGATCGATGCCGACACCATTATACAGATGCCATCCGTTATCTTCAGAAGGCAATTCATCGTAGTACCGTATCCATTCAGGGTGCACGACCCGTCCTGCATCAGAAATGATGTGCAGTAGAAATTCACGCTGCCATGCAGCTTCGCTCCCCATACGTTTTCGTTCTTCCTCAATGGACTGCCCTGTCGGATACTTTCCCCGCCAGAGACATTCGTTCTTGTCATTCAAGAGAGGAAACTCCTTGTACACGCCACTAATGGAGTCGTTTTCAATGTGTTCCTGCAATCTTTTGAGTAGGCAATCCTCATGGAGCAGGTTGCCGATGCAGATTACTTTCGTTCTCGGGCTTCCAGCCGGAATCACTTCTCCCGTGATCCAATGATACGTCTTGTCTCTACTTTCACGGGTCTTCACCGACTGAAGGTCTTCAATGTCATCGCAGATGATGAGATCTGGTCGGTGCGGTCCATGACGCAGTCCTCGCACGCTTGTTTCCGTGGAAGCTGCAGTGATACGGGCACCGAGAGCAGGGAGAACAATAGACGATGAGTGCCATTCATCTTCACGTTCTTCAAATGGTCCAAGGTCAGCCCGCAGCAGTGTGTTCCGTTCGATTTCTTCTTTGAGGTTTTTAAGATGCTGTCTCGCTTGCGCCTGTGTTTGACCAAGCAGAAGTACAAATTTCTTCTGTTGCCTTCCAAGAATCGCCCAGAGTGGATAGGAGAGGCTGACGATGGTGGACTTTGCTGATCCACGGAATGCTGTAATGACGGCAAGCTTCAATGCATTGTCTTCCGTGATAGCGAATATTTCTCTCTGGAACGGAGCTGTCGGATACTCCACATAGTGCGAGAAGTAGCAGTGGAAGAACCAGTAATGGCTTTCACGCGTAATCGAACGCCGAAGAACACGATCTGTCAGAATTTTTTCGCGGAGTTCGTCGGGGAAATCGGAAGTCATAGCAAAGAATGGAAGCAATTAAAACTGCATGTTGAGAATGTTTCTGCCATCTAAATCCCGTTCCCATCGCCTCCTTGCCCATGGATCAGGCAAGTTGTCGTCATCATCGTCATCTCCGAGAAGCACAAAGAGCGCACCACTGCTTCTCTTCAGGCGTTCCATCATCGGCAGAATCAATGTCGTGAAGGCATCGGCGAGGTCATCGTGCTTTTCCTTTCCAAAACCTACCAGTTGCTCAATGAGCCTCTCTGCACCGTGACGAGGAAAGACAATATTGCAGGAGTAAATGAGGGGAGACACGATGGCAAGGCGCGACCGCTTATCCTGTCCGCGGGTCGGCACTCCCTCTGCGGGGAAATGATGTCGGTCGTTTAGATCCTGCACTAGTGCTTTCTGGTACTGCACATCTTCAATGTAGAGCGTTGTCTTCGTGCCTTCCCCCAGAGCCAAGGAGAGTTTCTTTGCCCGCTCCACCGTTTCAGGAAAATCGAGCCGCTCATTGACCGGATTTGTGAGAATGTAGATCACTCTTCCCTCATCAGGAATATCGAAAATCTTTGCCGATACCATCGCCGTATAGTCGGCGTACGTTTCCTTGCTGATAGCGAGGTCGATGCCTGTTGCGGTGAAGACGCACTTCGCGCCGTCGCGCTCCGTTGGAAACTCATCGTAATAGTGAATCCAATTGGGATGCACAACCCGCTCAGCATCGGAAATAATCCTGAGCAGGTACTCTCGATGCCATGCTCCGTCATCACCGACTCGCAACCGTTGGCGTTCCACTGCTGCCGTATCCGGGTACTTGCCCGGCCAGAGACACTCGCCCTGTTCATTCAGCAACGGAAACTCACAGTACACGGAGGTCGGATCGTTCTCTCCCTGCTCTCGGAGTCGTTGTGTCAGGGAGTCGTCGTGAAGATAGTTACCGACAATCACCAACCTCGTTCCCGTATCGCCTGCGGGAATGAGTTCACTCACCACCCAGTCATGCGTTTTGTCACGGCTCTCACGGGTTTTGACGGATTCCAGATCCTCAATGTCATCGCAAATGATGAGGTCGGGGCGATGCTCAAGATGGCGTAGTCCACGTACGCTCTGCTCTACGGAGACTGCCATGATGCGGGCATTGCAGTTACCGATGACAAGCGATGTATTGCGCCATTCATCCTCTTCCTCTTTGAATGGTCCCAGATCCCAGCGCAGCAGATGATTGGTTTCGAGTTCCGTTCGGATATTCTTCAAGAGTTGCCGTGCCTGTTCCTGTGTTCTGCCCACAAGAAGGACGAATTTCTTTTGCTCTTTCCCCATGATTGCCCACAGGACATAGGAGAGGGTGATGAGCGTGGATTTTCCCGACCCACGGAATGCGATGATGATTGCCTGTTCAATGGAGGGATTCTCGGTAATGGCGAACATCTCCTTATGGAATGGCGCGATTTCGTAGCGCACATAGTGGGAGAAGTAGAGGTGGAAGAACAGAAAGTGACTTTCTTGTGTTACCTTACGGCGCACCGTGCGATCACGGAGGAGTTCTTCAATCAGTGCCTGACTTGGCGGATGCATCTGGCTTGTCTGCATGGTTTTCCGGGGAAGGAAGTAAAGAGGCAAGGCTCAGTGCCCTGCGAATGGTGCTTTCCTGTTCGGGTGTGAGTTGTTCGTTCTCCGCGAGCTTCGTCGTCACCTCCATGCGGGTCATGTAGTCCTTGTGTTGATTTTTCAACCAGAAGATGATGGCGGTGAGATTGCCGTCACGAATTGCGGTGAGCAGTTGTGATTCCGCCATATCGTTCACCAGAGATTTCCCCTCCGTAAGTGCGCTATCCGCTTCCTTGCGAAAGTCGTCATCCTCCTTCCTCCAGCGATAGTAGGTCGTACGTCCCGTACCGACTTTCTCACAGGCAATCTGCACAATGGGTGTCTTCTTCAGTTGCTCAAGCAGCACAGATTTCTCCTGTTCTTGCCGTACCTGAATAGCAGTTTTCTTCTTAGGCATGGTGCTTTGGGGAAATCTTTTGAGCCTGCACTCCTGTGAGTTTCTCGAAACGGTCAATGATCACCTGACAGTACGCAGGATCAATTTCGACCATGAAACATCGCCTCTTCGTTTGTTCACAGGCAAGTAAGGTACTGCCTGAACCTCCAAATGGGTCGTAGATAACCTGTCCAATCCTTGAACTATTGAGAATCAGCCTACGGAGTAGCCCTACAGGTTTCATGGTCGGATGCAGTGTGCTGCTCTGCGGTCGTGGGTGAACGAGCACGCTCTTGTCCTTGGCTTTACGAAATGCGTGTTTCCCGAACCAACCGTAGGCGATGAGTTCATGTTGTGGGAGATAGTCCATACGCCCAACGACTGCCGAAGTCTTTGCCCAGATGAGCAGTTGCCCGAAGCGATACCCAGCATCGAGAATGCCTTCACGGAGCGCAAAGACCATCTTGTCTGCGTTGAAGATATAGTACCCGTTCTTCGATGACAGGTTCGGTTTCACTGCCTCAAGCCATACTCTGGTGAAGGTGCGGTACTCTTCTTCACCCTGCGTGTGGTCATTCAAAATCGTTCGATGGGTATTCTTGCTCTCGGTGAATCCCTGCTTATTTTCCACATATGAAACCCCATAGGGAGGATCAGTGAGAATGAGATCAAGTTTGGTCTTGCCGATGAACTGCTGTACGAGATCTGCGTTCGTGCAGTCTCCACAGAGAAGCAAATGGGAGCCGAGCTTGAAAACGTCACCCGTCTTAACGGAGACGCTTCGCTTTTTGGTTGGTGAGGGTTTCATAGCGGTGAATAATGAGATCGCAAAAGACGGGTTCTACTTCACAAACGAGTGCCTTGCGTTTCATCTGTTCGCAGGCAATCAGTGTGGAACCGGAACCACCAAAGGAATCGAGTACAGTGTCGCTGGGTTTCGTGCAACGCCTCAGAGGTTTTTCATGGAGTGTCGGTGGTTTCTGCGTGGGATGCTCGTATTCGTTGCCCGGTAACCTCTTCACGAGCCATATATTCAGAAGATCGAGAATGTCATCAATGCAGCGATTACCCGTTTCAATCTCTTTGTTGAGAATCTCCGTGAAGTTCTGCGCCGTGGGTGCAAGGTACGGTTTACCCCGAATGCCGTACACGCATGGTTCGTATGCTTTGTTGAAGGCAACCTGTGGGGTGACATTGGCACCGTTTTTGATCCAGAGACAGACACGTTGTGGGTTGATACCGCTTTCACGGTAGAGATCCTGCAGAAGTCCGATGGATCGTTCATCACACCAGTAGAAAATATGGCTGTTTGGTGCTGATACTGCGATGGCATTCTCAATGGAAGCCTTGAGGAATGCGCGATATTCCGTATCACTCTTATTGTCATTGATCGTTCCTCCGTAACCCTGCTTGTTTCCGACACCTTTGTCGTAGCTCAGGTTGATGTTGTACGGAGGGTCTGAGTAGACCATGTCCACCGTGCGCCTCCCGACGAGCTTTTTAATGACCGCAGGATCAGTTGCATCTCCACAGATGAGTCGGTGTTTCCCAAGCTGGTAGAGATCACCCTGCTTTGTTTTCGGTTTCTTAATATTCTCCAGTTCCTTCTCCAAATCAAAGTTATCGTCTTCCGTTGCCAGTGCGTCATCCCAGATGTCAGAAAGGTCGCTATCATCGAATCCAACATCGAGCAGCATATCCATGTCGAAGGATTTGAGTAGCTCCATGTCCCACTCGCCCTGATTGCGATTCAGTCGGAGATTCAATTCTTTCTCTTTCTTGAGATCGGCAATGTGGAGATATACGACCGGAACGGTCTTGTAGCCAAGCTCCTTTGCGATATCCAAACGGAAGTGACCGCCAATCACTACATTCTTTCGCTTCGGTGCGTTGTTTACGATGATCGGATCAACCAAGCCAAAGCGTTTCATACTCTGCCGTAAGTCACTGCGTTGCTTGTCGCTCCACTTACGCGGATTGTAGGGTGCAGGATTGAGCTGATCGACAGGAACTTCGACGATGGTGAGATTGGCTTTGGATGCCATAGGCGAGTGGGTAGTGTTGATGTTTTTGTGCTGTTCACGAAAAAAGATTTGCAAGGGTAAAATCTGATCGCCAGATATGACACTCATGCTATTGCTTTGAACTAAGCCATTTTCTCCACTGAAATTTCTTGGATTTTCTGAACACTACGACTCTTTTTCAGAGTTCGATGCGGTCATCGTTGAAAATTTCGTGAACATTTTCGTGAACTTCTACTCCTGATCCCAGCGGAATTTCTTGCAATAGGAAAGTTCAGGATTGAGACACCGCTTTCCTCCAGACTTAATGATAATGGGCTTGCAGCCGTGTCTTGCACTCAATTTCTCCAATTCGAGGAGGCGTGTACCGATAGCTGATCGTTTCGTTCTCATAGACGTTCCCTTTGAAAACTGAGCAAGTTCCGTCAGAGAAACAAGCCTCCGGTGCGGATGCGGTGCAAGATTCCTCACATAATTGATTACAAGAATGATTTGTTTACCCACACGGTATGGCATCCATTGGTCGCCTACGGCGAAGAGGATGCAGTTCGTTCCGTCAATTGCAATGCTCGTATCCAGCAGCTCTGCTGTTTCCGGTAGACATGGAAGGAGCTTTGCTTCCAATTCCGTTTGGACATTGTCAAAGACACTTGGAACTTCAACTTTCTCTGTCTGTAATTCCTCACCTTCCCTCACCGTATCTTCACTCGTCACAGGTGATGTGACAGAGAACGGGTCTACCCAATTCTGCACAAAAATATTCTGAGCGATTTTGCCAAACGACAACATGTCCTCCATGGCTTCTTTCATGTGTGAAGAATTGAAGAGTGCGTTCATTGCAGTGACTTTTGGCTGCACTGCTTCCCTGACTGCCTCAAGCATGTTGAGAGTTGGTTGTATTGCTGCGTTCATTGCCTCCATTTGTGTGAAGAGATGGTCAAATCTTGGCAGTGCTAGAGTTCTACTCATGGTGGCTGTCAGGTCTGGAAGAAAGCTGTTCACATGCCGTGTCATCTCCTCCAGCACTTTTTGATGCTGGAGTTGCAATGCATTGAGTTCCTCTATGGGGATAGGAAGAGGGAAACGCACTTTAACCTTTGGTGTTTTATCCTCGTTCATTGGGCATATTATAGCTGAATATGTGTTTCACGCATCCTTTTAGTTTCTACACAACTGAAATAGATTATCGTCAAGTAGCTACCAAGAGGTGCGGATTTCTACTGACCCGAATGGTTATTCATAAATGGAACACCCTTTTTTATAGTGTCCCATTTGTCCCATTTAGCCCCTGACCCGAGTGGTTAACGCATCCTTATGAAAGGCACTCCAAAGGACTCCAAAAATCCCTATACTGGTTGGTGTCTGACACGACTGCTCCACCACATTCATCCACATTTTTAATTTTCAATTACCAATTTTCAATCTATCATAGATTTATGAACGTCACCTTCCTCCTCGGCTCCAAAAGCGACATCGAATTTACCGATAAGATAAAAGCGGTGCTTGATGAGTACAGTGTGCCCTCACAAGTGATTGTTGCTTCGGCCCACAAAGTACCTGAGAAGGTCTACAAGATTATGGAGAAGCTGAACGCAGATCCGCAGCCACAGGTAGTCATTACCGTCGTCGGTATGAGCAACGGTCTTGCAGGAGTCGCTGCCGCAGGCCTTGTGCATCCGGTCATCAACTGTCCTCCGTACGAGACGCTTGAGGAGTACATGGTCGATATTCACTCCTGCCTTCGCTATCCATCAGAAGTACCGTCCATGACGGTTCTCAGTCCAAAGAACGCAGCACTCGCTGCCATTCGGATACTCGGCGAAGGTGATGAAGTATTGAGAAAAAAGATGGCGGATCGCATTGCTAAGGTAAAAAGTAGTTATGAGAGTTGAGCAGCCATTTCAGCCCGATTACGCAGGATTGATTGATTGCATTCTCGATGATCTTGAGAATATGGATGCCATACAATCAAGCACTGTATTGCCCGAAGGAGAAATAACAATGCGTCGGGTGGAACTTCGCAAATCGTTTGAGTCTATACTCTATCTCATTGGTAAAGACTATGGTTCACACCCATGGCGCCCCGATGATATTCAAGAACTGGAGGACGTAATGAAAGAATGTTATAGGAAATTCCCCCATCCAGAAGATACATACTCTCAAGCATTGCTAACAGATATGCATCAACGCTTACAATTGCTAAACGTATTCTGTCCATCGTGACATTGAGCTGGTACCATGCGTCTATGGTACTTACTCTTCCTGAACTCCAAGAAAAACTCCAAGCGTGGGATGGTTGTGCACTTTCCAAAAATGCCAATCCTGTTCTTGGCGAAGGAAATCCCAATGCTGATGTCATGTTTATCGGTGAGGCACCAGGACAGAAAGAAGATGAACTCGGGAGACCATTTGTGGGTGCTGCAGGAAAATTTTTGGATGAGCTCATCGAGAGTATGGGCTGGAAGCGAAGCGACGTGTACATCAGTAACGTCGTAAAGTACCGACCGCCAGACAACCGCGACCCAACACCAGAGGAAAAGGAGCAGTGTATGCCTTGGCTCATGCTGGAGATTGCATTAATCAAACCAAAGGTCATCGTGCCACTTGGTCGGCATAGCCTGGGGCACTTCTACCAGAAAATGAGTATTTCTAACGTGCACGGTACAGCACAGAAACTGACGGATGATATTACTATCTTTCCTATCTATCATCCCGCTGCTGCCCTGCATAACGGTAACCTTAGACAAAGCTTGATTGATGATTTTGCAAAGCTGAAAGAATATTTAGATGAATCAGAGATTAAGCCATGAATACTCTTGTCTTTGGCATATCTCTTTCGGCATTGCTCTCGACGACCTCTCTCTTCATTGTGCTCTTTCGCGTGAGCCCACTTCTTGCCCCTGCTCAAGCGCTGTTTGCCTTCTTTTTTAGTGCTCTACTCAGTGTAACCACTGTAAGCACTCTTCTCCTGATGGCCATCTGGAAAAAAGTTCCCGGCCTTACGTGGGACACAGGAAAACTAACGAGTATCTGTCTTCGTCAGGGAATCTTCCTTGGTATTGCAACGACGATTACAGCGCTGTTTTTAGTTCTGCAACTGCTGACTTGGTGGATCGCTATTCTCATCTATGGTGTGTTTCTACTGGTAGAACTGGCCCTAGAACATTAGACTATCTACTATGACAAACTGGTCAGACTACGAGCAACGGATTACAAGAGCACAGTCGAGCGCGGAGCTCGATGCAATTGATCATGAACTCTTTAGCCGAAAGGCGGGGCTCATGACGGAGGCATTGAAAGCACTCAAAGATATTGATGCAGACAAGCGTAAGGAAACCGCAAAAGACTTAAACATGTGGAAAGGCAAACTCAGTAGTGCATTGGAAGAAAAACACAAAGAGCTTGGCGGAGGGAACAATAATGATGCATTTGATATCACACTCGATCTACCAACACAGGAACGAGGACACCTGCACCTTATTCCCGAGTTTATTCGGAAGGTAGAAGAAGTTTTTGGCCGCATGGGTTTTGATACTGCTGACGGTCCAGAGATTGAAACTGAAGAATATAACTTCAACAAGTTAAACGTCCCAAGCGATCACCCTGCACGAGACAGTCAGGATACCTTCTGGATAGAAGGGGTAAAGAATACAGTCCTACGTACGCAAACATCACCAGTGCAGATTCGATACATGCTAGAGCATAAGCCACCCTTCCGAATGATCTGCCCCGGAAAGGTCTACCGCAAAGACAGCGACGCTACGCACTCTCCCATGTTTCACCAGTTTGAGGGACTCATGATTGGTAAAGACATCTCCCTTGCAAACCTCAAAGGAGTCCTCGTGACTGCATTGACTGAGCTTATTGGACGAGAAGTGGAATTTCGGTTCCGGACAGGGTACTTTCCCTTCGTTGAGCCGGGACTGGAGATGGATATGATGTGGCAGGGAGATATAGAAGATAGCCGCGAAGGCCGCTGGCTCGAAATGGGTGGCTGTGGCATGGTGCATCCAAATGTCCTGAACAACGTCGGCATCGACCCAAATGAGTGGCAAGGCTTTGCCTTTGGTTTCGGTATTGAGCGCCCTCTTATGATTAAGCACCAGATCCCCGACCTGCGCAGTTTCTATGAGGGAGATCTGAGGTTTCTCAGACAGTTTTAGTTTGCTTGCGCTGCGTAAAGGTGTTACTTTGTACACCTATGCATGTATCTACAAGGTCGCTGTTAACATTTTTTTCTTCGTTTTACTGCGACCTAGCTGCAGCATGGTTTATATCCATACTTGTCACATCTAGTCTGTATTCGTTGGTCCAAAGCATTCTTTATGCTATCATTTGCGCGTACGCATCTTTAATTGCTCAGCAGCACCTTCAATACCATGAACGTTGATCAAATGCTTAACCAAGGGCACATCGCAACAGGGCTATTGCTTATCGCAACCTTCCTTGGATTTATCGCCCATGCACTACTTGAGAAGAAAAGAGGTAGCAACAAGTAAGTACGTTCTACTTCTGGATCGGAGGCTGTACCTGAACAGGCATTGCCGGAGGTGTGATTTCTATTGGTGTTGACATTGTTTTATATTATACCACTTTTATTACTTTAGATCAATACTTTTGAACTGAGCGTATTCCTCATACTTCTTGAAGTTTCTCCAATGGACCACTTCAGATGTTCACTTCTCTCCATAAATTCTATTGCAGCGGTAATCACGTTACTACTTGAATGAGGGAAAGCTGCGCCATCTGTTCCCGATGCTGCGATGTTAACACCGAATGTCTCTTCAAGTCTGCTTGCTGCTGCACTGCCGCAAACGCTGAGAAATCGGTTCCTTGCCTCTGTCCACTTTTCCCAATGCATATCTACTGCACTAGAAACCTCACCTCTACTCACAGCAATAAGCATGCGAAGAGTATGGAGATACTCCCGTAATGTTCGAATCGCATCGCTACCAAAGATGTATCTCCCCTGATGATCTGTCTCTAAAAGACAGAGAAGTATTTGGGCGGCATACAACGGTAGAGTACGCTGCTTTCCTTCCACATTGAAGAATGCTATTGGAACCGCATTTGATGAGCTACCTATCTCCATGAGACGGGTATTATTGGAATCAATATTCTCTGTGTCAATGCAAATGGTGCCCCGGAATGATTTCTCACTCCGGGGCTTCCACGTGCTCCTAGTCCTTTTTGACGTATCCGGCGCGGAAGCACCGGGGACACTCCTTGAGTCGAACATCTCGAGGGCCCTTCAGTTCCCTCTTATCCTTCTGGACCGTACACCACCCTTTGCAGAATGGGCAGGTCTCAAAGGATTCGTTCGAAAACGGATGCCCAGGAGCATATTTCGATCTCTTACTCATCGCTTTCTCCATACGGCGAAGCTATGTAATAGAAATCGACTGTGGGTAGTATTACTATACTATATTTTTGTATAAATGCAATATATGATTATACGCGCCATGCCTTTGGATTCTCTGCAAATTTTGCAATATCAGCAATATCGTCTGTATTCAGCCTTCCCTGTTCTACGGCAACATCGAGCAATGTTCCCAAGGTAGCTATAGGGTGGAATGTTACGCTTCCCTCCTGCTCCTTTTCTTTTGCAACAAGCATCTCGTACGTGAAAATCGCGATAACATCACTCACATTTGCCCCACCTTCCTCTCGGAGCGCTTCTACTGTCGAAATAGCGCTTCCGCCAGTTGAAATCAGATCTTCGACCACGACAACGTCCCAGCCGTCCCGTATATCTCCTTCAATCCGCTTTTTCGCTCCGTGTTCCTTTGCCTTAGAGCGAACATAGACAAACGGAAGATCCATACGATCTGCTACCAGTGCGGCCCAGCCAATGGCTGCGGTTGCGGTTCCGGCAATGCAATCTGGCTGAATATGTAACGCGTTGATACGCGATACCAGAGCATCTACCACCACATTGCGAGCGTCTGGGTGACTATAGATCATACGGTTATCGCAGTAGATGGGCGATTTTATTCCTGACGTCCACGTAAATGGCGGATCAACAGAGAGTTTGACGGCGCCGATATCGATGAGAAGCTCGGCAATGCGTTTTCCGTAGGGCACGATAAGAAGTGGAAAGTGGATAGTGGAAAGATGAAAGTACGTGCATACTGCCAGTGTGATCTCATCCGAACAAGAGCGGCTTTTAAAAGAACTTGTTAAAGTCTTTTTGGAAGAAAACAAAAAACTTAATTTATCTGCTATGCGCGATGAGGAAAGTATCTGGATTGGAAGTGTGCTGGATTCGCTGGCACTGCTTGATTATTACAAATCTCTCTCAGCTTTCAGCCCTGCCTTGCCGGCAGGCAGGTTTCAGCATTCAGCTTTTTTAGATGTTGGCACCGGCGGAGGCTTCCCTCTTTTACCACTCTCTATTTGCCTACCCGACGCGAAAATCTGTGGCATGGATTCCACCCAGAAAAAACTCGATGCTATCCGCCGAATGGCAGACGCACTCCATCTTGAACATGTCTCACTCATTTCTGGAAGAGCTGAAGAGCTGGGACATGACAAGCGATATAGAGATCAGTTTGATATCGTCACCGCCCGTGCACTTGCGCCACTCAATACCCTCATTGAATTCTGTGCACCGTTTGTGAAGCCCGGTGGTCACTTGGTTGCCTGGAAGAGTATGAAGATCGAAACAGAACTCAAGGAATCGCTTCTTGCGAGAGCTGAGCTACGCTGTCATCTGGTTGATTCCTACAAGTATGTACTTCCTGAAGGATGGGGTGAGAGACAACTTCTTATTTTTGAAAAAACCGGACCAACGCCTGCAAAATACCCTCGTGATATTGGAGTACCAAAAAAAACCCCTCTAGTGTAATGCCAAAACGCTACACCCCTAACGACAACTGGGCACGCAAGGCAGCGGAAGAAGGCTACCGAGCTCGTTCTGTCTACAAACTGAAAGAACTTGATGAGAAGTTCAAGCTGATTCGCCCAGGAATGACTGTAGTCGACCTTGGAGCTGCTCCAGGGAGCTGGCTGCAATATGTAAGTGGAAAGATGTGTGGAAGAATCATTGGAATTGATCTGCAGGAGATTGAGCCAATTGATGGGGTTGAAACAGTCGTTGCAAATATTGCAGATGAAGAGGCGCTGAAGAATGTTCTACCCGAAAAGATCGACGTGCTGCTTTCAGATCTTGCCCCCAAAACAAGCGGGGTGAAAGACGTGGATCAGTGGAAATCTATCGAGCTGAGTGAGGCAGTGCTCGATGTTGCACGAAGTCACTTAAAGCCTGGTGGTCGCTGCGTCATGAAGATTCTTCGCGGAGCAGACTTCGACGAATTCTTGCGTGACTGCAAACGCGACTGGAAGGACGTGAAGACCTACATCCCGGAGGCATGTAGAGATAGGAGTAAGGAGATCTATGTGCTACTATGTCGTCCATGATCGAGTTGAAGAACGTGTCAAAGTCCTACGGAAAGACAACAGTCTTACAAAATATTTCGTTTACGGTAAACCCTGGGGAGTTTGTGTGTATCACAGGACCGAGTGGTGCTGGCAAGTCGACATTACTACACCTTCTTACTGGAGCAGAAACAGTAACAAAAGGATCAATTGAGATTGATGGCGTTAATTTGAACATTGTTCCCCCAGGTGCACTGCAGATATTCCGTCAGCGACTCGGTATTGTGTTTCAGGATTATAAGCTGTTGAAGAATCGTACAATTGCAGAGAACATCGCCTTCCCACTGGAAGTCTGTGGCGTGCCAGATAGCGACATTGCAAAACGTGTTCGAACCGTGCTCAAACTCGTTGAGCTGACGAAGCATGCAGACAGCTTACCAAGCGAAATATCTGGTGGGGAAAAGGCACGTGCAGCCGTTGGTCGCGCTGTCGTGCATGACCCGATGATTATTCTTGCCGATGAACCCACGGGAAACATCGACCCGAATCAGTCGAAAACAATTTTAAATCTCTTCAATGAAATTCACGCAAGTGGTACCACCATTATTCTGGCAACGCATGATACTGCGCTTGTTGATGCACTGAATACACGTGTCATTGAACTGAGTGACGGAGCGATTGTTCGTGACAGTGTTGGGGGCTATAAAGGCAAAAAACCCAAGGCAGAGAAACATGACATCCTTGAGGAGGATGCAGATGAAGGAAACGATAAAAAAAAGAAAGTGAAAGTAACAGCAATATCTTAGAGGAAGCTAAGGAAGCTGAGGAAGCTGAGGATCTTCAGGTTCCTTAGAATCTTTAGCTTCTTTAGCTTCTTTTTGTCGGATAGGGTACCACCGCACAAGCGCAGTAGAAACAACGAGGAAATACACCATCTCCGGAACAATGACCTTCCAGGGCATTTGTCCACGAGCAAGAACCACCACATCGATAATAAAGATCATAAAGTGCATCAGAAGCAGCATGATAATGATGGTGCCGTACTTTACGGGTCGAAAGAATGCGAGCAGTGCACCAAGTCCAAATACAGAAAGCAGTGCCCCTACTGTCATCGTCAGAAACTGGTGCGCATTATCCAGCGCAGGGAGCAAATAAATATCCGCCAGAATCTCTGGCGTAAAGAAAAAAAGAAACGCTGCGTAGAAATTAGCTGCGGCGACGGTTGCGAGGATGAGGCGAATCATATCTACAGGGTACAGAGGGTGCAGAAGTGGGTAAAGGGTACAGATGAAAAACATCTGTACCTTCTGTACCCTCTTACACTTCTGTACCCTATACTAGAACTATGACCACCTACCGCGATTCCGGCGTAGACATAGATGCTGGCAATACGGCCTCGAAAACTGCCTACGGCCATGCAATGACGACATTCGCCTCTAGAAAGGGAATGATTGGCGCTCCGGTAACCGAAGAGGGAGGCTTTGCAGGTATGCTTGATATGGGGGATTTCTATCTTGTTCAGAATGACGATGGTACGGGCTCGAAGATGGAGATAGCGTGTGCACTGCAGCAATTTGATACCATTGGGCAGGATCTTCTCGCTATGGTGGTAGACGATGCCATCTGTACAGGTGCTGAGGTCATTAGCGTGAGTAATACACTGGATGTTGCCTCTGTGGATCAAAAGATGATAGACGAACTGCTGGCAGGTCTCTCCAAAGCCTGTAGCGCGCAAAAGATTGTCCTACCTGGTGGTGAGATTGCAGAAGTGCCAGGAGCAGTAACTTCTCCTGTCTGGAATGCAACATCTGTTGGTATTGTTGCCAAAGACAAGGTGATTGATACATCAACTATCACCGAAGGTGACGTCGTCATTGCACTGAAGTCCGGTGTTGCCCGTAGTAACGGCTTTAGTTTGATTCGCAAAATTCTTCGGGATGAGTATGGCGACACGTGGCACACATCGGAACTTGCTCGTACTATGCTTACACCAAGTGTTATCTATCACGGTGCTCTCCTCAGTGTCCTTGGACGATACGGTGAAGATCGAAAGATAAACGTTAAGGGCATTGCTCACATTACTGGTGGTGGCATTGTCGAAAATTTCAAACGCACCCTGAAAAAATCTGGTTGTGGTGCGTCCCTCACAGATCTCTTTGCACCTCATGATGCTTTAAAAGAATTGATTACACTTGGGTCAGTACCAATCGACGAAGCGTACCGTACATGGAATATGGGTAATGGTATGCTTGTCATTGTTGATGAGAATGATGCAGACAATATTATGCACGCAATGGAAACACAGGGTATTACTGCACATGTTGCTGGCACCATTACAACATCACCTGATGTCCTTATAACCACCTATGACGGATCGCAGCTGTAATACAACATCTACTCCTAATGCACTGCGCGCTCCTCAACGCCCCTCTTCCCTTCGCACACACCTTTTGCGTTTTGCCTATGCAACTGCATTACTATTCGCAAGTCATGACACACTGCGCTCACCGGAATTCTTACCAGACACTCAGCCTGTCTCTCCGCTCTCGGTAGAGCGCGATACTACAAGTCTCTGCATTTGCATTGATCATACTCGGTACGAAATCGTTGGGTGCATATTGAATGGTAAACGGTATGCCATGAACACCGAAGTGCTACCAGGTACCACTGCGGTAGCGCTGATTGCCTCAATTGATATTTCTGATGCTGCCATTACACTCCATTCTTCGAACGATATGGGTACTGTCACGTTTACCGATAGGAGTGACGATACACTACACAGTACATTTTCTTCGCTGGTGAGTGCACCTAACTGTAAGAAGAACGTATTTCTCTCAAGAGAAATGAACTATGCATCATCCCTCACGATGAAAGGTTCCACTGCACATTCTGCTGCATATTGGAGCGGAATAGATGTCCCTCCACTTGAAGGTACTGCATCATTTATCCTTAATAAAAAACCTCTTGCCAGCACTATTGCCATTGCTACAATAGACCCGTGATCCATTGCGCATCTATTACCGTCCTCATGTGCCGCTCCAATAAGGTGTTGGCCGGGCGACTATAGGTACAAGAACTGAAATGTAGATCCGCCCTCCCAACACCAAGAGAGGGTTCTTGTTTATTGACACCATCTGTTCCCACTACACAACAAGGTGGTCTGCGGACTAAAAAAAGTCCTTAGACCTCCCTGTTGGACCCCATCCACTAACCTAGCGAAAGGAGGTACCACCTATGGTACACACTTACTACGACCGTTTCGATTCAATTTGCGGATATACGCGCAGGCGCAAGACCTATCCGCCGCAACCTGCCTCTATGCGACTGCAACGCTGGCTGCAAAGAGCATTCGTCAATTCCTCGTTTATGAGGGGTAACGGCAAATGCCGGACGAAGCTGAAGCTGAAGGCTGGCATTGCTCACGCACTGCAACTGCCAAGTGCAGACGTTGTCATCGATGCTGAGGGAAACCTCTGGCACAGCTCTCGAGAGAAACCTATTGCCGTGTACGTTCACGGCTCATAACCAAAACGGGGTCTAATAGGGAACAGGAATTCCACGAAAAAGACTTCATACGACGGTATGAGGTCTTTTTTACAAAAAACTTGCATACAGAACAAACCGTACTACAATCGGCTCAATGCATAAGAGAGTTCTCACTCTCGGCCTCCCAAACCTCCTCCTTACGGCGGAAGGGCGGCTGCGTGCATAAGAACTAGACCTTAAAAGACACGAGCCTCTCTTCCCAGCAAGGCACGCCTTTTGTGAAAGGCGCGCCAAGGCGAGGATTTTGCATCTCCGACCAAGAATAATTGTATACATTTTTTATTCATTTCATTTATATCAGCCATGGACTCCACCATTAAAATCCCCGAAAGAATTCCTGATGACCTAGAAGGCCGATCCGACCAAAGTGCCTGGCATACAGCGCGTACGCTTGCTGCTCTTTGCAACGGCTCATCGCCAACAGTGCAACGTATAAAATCAGTTGTAGGGGACACTGTCCCTTTCGAGTATTCATCACACATAACGCGTTCACTTGTTCATATCGAACACAATTACTCAGATCCAGCAACGCGTGTATCAATTCGTCAATTGATTAACGATTTTGTGATGATTCCAGACTAGACAGTCTGGCCTCATTAAGCTACCTTAAGCCCTTTTTTCTACTTCCGTATGCCTTCTAAATGCAAAAATATCAACGTCAGACCGTAGGGGCCTATTTAGATGAAATAGGACGCAATTCACTACTTTCTTCAGAAGAAGAAATTGCAATCGCAAAACGTATTGAAAACAAGAAGCGCATATTTCGTAATAAATTGCTTTCAAACCACTTCGCTGCAAAGAACGCAACTCAAATATTATTAGATGTACACACAAAAAGGAGGCGCCTGGATCGTACCCTAGAAGTCTCAGTGTCAAATCGGAAACTGAAAAAAGCTATGAAAAAGCGTTTGCCAACTGTTCTCTCCACACTTACCAGTGACTTACTGCCACAAAATACAACCGATTTTATTACTGCAACACGTGCATCCGAATCGAATGAATTGAGGAAAGAAGCATGGTCACGCCTCAAAAAACGACATATTGAAGTAGCTCAACTCATAGAGACAATGCACCTGCGTATGCAGTTTCTTCTTCCTCTATTCTCGGAACTCCAACAGTTCAGCACTCAGCTTGATACACTGCAGATGCAAATACAGGAACGTACGCATGTACCAGAGGATGATACATTGCTAAACGAGAAGAGAGCGATTCAATGTCGCACACAGGAGACGCCAACAAGTTTACGACACCGTGTACAGGTATGTAACGATGTCTATGGTGAATACTGTTCTGCCAAAAAAGAGCTTGTGAGAGGAAATTTGCGTTTAGTTGTTTCTATTGCCAAAATGTTTCTTGGAAGAGGACTGGATTTGAATGACCTTATTCAAGCAGGAAATATTGGACTCATCAACGCAAGTGATAAATTCAACCACCAACGTGGTATTAAGTTTTCTACCTATGCAGCATATTGGATTCGCCAGTCAATTACTGGAGAAATTGGAAATCAGGCTCGAACTGTCCGTGTACCTTTGTATATGCAAACCATGCGCGTACAAGCATGGAAAACTATGAATACCTTGCGTATGGAAAACGACCACGAACCTACACCTGAAGAGCTAGCAGAAGCCATGCAGATATCTGTAGACGTAGCAATGCAACTTATCGCAATGAATCAGACCCCTTTATCACTGGATGTTTCATCGTATGGTATGGATCATGATCAGCGCCTTGTAGACATGTTACCGAAAGCGAAGGACACATACTCACAAACCATTGCCCAACAATCTCAGTTACATACTGAGATATACACGATGCTTAATCGTCTATCAAAGCGTGAGCAAACAGTTCTTACACTGCGTTTTGGTTTGCATGACAATCGCAAATATACATTAAAAGAAGTTGCCTCTCTGCTGAACATTAGTCGTGAACGTGTCAGACAAATTGAAGAAGAAGCGATTAGAAGATTACAAAAACCTGAATATACCGAAATACTTTCGGAATTCCTTGAGTAGATCATCAACCTCCAAATACGTTTCCAAGCATTCCACTCCCCTGCGAGCGTTCACGCGTACGAAGGAACGGATTTAATTCTTCCGCAAACGTTCGCAGGTTCCTGGTCTGTAGCAGTATGGTTCCCGGTCCCGTAAAGACGGTTACGAGCCCCTCGCCCGTACTCACCATGCTCCACAGACCTTTACCTGCCTGAGCAATCTCGTAGGTGAGTGAGGAGGGAAACGCCACTATGTGGCCGTTATCGACGATAAACCGCTCCCCTGCTTTTAGCTCTTTTTTGATAATGCCGCCAAAGCTCGACACAAACATGGCCCCTGTACCGCGTGCTTTAATCATGAAGATGCCTTCGCCAGACACGAATCCTTTAAAGCCCGTAAACTTGGCATCGGTCTCTATCCCCGCTTCACACGCAAGAAAGGAACCGCCCTGCACAATGTACTCTTCCCCTTTTAGATCCATCTGCTCTACGTCACCCGTTGCTCGTGGTGCGAGGTACACCTCTGTATCTCCTTTCGTCGCTGTAATCTTGGTGACAAAGAAGCTTTCGCTCGTCAGCACCGTTCGCTTCACCGCTTTCCAAAGACCTCCTTCCATCTTGCCTTCTATCGCTGCCGTTTCATCCATTGCCAGCATCGCACCGCTCTCGGTACGAATTTCTTCCCCTGCACTCATTAGACACTTGAGTGCTGCATAACTTGGCCGATGGAGAATATCAAACTGCATATTACGTAGTAAGTGTATCATAATTGTTGACTCATATCCTCTGATTGGTAGGGTAAGAAGCATATGAATAATTCCCGCGAAGAAACACATGTATTTGATGAGTATGTTCTACGTGCAATAGAAGAACGAGATCGCCAAAAACAGTATGTTATTGATACATCAGTTACACGTGAGCAAACTGCAGCAATCCTTGAGGAAGAGTGATAGGAAATTGGCTGGGGCTGGTGGATGATTTACGAAACTTACTCTCTGTCGAAATCAGTTGGTCTGCTATTCACCCATTCGCGAACATCATCATCAGGATCAACAACATATCTGTTAGCTAGTTCATTTGCTGTTGGTTGCCTTTCTGCTTCATCAATTCTATGCAAATCATCTGCATCAAATGGAGGTTGTACGGTTTTCATAATTATAATTTTACATTTGGATTACTTTCTGTCAATGGCTGGGGCGGAGGGATTCGAACCCCCGAATGACGGAACCAGAACCCGTTGCCTTACCACTTGGCGACGCCCCATGAACCATAGGTAGAGTACGGAAATTTTTGCCTAATTCAAGCGGTAGACCGTATTTTTCACCTGTGTTGTTCCAATATCCACCCAATCGAACGTTGTCACGCCATCAGACCATTCAATGGTACCAGTGAGACTTGGATTACTGAGATTATTAAGACTCGTCTGCAACACACTTGTCCCCGGAGCAACTTGCGCACTGGTAATGGTGCCACGAAGCCCAAGTTCCAGCGTGCTTCCACGTGCGATCGTCGTACTCAGTTGTGCTGCAATCATACCAGTGCACGTTACGGTAATAGTCCCCGTTGATCCCGTTGCACTGCACGCATGAATGACACCTGAGTTCTGTGTGTTAAAGAGATAAAAACTATCCTGATCGAACTCCATGTTGACTGCACTTACGGTAAATACCAGTGTATTAATATCGGCGGTATTGTATCCACCATTCCCATTGTTATGGTCCGCTGCGCGGAACGTGTACTGCGCAAACGTTGTTGTCCCTGCGGGGATCAGTGTGTTGTCCGCATCGGGATTGGTATTTTGAATACTGATAATTTTTGCGAGTGCTACCGTGTGCGTAGGACTAACAATCGAACTTATAAATATCTCATTGTTTTGCAACAATTGCTGGCCAGAGTACTGCCCCTGCGCTTCGACTGAACCCACTGTGAGGCTGATACTCTGGTTAGATTGCGCCCCCTGAGAATCACTCAGAAGACGTGCGTTTATAGTGATATTTTCTTCTCCATTCTGTGGAATAATAAACTCATTATCTGCGCAGAACCGCCCGGTTGTCACTTCTGTGCAGTAAATCTTCTTCATGGTTGCAAACGGCGATGCGCTTCCTGCTTTATACATCTGCAAATAATCGACACTCGATGGAACACCTTCAACAGCAAATTCTTTTACAAGAATACTTTCACCGTCACTTCTGAACTTTACGTTTAAGAGCGAAGGTGTTTGCGTACTCGCAATAACTTGGCGGGGACCAAGTGGCGTCGAACCTGCTGTTACATAGAGATTTCCTTTCGTTTGGATAGCAATTTCCTGATCGTCTGATGTAATTACCGTTATCCAACACACATCTTCCTGCATACACTTTCCACCATTTAAGATAATGCCACTGACATCGGCACCATCTATTTTATCCACACCATCAACAAAATCTGGCTGCGATGTATCGAACCCAACGGCAATGCTGCCTGCACTTAATGTTGTATCAACATCACCCCAGAGTTCTATTCTCGTATAGTATCCATCTTTCACGAGAATATTGAGATTGGTAAATGCCAGTGTTTCCCCATTTGCCGTTGCACGTCCGTAGAGCTTGTCGTCGATAAAAAGCCTATAGTTTTCTCCAAAGGTAAGAGATCCTGCAGTACGTTTGAATTTGAGCGTTGTGATATATACATCCTGCCTTCCAGCTAGTGCAGTAAATGCCATGAGCGGTACATCGTTATTGCCAGATGTTTGCACATTATTGGCAATTGCCTGCTGCTCTATGCGTAGTGCCCCATGACGAATCGGCTCTGGAACAATAATGCAGATATCACTACATCCATCTCCTGTCTGCGTGTTGCCATCGTCACATTGCTCTGCCCCTTCGACAACACCATCCCCGCAAATGCCTGCCTTCACAGGTGTGGGCACAACAACAATCGTAGGATCGACCACAGCAATCGGTTCGCCTATCATCACAAGAAGCTGTGCCATCTCGCCTCTCGTTAACTGATACTCAGGTGTGTAAGGAAATCTTCGGAAGATATTGCGCGATGCTGCCGCACGCATATACCGATCGTACCAAGGTTTATCTGCATCCTCTGCATCGAGTGTTACTTGCCATGCTTCTAAACTCATCTTGAGTGCTTCAGCGAGAATGATGGTATCTTCTCCGCGAAACGTCCCATCTGGGTGTCCCTCAATAATGCCCAGCTCTTTTGCGGCACACGCATGCGGCCAGAACCATTGGTAGGTCACAAAGTCTGCAAAACATCTGCTACTTGGCACCTGATTTACCTGATTCCCGTAGACAGAGAGCATGAGCAGTTTTAAAAACTCTGCACGGTTAATGGGTTTGTTTGGCTGAAACGTTCCATCGTCATACCCATTGATAATTCCGCGCGATGCCAGAAGTTCGATGGCACTTTTATACTGATACTCATCAATATCGCTTAGTGCACGTACTGGGAATGGCGCAAGACAGCCCAGCAGAATTAAAACGGAGAGTAGAGATTTCATCCGATGCTATTATCGCCTTTCAACGCATAGAATTCCAGGGGAAAGAGCTTGTAGCCTGTAGCATGTAGCTTGTAGGATTTACAGTACCTGCCCGCGTGGCTCAACTGGATAGAGCATCGGTCTTCGGAACCGAGGGTTGGGGGTTCGAATCCCTCCGCGGGCACCATTGATCAGCACACATGACTCCTATGCATCAGCCTCAACTTCCCTGGTTCCAGCAAGAAGAAGACCGAATGGCTCAATTAGCTAGAGCAGACACTGTATTGCGATACAAAGAGATTCAATCGGTGATATGCAGTACAGATGCAGTGCTGAGTATTTCTCTCAATAGCACCATTGTTCGATTAGCTTGGATAGAAATATTAATGCAAGATGCATCCAAGTCTCTTGATATGAGTATTACTCAACAAAAAGATGTTGCCGCATTACAGGAACAATTTCGTGCTCTCGTAGAAACATTACAGAATACACGCGGTGATGCGCACGTTATTCTTGTAAAAATGGATACACCGGACTGGCTGAGTGAGCTGCAGAAGCAGTCTGCACATTTGCATGTCGCCAACACAACACATCCTGTTCAGGATGTTGTTATTGCCAACAGAAGGGAAGTACTGCGTACAGAAATGCTCAATAATAAAAAGGTGGGGTTTGCTCTGCACTTGTCTCAACAGCACATCGCAGAAAATAAAAGCCTTGAATTTGCATACGACTGGGAGCGCATTACTGGAGAAACACTTCCCGCACTACAGCAAAAAGAAGACCGCGATAAGCAGTCGTGGATTTATAAATTCTTCCACCCCTTTACACACCATGGAACTTCCTACTGACTCACTCGTCGTCCGCCTGGAATTTCTTCCTGGTACAGCGGATATAAACACTATTTCCGCACAAATAGCAGAGCATCTTCAGGATGTCTTCAGCCTAACTTCACGCATTGCTAAAGTTGGTAGCACTGTTTCGTTTCGATGTTTACGAATAAACAGCACACCTGATGAAGAGATTAAACAACAAATAGATGCGTATATTTCTCGTTACAACTTACAGATACAGACTGCTACGGTAGCGAGTTTAGATGATGACTAAAAAACACCCCGCTTAGCGGGGTGTTGATCACGCGACAAGATCTTGGCGCGCCTGCCTGTCGGCAGGCAGGTTACACTACTTACGCTTGCGGCGAACCGTCTTGCGCTTTGTAGCGGTCTTGCGCTTTGTTGCAGCCTTACGCTTGACCGTCTTCTTTGCAGTGGTCTTGCGCTTGGCTGGCTTGCGCTTTGCAGCCGTCTTCTTCTTGGCTGGCTTACGCTTAGCGGTCGTCTTCTTAACAGCTTTGCGAGCTGGCTTGCGCTTAGCAGCTTTGCGAGCTGGCTTGCGCTTAGCAGTAGACTTTCGCTTGGTTGCTTTTTTCTTGCGAACCGGCATAGCACGAAAGGGTAAAAAATAAGAAGGGTTGGTATATATGCTACGTAGTTGATGAAAGTAGGTGAAGAAGTTTTATAAAGCGCAAAAATCATTTTATGTTTTCGTTTATTTACGTTTTTTTTCTGTTTGTGCATTTTTTGTTTGTACACAAACAAAAACATGACATGCATTTTTTTATGAAAAATTTGGAAAAAAAGTCAAAAAATTTGTTCAAGTTTTTGCGCTTATCTTTGATCAGTAGACTATGGAGTGGCCCATCTTCTCTTTTTTCGTTTGTAAATATTTTTTTTGTTTCTCACTTTTCAGTTTCGTAGACATGGGAACTTGCTCCACTAAATGCAAACCGTATCCTTCGAGTCCGACAACTTTTTTTGGATTGTTTGTGAGAAGTCGGATGTGTCCGGCACCTACGTCTTTTAAAATTTGTGCACCTATACCATACGTTCGTAAGTCCATCGGAAATCCAAGACGCTCGTTTGCTTCTATAGTATCGAGTCCTTCTTCTTGTTGGAGTTTGTACGCTTTTATTTTGTTTACCAGCCCAATCCCTCTCCCTTCTTGTCGCATGTAGAGCACAATGCCAGCTCCCTCTTTTGCAATCATAAGCATTGCTGCACTGAGCTGATCTCCACAGTCACAGTGCACACTTCCAAATGTATCACCCGTGAGACACTCACTGTGCACACGCACAAGCGTTGGTTGCATGGGATTTATCGTTCCCTTTACAAGGGCAACGTGCTCTGCCTTTGATACGGTATCGCTGTATACTGACATCATCCATTCGCCCGTATCTGTTTCGAGGAGTGTGGTTACTTCTTTGCGTACCAATGTTTCGTTCTGTCTGCGGTAGGCGATGATATCTGCAATGGTGATAACGGGAATATTGTGCTTCTTTGCAAACAGAGAAATATCTGGTAGGCGCATCATCGTTCCGTCCTCATTCATGAGCTCTGATATTACCGCACCCTCACGCATCCCGGAGAGTCTACATAAGTCTACAGATGCTTCGGTATGGCCAGCTCGCACCAGCACTCCGCCATCCCGTGCCCGCAAAGGAAACACATGTCCTGGTCGCGATAAGTCATCGGGAGTTGCTACGGAATTGATCGCTGCCTTTACTGTGGTTGCTCTATCTTGTGCAGAAATACCAGTCGTCACACCATCTGCCGCTTCAATACTCACCGTAAACGGCGTTTCGCGTTGCGAAGTATTACGTTTAACCATAGGCGGCAGATCGAGTTGATCTGCAATGGCATTGCTCAGCGAGAGACAAATAACGCCACCGGTATGACGAATGAGAAATGCCATAGATTCTTCGGTAATATGCTCTGCTGCTATGACAAGATCTCCTTCGTTTTCTCGCTCAGCATCATCAACAACTATTACCATTCCTCCGGCACGTAGTCGGTCCAATACTTCAGAAAGTGGTGCAAATGTACTCACAGGGAAAAATGTACAGAAATGTACAGAAATGTACAGAAATGCATGAAAAAGAATCTACTTCTCTAACCGTACTGAATAGCTCTGCTGTGCAGATTTTGGCGCCTTTCTGCCAAGAGAAACATAGTACGTCCCCGATGGGAAGGTGTAGAGCTGGTTACACTGCGGCCCAGAGAAGCTCTGCAAATCTACATCGCGCATGGCATAGACGATACAGCGAATCTCCGTTGGGTTTCCGAGGACAACGGTCATCTTCTGCTCCGAGATAACCGAGAACTTATACCAGTCCTGGAAGTCTCCACTCGTGAGAACGCCATCGAAATCTTTATTAAGAGAAAGAACTGGTGCTTCGCGGAAGCCATCATTTCCATCCCCAAGTTGCTCGGTAACATTGACAGCAAATGTTGTTCCTTCTGCAGTTGGCTGTAACTGTAACTGGTATATTCCTGGATTGAGTGCTGCATTTATGTAGCAAGAATTCCCTTCTTGGTAGCCGAGGAAATACTCATCGGAAAAGCCGGAATCTCGAAGAAGGTAGAGACGACAGGTAAGTTGACCTGGCTGTCCTGCCTGGAGCGAGGCTACAACGTGAACATGGTTTGGACTGGCAACGTCAAAAACATACGAAGCAGTTTCTTTATTCTTAAACTTTCCTTCTTTGGAAAATGGCAATGCAACATTCATTGTTCCTGACACTGTTGCCTCATCCTCCTGCTCCTCCTGAGAGGTAACACTATTTGCAACAGCACTAGAAAATGCACTGCTACTGGAGGAACGACTACTTTGCGTATTCTTTGAGAGTGAATAATCTGCGCGCAGTGCGTTGTAGATGTATGCTGCAGCTTCGCCACGGGTCAATTCTTTATCTGGGTAGAAATACGCCCCTTGCTCTCCAGGGATTGGAAGAACTCCTCTGTTATAAGCAGTAAGCAGATATTGTGTATACCATGCAGAGAGAGATACATCTGCAAAGTTCACAATTTCCCTATTGTCATCAGACAGTTGGTCGAGTGGGATCTCAAATACTGTCGCAATCATCTTAAGTGCCTCGACGCGCTTCACTGGTTTGTCGGGGCCGAAGGTACCGTCTGGGTACCCATTGACGTAGCGGCGAGCAGCGGCATCACAAACGTAGGGCTCATACCAGCTCCCAATCGTGACATCAGGGAAGCAGCGCACACTGAGAGGATCCGGAACTTTTCCTTTTGCAAGATAGAGCATCTTGAGCATGGCAGCACGGTTCACATTGTCGCTAGGACGAAATGTGCCATCGGGATTACCGTTCACTACACCTGCTCGTACCAACTCTTCGATAGAATCTTTAAATACATGGCCATCGGGAACATCCGGGAATACAGACGATGCAGCAACGGTTGTAATGACGCTACACACTCCGAGGAGTGCCAATGGTAAACGCAAGTGCAATGGTTTCATGGAAGGGTTGCTATAGATCTTACCCTTTCTCGTCCCTTCTTCACAAGATGTCAAGACTGCATGCTATCAAGAAGCGCAAGTGAATCTCTACACGCTCTTGCAGCATCTTTTCCTTTGGAGAGTCTTGCATGTGCAAGTTCTCTGCGGTCGACATAGAGCACCTCGTTTACAAACGGTATTGCGTATGTCGTTTGAATGTCCATCATTCCGCGTGCGCAGTTTTCCGCAACCAGACGCGCATGATGGGTTTGTCCTTCGATGATGATACCAAGTCCAATGAGTGCATCGACTGCCTTACTTGCAGCGAGTGCCGAACCGATAAGTGGAATTTCAAATGCACCTGGTACGGGATAGAGAGTGATCTGCTGTTCTGCGATACCGAAGCTAAGTAATTCTTGTTTCGTATAGGAAACCATTTCCGCCATCTCCTCTTTATAGAAATCTGAGTAGATAATGGCGATGCGTTTAGTGTGCATGGGCTTCTTGCAGAGAAAATGCATAGAGATACCTACCAAGAATATCCGTTTCGATGTTCACAAGATCTCCTTCTTTGAGAGAACCAAGTGCGGTGTGTTCCAGTGTGTGAGGCACGAGTGCGACTTCTATGGTGTTGTTTTGGATGGAAGCAATCGTGAGCGACACGCCATCAATGGCAATGGATCCTTTTTGTATACAAAATTTGATCAATTCTTCGGGTAACTCAGCTGTTAGTAACTTGCCCCCTCCCCCTGCGGCAACAATCTTCCCTCTCCCCTCCACGTGCCCCTGCACAATATGGCCATCCAATCTGCTGTCTACCGTTACTGAACGTTCAAGATTCACACTGTCACCCACTGACAACGATCCTAACTTCGATTTTTGCCAAGTCTCATCCACAACATCGAATGTCATCGTGTCCTCATTATATGCAGTCACCGATAAGCAAACTCCAGAAACAGCAATACTTGCACCGATGATAAGATCATCAAATTGCTTCGGACGCTCAAGTGTCAGCGTTGCCTCTGTTTTATCCACGATACGCGCCGTTGCTTCAACGATACCGGAAAACACGGGAACAGCTTATCGCTTTTCGTAATTAGCTTATAGAGGGATTAGGGCTTTTTTAAGACATACTCCTCCTCAGGAACCTCTGGGTTGTGCCCTGTATGCGTAAACCCACATCGTTTCAACAGAGCACCGCTCGCTGTGTTCCACGTTGCGTGTTCTGCCTCGATAGAAGAGGCTTTTAGTACATCAAATGTCCAATCTGTAATACAGGCAAGCGCTTCTGTCATATAGCCCTTTCCCTGAAAATCAGGGTGCAACCAGAATCCTACATTCCAGACAGCATCCTTTTCTGTTTTACGCATTGCGATTCTCCCAATGCATTCACCGGACTCTTTGAGACAAATGGAAAATCCGTAGTCTATTCCGCTCTTCCATCGCTCTAGTAGCTTTTGCCTGTTTTCTTCTATCTCTTCTTGTGTTTTCGGAGGGTCCCATGTCATACCGTCTGTAAACCCTGGCTGCCTTGATGCAGTCCAAACACAGTTATTATCCTCTGGTTTCGGAATTCTTAATATACAACGCTCTGTATCTAGTATCGTCTCAAGTGGAATATTCATAGAGATATGATGCGTGATAACTTGCCTTAACCCTAGACAGAACTCGTTTTTTTCTGTAAGCTCAGGAGCCAGCGGGCGGCGTCCGCCAGTTTTTTTCTATGGAAAAGATCATTGTCAAAGGCGCAAAGATGCACAACCTCAAGAATGTTGATGTGGAAATTCCACGCAACAAATTGACAGTAGTCACGGGACTTTCTGGTTCTGGGAAGTCCTCTCTTGCCTTCGATACCATTTTTGCCGAGGGACAGAGGCGCTACGTGGAATCGCTGTCGGCATACGCCAGACAGTTTATTGCGCAAATGGAAAAACCAGAGGTTGATAGCATCGAAGGGTTGTCCCCTGCTATTTCGATTGACCAGAAGACCGCAGCAAGAAACCCGCGCTCCACGGTAGGTACCGTCACAGAAGTCTACGACTACATGCGTCTTCTGTGGGCAAAGGCCGGTCGCGTACACTGTCCGGAATGTAACAGTGAACTCACGAAGCAAACACCGTCACAAATTGTCGACATTGTTGCCGGCATGCAAGAAGGAGCGAAGATCTTTATCCTCGCGCCACAGGTGATGGGCCGCAAAGGAGAGCACATGAAAATTCTTGATGCCATTCGACGCGAAGGATTTGTACGCATGCGTATTGATGGCGACATCGTCACAGTTGATGAGGAAGTATCGCTCGATCCAAAAAAATCCCATGACATTGAAATTGTCATCGACCGTATGATGGTGCGTGATCTGGAGGTAAAGGAACATGAAGCCAACCCCAACCGTACACGACTTGCGGATTCTGTTGAACTGGCCCTGAAGAAAGGAAACGGGATTATGATGGTGCTGAATGCAGAGACAAACGAGCTCAAGCAATTCTCGGAGGAGTATGCATGTCACAAACACCCGGACTGCTCCATTCCCCTTATCGAACCACGCAGCTTCTCGTTTAACTCTCCCCACGGCGCATGTGAGACATGTCATGGACTTGGTTCTATTTTGCAGGTGGATACGGCAAGTATTGTTCCAAACACCAAGCTTTCTATTGCCGAAGGTGCCATTCACCCTTGGGCAACCTCTGCCAGTCGCATGGGCTTTATGATGAAAATCCTCGAGGCACTCGCCAAGAAGAAAAAGATCGACTTAGACACGCCTTGGAACAAACTCTCCGAGGACGTCAAAACACTCATTCTCTATGGCTGTGACGAACAGCTTTCTGTCAGTTGGGACTCGACAAAATTTGAAGGGGAATACCAGACAACATACGAAGGCGTTATTCCGAACCTTGAGCGTAGACACCGCGAAACCGATAGCAGCTACATGCGCAGCCAAATTGAAACATACATGGAGGAGCTTCCTTGTCTTTCGTGTAATGGCCTGCGACTGAAGAAAGAAATTCTTGGCGTTAAAGTTGGTGGTAGCAATATTGTCGATGCAACGAACATGAGTATCGACAATGCAAAAGAATTCTTTGTAGCCCTCACACCTGCAAAAGACCGAATAACAGGAGACACCGCTGCGCGGGGAGTAGAGGAACTGACCACGTACGAATACACAATCGTGAAAAAAGTGCTCAAAGAGATAATCGCGCGACTCTCGTTCTTGCAAAACGTCGGACTTACCTACCTAACCCTCTCACGTAGTGCAGCAACACTCTCCGGTGGAGAAGCACAGCGTATTCGCCTAGCAACACAAATTGGCTCTGCTCTTCAAGGTGTACTCTACGTCCTCGATGAACCGAGCATTGGATTGCACCAACGTGACAACACAAGGCTCATTAATACGATGAATAACCTCCGTGACCTTGGAAACACCGTGATTGTCGTCGAGCATGATGAAGAAACCATTCAAGCGGCAGACTATCTCCTTGAGATTGGACCAGGTGCAGGAAAGTACGGTGGCAAAGTGATGGCACAGGGAACACCCGAAGAGCTGATTGCCAATAAAGATTCTGTCACAGGGCAGTACTTAAGTGGCAAGAAATCTATCGCTATTCCTAAAAAACGCCGCAAAGGAAACGGCAAATTTATTGCTGTTAAAGACGCACATCATCATAACCTGCAACACGTCGATGTACAGTTTCCACTCGGGACCTTTATTGGTATTACGGGGGTATCTGGATCTGGAAAGTCGAGTTTGATCCACGGCATTCTTGGACCGGAATTACAAAGATCCCTCAACAAAGCCAAAACCAGGCCGCAGAACGTTGGAGAAATTACTGGGGTTGATCAACTGGATAAGGCAATTGTGATTGACCAATCCCCCATCGGAAGAACACCACGCAGTAACCCGGCAACCTACACTGGAGTGTTTACGGATGTCCGCGATATGTTTGCAACAACACCTGAGGCAAAACTCCGCGGCTATAAAGCTGGAAGGTTTAGCTTTAACGTGAAAGGTGGACGCTGCGAAGAGTGTGAAGGTGATGGACTCAAGCGTATTGAAATGCACTTCCTGCCCGATGTGTTTGTGACCTGTGAATCTTGTAAAGGAAAACGCTATAACAGAGAAACATTGGAAATTACCTACAAAGGAAAAAACATTGCTGATGTCCTCTCCATGACTATTAACGAGGGGCTTGAGTTCTTTGGTGCTATCCCTTCTGTTAAAAAGAAGCTACAGACCCTGCAAGATGTTGGTCTTGGCTACATTCACCTTGGTCAGAGTGCAACGACACTCTCCGGTGGAGAAGCACAACGTGTAAAACTCGCAACAGAACTCACCAAGCGTGCAACCGGAAAAACGTTCTACATTCTCGATGAGCCCACTACCGGACTACACTTCGATGATATTCAAAAGCTTCTTGATGTCCTGCAGCGCCTCGTGGATAAAGGAAACACCGTTCTTGTGATTGAACACAACCTCGATGTTGTGAAATCTGTCGATCACGTGATTGATATTGGCCCAGAGGGTGGAAGTGGTGGTGGCAAAGTGATTGCCACCGGCACACCAGAAGAAGTGGCGGAAGTGAAGGAGAGCTTTACGGGAGAGTATTTGAAGAAGATGCTGAAAAAGAAGTAGGCTAGGAGGTTAGCGTGTTAGAGTGTTAGAGTATTAGGGATGTTCCTCCTGAACCAAGATATTTTTTTGTGGGACCTGATGATTCTCATGTTGATGAGCGTCTTTCTGGCGCTTAGTATCGGATGTCTCATCCTTCGCCATAGACTCCTCAGCTTCCTTAGCTTCCTTAGCTTCTTTTTAGTCGTCTACGCAAGCTTCATCGAACCGCAAATTATTACGGTCACCAAAAAAACCCTCTCTCATCCTTTGGCACCTACTGTCCGTATTGCAATTGTCTCGGACTACCACGTTGGTCCATATAAAGGCGCGCGTTTTGTTGAACGGAGTGTGAAGAAAATCAATGCACTGCTCCCGGACATTGTGCTACTACCAGGTGATTTTGTCTTCACGCATTCTGCAACGGCAGAAGACCTCGACCCCCTGCAGAATCTTCACCCTTCCATTGGAGTCTATGCGGTTCTTGGAAACCATGATGTTGGTGAATACCAATCCCTCTCCGGGGTTCGGTATTCGGGAGTAAGTAGAGGGGAGGCCATTGCAAACAAACTTGAGGAACTTGGTATTCATGTACTTCGAAATGCGCACGACATTGTCACAACGTCCGATGGTCAAATTGCCATTGCCGGTGTTGATGATATTTGGACCGGACATGACAACCTGCCTGCGGCACTCACGGATATTCCCCTCTCTGCATTTACTATTCTCCTCTCCCATAACCCAAGCATTATTGACGATCCGCTAAGCCACGATGCTCATCTTATTGTTTCTGGGCATACCCATGGTGGGCAAATGCGCCTGCCTGGCCTTGGCCCAATCCCCTCACTTCCTACAAGCCTTGGCAGACAGTACGACCAGGGGCTTTTTGACGTCGATGCTGACACAACACTCGCCATTACCCGTGGTATTGGCGAAAGTAGCCCCCGCACCAGACTCCTAGCTTGGCCGGAGATTTTGTTGATTGACCTTACCGGAACCCGGTAAGCTGCCTTCCCTATGAAAAACCTCCTTCCTCTTACCACTCTAAGCATTCTCCTGACAGCCTGCTCGATTGATATCGTGTCATCAGTACCCACTATCGAAGACATCCCTCTTCATAAACAGGCATCGCTCCCAGGTATCACATGCATACTGCAAGGTACTATCCCCCACATCAGCAATTTGGATTCTAAGCAAGTGGAGGTAAATATTAACAGCAAGATTGATGCGTACATTCGCACAACAGAACTCTCCAATGCCGCATGTCCAAAACAGTTACTCGACCTCACAGAGGACGATGCAACCCTCAACGATACCACCACCGTTGACTACGCTGTCGGCATGCTCGAAAACGATATCTTTAGTGTCAAACTGATGGAATCACAGTACTTTGATGGTGCGGCACATCCCAATAATAGCGTAACAACATTCACGTTCAGCTTGATTGATGGTCAGCCAATTACCTTGAAGATGCTCTTCCCTGACGAGCAAGATTTTCCCACATTCCTCAAGCAACACATTAACGATGCGCTTGCAGCAGAAGGTATCGATGAAACGTACCCGTCCGATATGACCAATGAAACTGTAAAGTACTACCTTACGCCGGATGCCGTTGTCCTTACAGACATCTTCACCATCCATGCACTGCAGGGCTTTGAAGTGGCTATACCAGTTGTTCTGCCTTCCACTTAATACTACAGCCGATTGCATTCATTTCGTGCATAGGTGGTTCACCGTGCTCTTCGAGCGCTTGAATAGCATCATAAAGACCATCGGAATGCCCTTTGTACTTGAGTTTACGCTCCCAGTCGAAGACAAAGCAGTGCGGCGTGCAGAGTGCACCGAAACTCTTTGCTACCTCCTGCGATTCATCGAAGCAGTACTCGCATGACCAACCAGTTTCCTCTTTCTTTACTTTCATGCGCTCAAAAGAATCTTCCGGGTAATCCGTCGGGTCGTTACTGTTTACGAGAATAAACTGTGTTTGCTCAAATTCTTCCATCATCTCTTTCAGTCGCTGCTCGTAGGCCTGTGCATATGGACAGTGGTTACAGGTAAACACAACAACGAGTACCGGGTCTTTGACCATATGCGTATCCACCTCCATTCCGTCTGTTGCAGGTAACTTGAAGTGCGGGATGTGGTCGCCGATCTGCAGTGTTGATGAATTGTCGTTGATGAGAACCATGATGCAAAGAGGAAAGATGAAAGAGAAGAGAGGAAAGAGTATTCTGGAAAAGTATTGTACCATACCTTTCCTCGCTCCTCTTGCAAAAGCACTTCACTGCCACCGCCTTCGTCGTCGATTCTCAGAATCGAACACTGCTACTGTGGCACAAGAGACTTAATCGCTGGATGCCGCCGGGCGGACATGTCGATGAAAATGAGACACCGGAGCAAACCGCTCAGCGAGAATGCAAAGAAGAGACTGGACTCGATGTGGAAATTATCGGTGATGCTCAGGAAGACTTGTTTTCATCGTGTCCCGATGAAGGCCAAATGCTCAAAAAACCAATCGCCATGCTGCTTGAGAACATTCCCGAAAGCAAAGAGCGAGGCGAACCTGCGCATCAGCATATGGACTTCCTCTTCTTAGCGAGACTGCTTAATGAGCAGCAAGACCTCGACCATTCCAATGAGGAGAGTGCTGCCATGCGCTGGTTCACTAAAGAAGAGATACAAGCGTTAGATGAAACATCGGAGATATTTGGGAATGTGAAGGCATATATACTGCAAATCCTCTAGGAATTGCCAAAAAGAAGCGTACACTGAGTCCTTGATATGCAGTGGAATGAGCTCAAAATGCACTTACGGCACATTTCCTCGAAGGACCTCAAGCGGATCCAGCACGCATTTGAGCTTGGTAAACAAGTTCACGAAGGGCAAAAACGAAAATCCGGGGAGCCATACTTTATGCATCCCATTGCAGTTATGCATATGCTTGCAGACATTGGTGCCGACGCAGACACGCTCATTGCTGCCTTGCTGCACGACACTGTTGAAGATACCGACCTGACCCTTACAGAAATTGATAAGCAATTTGAGGGAGATGTCGCAGCCCTTATTGATGGCGTCACGAAACTGGAACCAGAGGATGTTGCAGGTGTTCCGACACTTAATGATCAAATAGAAACATTACGCAAAATGTTTACCCTTATCGAAGAGGATGCTCGCATCATTGTCATCAAACTTGTGGACCGTCTTCACAACATGCAAACCGTAGAACATCTTGGAGAAGAAAGACAAAAAGCAATGGCTCAAGAAACAATGGATGTGTATGTCAAAATTGCCGATCGTCTGAGTATGCAAGATATTCGTGACGAGCTAGAGGGCCTCTGTCTTAATGTTTTAAATCCAGAACTCCTCGTCACACTTTCAAAACTGCGGGAACGCAATGAAGGAAATACGCTAAAAGTGATTACACAAATGGAAAAGGAGCTCTCTGCTGCAAATACAAAACTCTTCCAGGAAGTTGAGTTACAGTACGAACCGAAATCATGGAGTAAACTCAAAATACAGATGCAAACAACGCAAGCAAAAACTGGTGTTGCAGACGTCGTCATTTCCGTTATCTGTCGAAATTACAATGATTGTTACACTACTCTTGGGTATCTTCATCAGCTATGGCCACGAGAAACACTGTCATTCCAAGACTTTATCAACTCTCCAATGATTAATGGGTATCGCGGTCTTCATACAACCATTATTCTTGAAAATGGAACTCGAGTGCGATGCAAAATTCGTACAGAAGAAATGGATGCATATGCACACCTTGGCATTGCCACCATTTGCTTTGATAACGAGCAAATTGGTCTAACCGAATATCTTATCCCCTGGACGAAGCAAATATCACATGTAGCCGCAGATACCGCTAATGATAGTGATGAGTTCTGGGAAACATTGCAGAATGATATTCTAGGGGAATCTATTGTGATTCATGGACCTGATGATTCAAGAATTATCTTGCCTGCAGGCTCTACTGCACTTGATGGTGCATTCTATTTCTTGCGAGAGCGTGCACTAAAACTTAAAACGATATCTCTTGATGGCGTTATGGTAAATTACCGCACGCCATTGACGCATGCCTCATCACTATCTTGCTCAACTGGCAAAATTAAAACAGTAAAACGCGAGTGGCTCGACTGGGTTAATTCTGGTGTTGCCGTTGCACATATTCGCAATGCTCTTAAGCAAGAATCCAAAGCAGTACGTGAAGCTATTGGAAAAGAGATGTTGCAAAGTATTTTTACTAAACAAAAAAAGGGATACATAGAAGAATTTAATGCAGGTACGTTAGAAGCTGCAACAAAGAGTCTTGGCTATCCATCCATGACAGAAGCCTACCTTGCCCTTGCTGATGGACACTTGAACCCAGAGGATATTTTTGAAGGTGTATTCAACAGCTCTAAAAAAATACGTGGCGCAGAGAAGGACCGGGAGCAATGCTCTATTTCTTTTACGTTAAACTTTGACAATATTGAACCTGTTACCAATACATTAATACTCTACAAAAAGTATGGCATCAGCCTTCGCAACGTTCGTTTCCGTCCGCTTGCTATGATGCGTGGTCATGTAAACGTAGTACACTCTCTGTCTCCAAAAGAACAAGTTGCCATGCTAAAAGACTTGCAGGCAGTAGGTGCTTTGAATGTCGAAATACACAAGGCAGGAACACGGAGAAAATTTTGGGTGGGTATTTGTCTCTTGCTTCTACTTTGGGGATTCGACCCAGCTATTGCACGTCGTATTATTGACGAATACTCCGTTTCCCCTATCGACCTCACACTCCTGCGTTTTTGGGGGCTTGCATGTATCAGTGGGCTCCTTGTTCTCTGGAAAGCATTTCGCAATGATATCCCTCAAACTCGTTTGCCACTGTGCAGTATTTCACTGTGGCTCTCTGTAGTACTCATGATTATGGTGGCACTCCTTGGGTATACCGCACTCCAAACAACAGACCCTATACAGTATTCCATCCCGATGACTGCTGCTGGCGTTCTCCTTACAACGATTGTTAATAGGAAGCACATCTTCATAATGGCATGCTCTTGGGTTCTGCTTATTGCTGGCGTAATCTCTGCAGTCATCTTTGCTCCTGCGTGGCCTTTGCAAGGTATTGTCACCACATTCCTAACTGTCATTTCATTCTCTCTGTTCTCCATCCTCTCAGAGCGATACAAGAGGCGAGAGCTTGTCGGTGCACGTAGTGCTCAATATTTCTTTGTACTTTCACTCCTTGCGGCAATACTGACATTGCCACTGGCCTCTTTTGCAACCATTCCATCGCTTTCTGCAACAGCCATCACAAATATCCTCCTCTTTAGTATCTTCTTTGCAGGATTGCCGTACTACATGTACTACTACTTTCTCACCTATAAACAAATTGATTTCGTCCTCCGGTACTCATTTATTATCATGTTTACCACGCTCTTAGGACAAATGCTTTTCTCGAAGCATATCACACCACCAAGTACCAACGTTCTGCTAAGCATGGGTGTTGTTACCATTGGAGCTGCACTCCCTATTGCATGCAAAAAATTGCAGTGTATGAGAAACACCTAGTATGCTTTTTTCTGTAAGGCAGCAGCTCCTCTGGCGTGAAGCTTAGCTATCTCTGCATTGGTATCGCTCATAATGTGCTCTTGTTCGCCGTGCATCACTTTCCAACTAACATCAACAACCACCACGCCTGAATTTCTACTTCTGCGAGCCGCAAAGTCTCTACCATTGCGATGTTCTCCACAGTTTCCAAAACCCAGTTTCCCCTTAAAGAGTTTCTCGCTTGCAGGGTTATCATCATCTCGTGATACACGTTTATCTATACATGGATGTACCTGTTTCATTCCAGCGAAACGTAACAGGTACCAATCGGTAATCTTATTGCTATCAAAGTATCCCTCACCATCGAGCTTATTGAGCATTCCACTAAAGACAGGGAGACCAAAACCGGGCTCTGCACCAATGAGGTAAAACTCTGCCGTTTTATCTGCGCGGTCACAGAGACCATCGACATCGGTTAGTGTTGATGCATGAAAGCCCTCCCCTCTAAAGAAATTCTCGATGTGCTTGCAATGCTTTATCATTCGTTCTGGGCTATTTTGCGGTGGGACAAATGCTGCCGCTATTGCAAGGAGTTTCCCTGTCTCTGGGTGCTTAAACCCCCAAGTGCGAAAATCTGAACCGCGGGTACTCGGGATAGTAACTCCATCAAGAAACTCTGCAAACTCTTCTCCAGATTGCACGTAATTTCCACCGCTAAATTGTTCCAGTAGCTCTAACTCCTCAGGATCGGTCGTCTCCCACCTATTGACGTAACAACCGTGCTTCAAGTGATAACGAAACCCGTCAACATCGCCAAGTGATAACGTAGTAAATGCATCCTCACTTAGTTCTTTTGAGGCATAAAATCGTCCAATTTCCGGCAAATCTTCCAGACCAAGTTCTACGACATCACCGCACCGACGTAGAAGCTCATACTGATCTGCTTTAAATGCTAGTGTGCTCTGTACCTGATGCGATGTCTCGCTTGAAGCATCGCGCAACAGTCCGGCTGTCCTCAGTGCAGCATTGATCCTACGCTGTAGACCAGGGTCATCGTTTGGTGCGCCCTCCTCTGCATGACCTTCTTCATCAATCAAGACACAATATTGTAAATCTGTAAAAGTCTCTGTATTTTACAAAGAAACAAGTATTTATCCAAAAAAACGCTGAGAAAATACTTAACTTCTGCGCCTCATACTTCCCAGAATATCGTCCACAGCTATCGTAATGTTTGACACAGTTGCTTGAGTCAGTGTTCTAATGCGAACAGCGGTCGCTTTCAGTACTATCTCCACTATTACACTAGAATCCGCCCCAAATTCTCTTGCATCAGACCCACTTACTCTATTTTTCACCAATAGAGGGACATGTGTCCCTAGGACGATTCCTACACTATCTTCATCCTGTAATGCTTCAACTCTTTGCTCACTGCCAGTCTGTAATGGCGACAGTTCTAATTCTCCACCTTCGGGTGTTGAGAAGCCGTTACTATCGATATTGCTATGGAGCATAGTTCGGGGCATTTAAGCACAACCATTCTCGTAATTCAACGAGAAAAAGTCAATGGTTTTAGCGGCATTCTTTGACCGTACTCTGCTAGAATTCTAGACTTTCTGCCTCTATGCCAACTTCCCTTCCTTCACCAGAAAAACTCCTTGGAGAAATGCTTCGCTATAGACCCTATACGCGTGAAGGGCAGTGGTTATGTGCCAGACGTATCGAGGAGCTAGTGCGAGATTGTGGCTTAGGTCTAGCAGCAACTATCCCGTACCATGAAACCAAAGAGTTGACTGCACGGAGGGAAGGAGATGATTTCCCGCTTGTAAAAATAACATCTGAGTTTGGTCCCCAAAATGGACACAGTAGAGAGATGATGACGTGGCTTGGACATCTTGATACTGTTGACCCTCAGCCAGATGAACGTGATGGAGATGCATTTGTTATTGAAGAAATTACCAATCAACACAATCCCGAAACAGCGCACTTAGTTGGCAAACAAATTGGACGACGACGCGGAACAGATGATATGTGGGCAGGTAATCTTGCGCTTCTTTACGGATTGGAATCACTCAGAAAATCAGGGAGATCGAATGTAGTGGTGCAAACTATTCTGAGTTCCCGAGAAGAGTTGGGATCCGAAGTTCTTCATCAGGCTATTGAAGATGGCACTGTAGAACGTGCAAAGGTGGGTGCAACAACAGAAATTCTCGTTGGTGACGACGGTAAACCATCGCCGCTGTACAGAGGTCGTACAGGACGTATTGGCGTTGATATTGTAACAAATGGCGAGGCGCCTCATGCAGGAGCAATCGATCGATATCCAGAGGCAATGCGCCGGATTGCCGATAGGCACTTCGGTCGTCTACTCGATGAGATACTTGATGACGAACGTGGGTTTTTTATTCCAAATCAATACCCCAATGATACTCAGGGGATACTCAGAACAACGTCACGACTCATTCCTGGCATGGGAGAATTTTCCATAAGAGGCCTAAGTCCCCCCGACCAAGTATCAAAACATTTTGATATCTTCCATTCCGACCCAAACCTCGATGTTGCACGTGTTCAATCATCCATTCGACGATTCTTACAGGAACGATTTCAGAACATTATTGATGAAATTGGATACAACCCCTACGAGGTAACGCAAGAAAATCGACGTGGTGTTCCGTTTACAGACCCATGGATTACACCAGAAGATCACACACTTGTTGAAGTGGCATCAAAAGCAGCCAATGAGATTCGCAATGAAAACGTTCCTATTGTCGGAGCAAGTGGTGTTGCGGAAGATGGAATGCTGTTCCATCGTCTTGGAACAAAAATGATTGGTTGGGCACCCGACGGAAAGGGGGCGCACTGGAAGGAGTGGGTTGTCCTCGAGAGTATTATGGAACGAGCTCATTGGTTGAAAAACCTGGCACAATTCGACGGAAAATGGGAATAGGTGGTAGGCTACTCCCACATGTTCGACCCCGTCGACCCCAAGCAACGGCTACCGGAGATGGAAGAAGGTATCCTCCAGTACTGGAGGGAGGAAGATATCTTTAAGCGTTCGGTCCGACGCCGTGCAGCAGGAAACAGCGATGCCTGGGATGGTAAGAATACGGGCAGCGGTGAAGTGTACAGCTTCTACGACGGGCCTCCGTTTGCCACAGGTCTCCCCCACTACGGGCACCTGCTTGCGGGAACCATTAAAGACGTTATCCCTCGTTTTCAGAGTATGCGTGGCAAGATGGTCCAGCGACGTTTTGGGTGGGACTGCCACGGACTTCCTGTCGAAAACCTGATTGAAAAAGAGCATAACATTACAGACAAGAACCAAATTGAGGAGATGGGCGTCGGTGCATTTAATAATCTCTGCCGCAGTTCCGTTCAACGCTACACTGCCGAGTGGAGGAAGACCGTCGAGCGCATGGGACGCTGGGTGGATATGGACTGGGACTACAAAACCATGGAACCCACCTACATGGAGAGTATTTGGTGGGTGTTTGCGGAGCTCTACAGAAAGAAATTGATTTACGAAGGGCGAAAGTCAATGCATGTGTGTCCACGCTGTGTAACGCCTCTCTCAAACTTCGAAGTAACACAGGGCTATAGCGATGTCACCGACTGGACAAGCTACACAACGTATCCACTCGAAGAGGATCCAAATACATCACTCATTGCCTGGACGACAACCACATGGACACTCCCAGGAAACCTCTTCCTCGCAGTCGGTCCAACAATTACGTATGCCAAAGTACAACTCACGAATCACGAATCACAAATGACGTACATCGTTGCAGAGTCTCTGGTTGACCAGGTCTTCAAAGACAAAGAGTACAGCATCACTGGAACACTCAAAGCAAACGATCTTGTGGGTAAGCACTACACACCACTCTTCCCATACTTTGTTGACCAGTACAAACCGCAGAAGGCATTTCGCGTTGTCGAGGCAGACTTTGTTACGACTGAAGACGGTACCGGCATTGTACATATCGCTCCGGGGTTTGGTACAGACGACTACGAACTTGGTAAGCGCGAAGGTGTTGACGTGTTAAGTCATGTCGGCATGGATGGAAAGATGGTTGACGCTGTCACCGACTTTGCCGGCATGGACGTAAAACCCATTGATGACCCAACGAAGACAGACAAGAAGATTACTGAAAAGCTCAAGGAGATGGGACGCCTATTTAGAGCAGAAAGCTTTAAGCACAGCTACCCACACTGTTGGCGATGCGACTCTCCGCTGATTAACTACTCAACAGCCTCATGGTTTGTCGCCGTTGATGCCATTAAGGAGAAAATGCTCACAGCAAATAGTAAGACAGAGTGGGTGCCAGAGCATGTGCGTGATGGACGCTTTGGTAAGTGGCTGGAGAACGCTCGCGACTGGGCCATTTCCCGTAACCGCTACTGGGGAACACCACTGCCAATTTGGAAAGCTGAAAGCGAAAAGCTAAGTGCTGAGATTGAAGTGATAGGTAGTCGGGATGAACTGATGAGTAGAAAACTCATTCGATTCACCAAGATTACTGCCCTGCGTCATGCCGAGAGTGAAGGGAACTTAATACCGATTTATCAAGGACAGGAACCGGGAACAGACTTGACCAAGCGCGGACAGAAGCAAGCCAAAGAAGCAGGAGAGTTTCTTTCGAAAGACCAGCATCAACCAACCGTCATCTACTGTTCCCCTCTTGCACGCACAAAGCAAACAGCTGAAGCTGTTGCCAAGAAGACGGGGGCCACAGTAATTGTTGATGACCGCCTTCGTGAAGTGAGCTTCGGTGATTGGGAAGGTAAAACCGTCGACTTCTCCGACTTAACCTTCATCAAAGAGCGTCGTGCCCACAAGATAGAAACCGGAAAGCCAGAAAGCATCTACCACTTCGATGGCATGGAAAGCTGGGATAGTGTGTATGGACGCATCGAAGAGTTCTTGAAGGAGATTCTTCCCAAGCACCGTAGCGAGCACATTGTCGTTGTGACCCACGCAGACCCCATGGTGAACATCGAACACTTCTTTACGAAAGAAGATCCAGTGAAGTTAAGCCACAGGCCCTACCCGGAAAAAGCAGTACCAAAGACATACTTCTGGGACCATCAACATGAAATGCAGATGGACCTCCATAAAGACAGTGTTGATGGGTTAACGTGGCCCGGACCCAAAAGTAAAAACAGTGTAGACGTAACTATGGTTCGACATGGGCAGACGGAGTACAATGAACAGCATAAAATTCAAGGTGGTGGCGTTGATCTCCCACTGAATGAAACAGGAAAGAACCAAGCAAGAGAAACTGCAAAGGCCCTGAAAGGGAAATCATTCGATGCCATTATTTGCTCCGATCGAAAGCGCGCAATTGAAACTGCAGAAATTATTGCCAAGGAACTTGGTTTGGATGCGTCGATACTACAATTTTCCTCTCTTCGAGAACGAGATCTTGGTGAATGGAGCGGGAAAACGTACGAGGAGATTGCAGATGAGTTCCCACAACCAAACGACGCCACCAATCCTGCGTTCCATAGTCTTACTCCTCCGGGAGGTGAAAGTCTGACCGCATTTCTTGAAAGAATGAGCGTTGCGTACGATGAAGTACTCGAGCAGTTTGCAGGCAAAAAAATACTACTCGTTTCTCATCGTGGAACGATGCAAGGTCTTTCAACACTGATAGATAATTCAACTTATATTGATGCCTGCAAAGCAAAAGTCGGAAATGCTGAGGTACGAGAATTTACAATGAACCCCCTCTACAAACGCATCCCCGAAGTGCTCGACTGCTGGTTTGAAAGTGGCTCGATGCCCTACGCCCAGGAGCACTTCCCGTTTGAGATGCATCACTCCTCCCCCACTCCTCCAAACTTCCCCGCTGACTTCATCGCCGAAGGCATGGACCAAACGCGTGGATGGTTCTACACACTCACTGTTCTGGGAGCTGCACTGTTTGAAACCTCACCGTTTAAGCACTGCGTGGTTAACGGTATTGTGCTGGCCGAAGATGGAAAGAAGATGAGCAAGCGCCTGAAAAACTACCCCGAGCCGATGACCGTCGTCGACAAATTCGGTGCGGACGCTGTTCGCTTTACGTTGATGAGCAGCCCTGCCGTACGCGGAGAGGACCTGCGGTTTTCTGAAAAACTGGTCGAGGAAACCGTACGCAGTGTGCTTCTACCGCTGTGGAACACCTACAGTTTCTTTGTGACCTACGCCAATGCTGCAGAGTTTGCACCGGTGGAGAACCGGAAACACAGCAATCATCCACTCGATGTCTGGATTCGTGCAGAGGTGCAGGACCTTGTGAACCGCATGACGAGAGAGCTCGATCACTACGATCTCTCAGCAACCTGCAATGAACTCCACGAGACTATCGATGCACTCACCAACTGGTACGTTCGACTCTCTCGCAGGAGGTTTGCCGGCAAAGGTGGAGATGTAAACGCTGCGCTCAATACTCTCTACGATGTACTCCTTACGTTTTCACAATTGCTGGCACCGTTCTGCCCGTACATCACCGATGCTCTTTATCTCAACCTCGTCCCGGAAGACCACGGATCAATTCACCTAACCGACTGGCCTGAGACACGGGAACTGAAAGACGATGAGAAGAAACTTCTAGAAAAGACGCGCATCATGCGACAGGTGGTGAGTCTCGGAAATTCCATCCGCGCAGAGGCAAAAGTGAAAGTGCGCCAGCCCCTACAAAAGGCAACAGTCGCAATTCCACCAGAAGTACGAACGCTTGTGGACCTAACTGAAGACGATCTCAATTTGCTGCACCAAGAACTCAATGTAAAAGAAGTTACCTTTGCAGAGAACCCTGAAATGCTTGCAGAGTCCTACGTGCTGGTTGATGCACGCAAAGTTGGTCCGCGCCTGGGTAAGCGTGTTCAAGAAATTATTCAGGCAGGTAAAGAAGGTAAGTACTCTGTTCAAGATGATGGTCGCATTCTGATTCTTGATGAAGTTCTCTCACCCGAGGAAGCACAGCTGAAATACAGAGGAAAAGAAGGTGATGGCGTCGCAGCAGACAAAGGTGTTGTCGTAAGTTTGGATACCGAGATAACGGATGCACTGAAACTCGAGGGTGACGCACGTGACATTATTCGTGGTGTACAACGCGTACGAAAAGAATCGGGACTGGAATTTACTGATGAGATTACGCTCTCCATTGATGGCTGTGATGATGTCGTCAAGGAACACAAAATGCTGATCGAACGTGAGACACGATCAATAATCGCAGAAAACTCCGGAGACGATAACACCATCGAAGTGGGAGATAGAAACTTGACGATTCGGTTTGTGAAGAACAGTTAACTGTTCACTGTTAACTGTTAACAGTTAACTGTATACTGGACGCATGTCCTCCGACAATTCCTCACATACAGCACTCAAGCTCACCCTAAAGTTTGCGCTGAACGTAGCGCTTGTCTTTGGTATGGCCACCTACGTAAGCCAGTACTTTGGACTCTCAGGCGGCATGCCTGCCTACGTCATTGTTGGTGCACTTATTACACTGCTCAACATGTTCTTCCGTCCTGTTCTCAACGTCTTACTCCTCCCGCTCAAACTCTTTGCGACTATCATTGCTATTATGGTCGCCAATGGTGGCTTTGTGTACGTCGTGCATCTCATCACGCTGCGTATGGACCCTGCCCTCGTACAACTCAATATCTACGGCGGTCCATGGGGTTGGATTGTCGTTGCAGTCTGCTTCGGTCTTGCAAACTGGATACTGAAGGAGATGTTTAAGTAAACTACAACGATTTATTAATAAAATCATTCAACGCCCAGCTCATGCCTTTAATGGCAGCGTTCGGTGGAATTTCATGATGTGAGGAAACGACACCAAATTCTTTATCATTTTTCTTCCAGCCAAAAACGATAAAACTGGGGACGCCAAGCTCCTGTAAGAACGCTTCCACTTTCTTTTGCACCTCTGCCTGATTCATATTGTGTTCATCCATGGGCTATATAGTATACACTATGGACATATCTTCTCGTAAGTGCGCATGCTCGGCAAGTCTGATACTCGTTCTTCTTTTGTGGAGTAACACTGCTTCTGCACGTTTTTTTGATGTCCAAGCAGACCACCCGTACGCTGACGCCATTGACCTTCTGACAAGAGAGGGCGTACTTCACGGCTATGAAAATAGATCGTTCCAGCCAGAACGAGAAATTAACCGAGCGGAATTCACGAAGATGCTCATGGCAATTATCTTTCCAGAGGAATACATCAATACGTGTATCGAGAGTCTCAGTGACGATGCAGTGATTCCGAACCTCACCTTCCCAGACGTACCCCATGAAGCTTGGTTTGCTCCATCCATCTGCACCGCATGGACAAATGGTATTGTCGATGGCTACCCCGATGGCCTGTTTCGCCCAGAAGAAGGAGTCACGTTTGTTGAGGCAGCTAAGATGCTCTCTCTTGCCTTTGGTTTGACGGGGTTTGATTTGCCAAACTTCGGCAATGCCAATGCCATCTGGTACCAACCGTATGTTGAGTTTCTCGCGACAGAAAATGCTATTCCCATGAGCATTAACGACCTAAGCCAGTATGTGAACCGCGGTGAAGTTGCGGAGATGATTTACCGTCTAAAAGGGTATCCACTCACACCATCTCCTGTACCACAACGTCTCTCAAAGAGTACAGAAGAAGTCGCCTACCCTGTTACGTGGAAATCGTATATCAATGATGATTACACCTTCTCCTTCTCCTATCCAAGTGTGTGGCCAGAACCTTATGTAGATCGTAGGGGGCACTACGATGGTCGACTCCCGTACTACAAGAGTAGTTGGGCAGTCTACTTTGGGCCGAAGAGTACAAAGCAGTGTCTTGGTAGTGGTGATTGTATTGAACGGGATATGTGGATTGAAGGCTACGATCTTGAAGATTCCGCAGAGATTCTCGATATCATCGAAAGCGATAAACTCTTTGTCGATATTGAAGATCAAACTATTATCAACGGACTTCCAATGCTCAATATCCTCGAAGAGGTTGGGGACTGTATCGACAAGCGATCATTCCATTTTGGTTCACGCTGGATCTACAGTATGAACATTCGTTGCGCAGGCCAAGACGACACACTTTATGGCATCTTTGAACAGATGGTGACAACCCTAGAGCAGACCGATGAGCGGCCACCGGAGCATAGAAATTAGAGCCCCCAGACCTTTTCTAAAAACTGATCCCTTCCCGAACCATGCCGGTAGTACTGGTAGCGAACGGGGTTTTCCTTGTAGTAATCCTGGTGGTACTGCTCTGCAGGGTAAAACGTTGTGGCGTTGAGAATAGGAGTCACAATCGGTTTGTCGAAGACCCCAGACTCTTCGAGTTCTTTCTTCGATTGCTCCGCATCGTTTTTCTGCTGATTGGTATACGTAAAAATTGCAGATGTGTACTGGTATCCGCGATCCACAAATGACCCGCCATCATCTGTTGGATCAAACTGCTTCCAGAAATAATCAACGAGCTCTTTGTACGAGACTACTGTTGGATCGTAGATAACAAGAACAGCTTCACGGTACTTCGTTGTCCCTGACGATACCTGCTCATAGGTTGGATTTTCCTCTTCTCCCCCGGCAAAACCGGAAATAGCGGCGACCACACCGTCTTTGTGTTCAAACGACGCTTCAATACACCAGAAACAGCCGCCAGCAAACACTGCCTCTTCGGTCGGCCCATCATACTCCTCTACCGTTTGCATCTTTTTTTCAACATCTTGATTATCAGGTGGAATAAGAGAGCAAGAGGCCATGAGCAAAGCAGAAAGGATGAGGAAAGTATCGCGCATAAAATCAGTATAAAAAATACTACAGCAATTTCTCTATTGATACTTTTAATTGATCGACATCAATATCTGATTTTACGAGATACGCATCTGCACCCATTCGCACTGCTCGCTCAGCATCGGGATCTGCGGCAAGATTGGTCATGACAATAATTTTCATGCCATCTGGTCGCATACTACGAGGATACTGCTCGAGAAATGCAAAGCCATCCAAGACAGGCATACGCAAGTCGAGGAGTATGATATCAAAGGCATTCTTCTGTACAATTTCCAGAGCCTTTTGTCCATTTTCTACTGTGGTAATCACCCAGCCTTCCTCTTCGAGGAAAGCTTTGGCTGCCTCTCGATGAGTTGGTTCGTCTTCGACGATAAGTACATTCATATGAGCCATATTATGCGAGTGGAAGATGAATAACAAATGTTGTGCCTTTGCCCTCCTCAGATTGTACGGTAATTGTCCCATGTAACTTCTCTACAAGATTTTTTACAATGTAGAGGCCTATTCCTGTACCATCTGGCTGTATTTTTTTTGCATTGTGAGCACGGAAATATTTTGAGAATAATTTCTTTTGGTCCTCGTTGGAAATGCCACAACCGGTATCCGTAATCGTCCAACGCGCCTGATTCTCTTCCTCATGTATTGAAACGGTTACTGAACCACCTTCTGGTGTGTAACGGAATGCATTGCTCATAAGATTGCACAACACTTCCTTGAGCAGCTGAGCGTCCGTATAGACAAGAATCTTCTTTGTTGTCGGCTGGATTGTGAACTGTATCTTGTCATGATTTGTAGCAGATGCACATTCATCATAACTTTCTTGTGTCAGAATACTGAGATCTGTGGATTGCATTGTTTTTTCGACATGTAGTTCTTCTAAATTTGCCAATCGCAAGAAAGTAGATACCACACCTGCAAGCTGCTTCACATAGAGGTGCATATTCCGTAGTGTTTTCTGCTGCTTGTTTGTTAGAGAGCCTTCTTTTTCTATGAGCTTACATGCCCAACGCAATGCGGACACCGGAGTACGCAACTGGTGGCTTGCCAGTGATACAAACTCCTCCTGCACTTTCTGCATTTCAAGCTCTTTAGAGACATTACGGAACACCTCTATTGCACCAATAATTTCGCCTGCACGCCTTATAGGAGTCACCGTGACAATAACCGGAAACCGCGTTCCATCTTTCCTGAGATAGTAGAAAATAGTAGAAAGATTTGTCTTTACTATGTTCCCCTTTGTAAGAGCATGATTTATGGGTCTGTTTTTGTTGGTCACTGATTGACCAGATTCATCTTGCATATGGAGAATTTCATATATATTACGGTGCCCTATTTCATCAAAATTCCATCCGATGTGCTCTTCGCATGCACTGTTCATCAAAATAATATTTGCATCCTTATCAAGAGCAAACAGTCCATCGCCAATGCTCGAGAGCATGGCTTCATCTTTGGCCTTTGCTTCCTTGAGCTCTTTTGTTACCGCATCAGCATACGCAACCGCATGGTCATGCGAAGAAATAAGCGTCGTAAACAGTGCGGCAAGCATTGCGGAAAGAATGAGCCCTACAAGCATGATGACAAACGGCATTAGTCTGCTCCATGCGGTTACGCCGAAGTCCGGCGTGCTCGAAAATGTTAGTGTCCATGGTCTCCCTGCAACATACAGAGTTTTGTTGGCAGTAAATCGCGGAGAATCTTCTGAATGTATACTATCATTATATAGCGTGTGCTCTGGAGAGAGTACCGTTCCGTCATCCACACGTACGCTAATATCACGTAAGTGTACGTTGCTTAATGCACCATTAACGAAATCGTGTGCACGAAATGGTGCGTATACATAGCCAATAATTGAGGTCCGCCGTTCTTCCCGCGTCTCTTTGGGCATATCTTTTGCATAGAGCGGCAGATAAATAAGAAAGCCTGGCTGAACGTCATCCTTATCAATTTCTTGCTTCAATGTTACAAGGCCAGACATTTGTGGTAATCCTGTATCTCGTGCACGTTCCATTGCAAGATGGCGAACAGGCTGCTGGAACATATCATACCCAAATGCTTGCTGATTTTGTTCAGTAAATGGCTCTATATAAATAATTGCAGTGTATAGAGTACGATTACCTTCTGGGTATACTTGATAAGATGGAAACCCCTCACTGCGTATCCTATCGGTATGTGCCTTGAGATCTTGTGGTTCGATGAATTCTGAATACCCAAGTGCCAAGATACCCGGGTAATTCTTCTGAAGTTTGAGCGCAGTAACGTAGGTATAAAACTCTTCTCGTTCAACTCTATCAGAGGATTCAAAGAGGCCAATTCCACCTTCGAGTGCATTAATGTAGATGTGCAAGCGTTCAGCTATGGCATTCGTAGCGTTGTTGATTTGAAGATCAAAAGAGACCTTTGCATCGTTTGCAAATGACTGTGATGCAAGCCCAGTAAAGATAATTGTCGTGCTAATACACCCAAAGAGAATACTCGACATAACTAACCACTGCTTTGACCATAATGTTTTATATGATGATTCCCAGTACATTCCATGCATGATGATGGAGAAGCACAAAAAGACAATGGCGCTGAGTAATTGAACTGATGCAAAGAATGTTGAGATGTAGGCACTATGAATATCGAGCAATACTGTAAGAATGGCAAACAGTGAGAGTAGTGCAACGCTCAACGGAAGAATGTGCAAGAGTCGTAACGGACGCAGGGCACGAATTGGCGCCACAAGCGGTACAAGACCGAGTAAAAAGAAGCAAAGCGCACAGTACAAACTCATGCGCTGTGGCGCATCACTCGTCTGTGCATGATGTGGCAAGAGAAAATGGTCAATGAAAACTGGTAATCCAAATAAAAATTCTGCCAAAAATATTCCTGTAATCACCACAAGAATCGTACTCATTGCCAAGGATAGGATCCCTCGAAATTTTGTACGTAATAGATAGCTTCCAGCAAGTAGGATGATGCAAGCTGCTGTAATAGGTTGTATAGGTAACGAGAGCCAAATCTTACCAATCGACCACTGAAGAAGAATAAACGATGCTGTCGTTATTGCACTCATGCCAAATAGCCAAGCAAACCCATTAAGGGAAGTATGTTGTTGAAAAATTCGGATGCATCCTGTTGCGGCAGAGAGTATCCAGAGGCCCGCCAAAAGCAAGATGATGCTCACTGTAGAAATAAGGCGCCACTGCACTCTTGTTGTATAGGCATTCTGTACATTCTTTTCAACACTTTGCTCGGAAACAACATTTGTAAAATGATTCCATGGCCATAAGCGCTCATGCGTTTTGAGGTCATAATAGTATGCAATAGTGTCATCTGCATATTTGACAATCTGCCCAGTAATTGGCTCAACCCAAAGCTGTAAATGTGGCTCGAGTTCAATGCCATACTCTGTGCCAACACCAGGAATATATTCTAAATCCTGCGTCTGGTCGATAGGCACATTATTGTAGTTTGCCTTATAGAGTCTTACGGTTAAACCATAGAGCTCTTCGTCACGAACGTATTCCATCTCTGCAGGCCCATCGTAATTAATATGCCAATGTGTAAATGATTTCCCTTTACGAAGTCGTCGAGGTGCAAATAGGTATCCTTCACGATTTTTGTCACCAAATCCCTTAACATGCTTACCCGTCTTTGCATTTACTCCGTATTCACGCTCTATGCTAATAATAGGCTTTCCATCCGGTGTGCGAACGTCGAAGACATTCCGTATCAGTAGTACATCATTGTCTTTTTTTCCAGAAATGCCGTAGTAGAATCGTGTCTTGGAGTAAATGGGCCCTTCGTATGCTTGTGCATTGTGATCGAAGAAATTATCTATGGAGACAATATCGGAGCTGTAATAAAAATTATCAGGAATACGCTCAAGCCATGGTACAACCTGGTACATCCATCCTGCATACGCTGTGAGGAGAATGCTGCCGATGACAATCATGCGTGTTCTACGCTGCATACTTTAACGACGGATGATAGAATAACTAGAAATACAAAATAACATTAAGCCTGCACTGACAATAATGATCAACAATGTCGGTGGCAATGCTCTTTCGAGTTGTGCACGAAATACTTCCGACTCTATATCTATACCGAGCACAGCAGCCACTTCTCCATTTGAGCGATAAATAGGTGCGTACCCTGAAAGCAGTCTTCCCCATTGATCAATGGTAAAATCTTCATCAGTAATTGGCTGATGAAATGCATAGAGTTGTAATGCAGGATTCTCTGTAATGTCATAGGTGTCTCCGGGATACGATGCCTCTTCAGTCATATCCACTTCTCCATTATTGTTTACATCAAGCTCTGCAGTCGAACGGAGCGAATCCGCATCCGCCACAAATTGCAGCATCATCGGATCATCTGTCTGTCGAAGAATATAGACATAGCGTATGGAAATACCTTTTGTTTCTCGTATTGCCTCCAAACGTCTGACTAACTCCTGAAACGCAGATGTATGCATATCTGAACGATCATGAATGGCATCAATGAGCTCTGCATCAATCTGTGATGCAGCACTTGATGCAACTGCAAGTAGCGTGTTTTTTATTTGCACTTTCCATTCAGACCGCACCCATACAATTGAAGTAATACAAAGGACAGCTATACAAACATAGCTTGCAGCAATGGGAATCACCCAAACCTGTCCCGTTGTATGTTTGCTCTCTGAACTCATAATCTTCATATTATAGCAAAAAAAAGCTAATTATTCCACCACACGATGAGGACACCCGGGCCAGCAACAGGGGCGCTTTTTAACCATCATTACGCGCAAGCAGTAAGCACTGCATTGGGTATTCTTAACCATCCTTCTCCAATGCACGGAGAATCGATTGCATGCGCTCCCACGATGCTTTGCGTGCAGCAATATTTGCTGGATCCCCTTCTGGATCTTCGCCAGTGCGCATATAGGCGTGTCCAGCTCCATCGTAGATCTGTATGTCATAGGCGTTTCCCACAGAACTCATAGCTTCTTTTGCTGGTGCAATCGTTGCATTTACTCGTTCATCGTTTCCTCCATAGAATCCAAAGACAGGCGACGTAATGTTTGCGTATGCCTCTGCTTCCTCAGGAGAAGTACCATAAAAGACCATCGTGACATCTGCAGCATCGCTCTGTGTCGCAAATTGAAAGGATTGCCCTCCACCCCAACAGAATCCTGCTGTTGCGAGTTTTCCGTTGCTTGCATCAATCGATTTTGCATAAGCAGCGACAGCCCGAAGATCTGACTGCACCTGCTCAGGGCTAAGCTGATAGAGTGCATCGCGCGCGGCATCATCATCTGAAAAATCACTTGTACGATCATATTCTTCGCTAAAGCCAGAAAGTAAATCTGGAGCCACGGCAATGTAGCCTGCCTCAGCAATTTCATCTGCTAGGTTGCGCGCCCAATCATTCAGTCCGCGGTTTTCATGAATAATGAGCACTGATGGCGCTTTATCACTGCGCTCAGGATAGACCACCCATGTATGGACCGTCCTCTCACCATTTTGCACTTCTACCCATTCATGATGGCGTGGGGAAGCATTAAGTCGACTCTCTTCTCCTTGCTCATCACTGCACCCTGTTAACCCGAAAAGTAGCAGAAGGATGACAAATTTCTTCATGATAGCATTGTAGTAATTCGTTCTACGTTTGGCAATTGCAATGTACATAGCTACAATTTTTCCATGTCACTCTACCTGCAAGATCCTTATTATTTTTCGAGCGTTATCGCCGGTCTTGTTATTGCTGCGCAGATAGCTGTAATCATCACCGTTGTTCTCATGCTCGTATCGAAGGTAAACACAAATGCGTATCTTTCGATGCTTGCACATCACAGCACCTTGCTTGCATTTATTGTAGCAGTAGTAGCTACCGCCAGTAGCCTGACGTATTCCGAAGTGTTTGGCATGAGACCTTGTGAACTCTGTGTATATCAACGCATTGTCATCTTCCCTCAAGTCATAGTACTCGGCATTGCGCTTTGGCGTCAGCACCACGACATTGTTACCGACTATGCACTTTCCCTGGCGCTCGTTGCTATGCCAATTTCTCTCTTCCACTACATACTGCAAAAAACTGATGCTCCTGCCATCCACGCTTTTGCCCCGTGTGACTTCACTGGACAGGCGCCATCCTGTTCAAACTACTATGTAAACATGTATGGCTACGTGACTATTCCACTCATGGCACTGACAACATCTGCCCTCATTCTGCTTTTGATGGTGCTCCGAAAAAGAATGCACTAATGTCCGTGTACCTCTTCATCATTGCTATGCTATTGCTACCTATCGGGTTAGCAGGTCTAAGCCTAGCTCCATGGGTTCCGACAAGTAGGGCAGACTTTGCGCGCATTAACACACATCTTAAACTCAAGAATGGATCTGTTTTTTATGAACTTGGGAGTGGCGATGGGCGTGTGTGCAGGTACATTGCCAAGCATAATCCGCAAGCAAACGTTGTCGGCATTGAACTTGCTCTACCCATGTATTTGATTGCTGTAATACAGCAAAAGATATCGCCTCTTAAGAATCTCTCTTATGTGCATGGCAACGCACTAACCTACAATCTTTCTGATGCAGATGCCATCTACACCTACGCGCTTATTAACACTATTAATGAAAAACTTACCCCTAAATTTCTCAAGGAACTTACACCGGGTACGCGTGTTATTTCATATCAGTTTGGTATCAAAAATTGGCAAGGGAAACAGCAAGTAGATCGATCTGGCAAAAGTAATACATGCCTGTATGTGTACGAAGTGTAGTGGTGGAAAGGATTCGAAACGATTGGAATCGATGCATGAATACTATTGATATTTATTTAAACCATTTCTTTGCCTTTGGATTGTGATGAGGACACCCTGGCCAGCAGCAAGGTCGCTTTTTCCCGTTTAAGAGATCTTCTCGCATGCGTTCAATATGTTCTTTTCTGGTCTCATCTTTTTTTACGATAGTTACCCAGCAAATCCACTCATTCCGAGCTATCTCTGTGAGATTGTTCCAATTAATCAACAATTCAGACTGAGAAAGTAACACCTTTTTCATGTCATCAGGTACGTTATGCACTATGCCGTTGGCAACATGAGTATTACTCATTCTTCGTACTTAAATTGTACAGGAAGTGAGAGTTGGTGGTGGAGATGCCGTAACTGATTACTACATATATTGCTTGGAGGTGTAAAGGGCAGCAGGAAAAATGAGGTCATTCAAACCATGTTATTGGATGACATCCTTCGTTCGGTGAAACTTAGGAATTATCGGCGACTCCTTCCGAGGTGCTTATCTAAAGCATCCATACTTGTAGTATTCGGATCAAGTCCGTGCTTCGCGCAATCCAATGCATGTATACTGGTCTTGTCAGGATCAAGTTCGTGCATAACACATTCCAGTGCATGAATGCTTGTAACGCGTGGATCTAAACCACGTTC